>JBGQCU010000001.1:0-48348 GCA_041495495.1 Candidatus Limnocylindria bacterium
AGGCCGGTGGAGGTCCGCCAGCCGCCGATCTGAGGGCCCTCGCCCCGAGCGGCGCTAGGCGCCGGGGCGCTTCCACTCGATGCCGTCGGCAAAACGCTCGCGCTTCCAGATCGGCAGCCGCTCCTTGATCGCCTCGATCACGTATCGATTCGCCTCGTACGCGTCGGAGCGATGCGGTGCGGCCGTCACGATCGCCACCGCCGCCTCACCGATCGGGACAACCCCGACCCGGTGCACGACCGCCACGCTGCTACCGCCCCAACGCTCCTGCGCCTCGGCGACGATCGCCGACAGCACCGCGCCGGCCATCTCCGGGTAGGCCTCGTACTCGAGCTCCAGGACCGCGCGTCCGTCATCGGCTCGGTCTCGGGCCCGGCCCACGAAGGTGACGAGCGCGCCGTCGCCCCTGCCGGCGACCGCCGCCTCAAGCGCCGCGACGTCGATCGCTGCGTCAGTCAGGCCACTCGGACCGCCACCGCTCACCGGGGGCAGGAAGGCGAGCCGGTCGCCGTCGGCCAGCGGCACCTCCCACGCGGCATAGGCACCGTTCCGCGCGGGTCGCACGAATGGCCGGTGGGGCACCAGGCCGGGGTACGTCGTGGTGAGGGTCGACCACGCGTCGGCGATATCGGCACCTGCGGGCAGTGTGAGCTGGGTGCGGTCGGCAGCCAGCTCGCGGAGAGTGGCGAAGCAGCGGACGGTGACCTGCATCGGCGGGCTCAGACCGGGACGCCGGTCAGGTAGGCGAGGCTGGCCCCCGCGATCGAGCCCGCCATCACCAGCGCCATACCGATGTAGAGCAGGCCGGTGCTGGCCTGCAGCGACGCGGCGCTACTCGCCAGCAGGGCCAGGATCGTGATCCCGATCGGCAGCAGGATGCCAACCACCAGGCGCAGCCAGGTGAGCCAGCCGATCGGTCCGCCAAGCGGGCCCGAGCTGATCGCGATGAGTGCCAGGGCGAAGGTGAGCGCCTGGAGCACGAGCGCGCCGAGCAGGAGCCACATCATTCGCCGCAGCGGGTCGGGCGACAGCCTGGGTGTGACCAGGTACCAGTGGCCGAGCAGCATGGCCGCGGTGACCGCACCGAGCGACAGGGAGACCAGGATCAGCTGGGCCGTGAAGAGCGGCGCGGAGAGCGTCCCGCCGGCGGCGGCCAGGGCGGCGAGCGCCACGATCCCGGCGGTTCCGGCGGCCACCGCCAGCCCACTGCGTGGCAGCCGGGCGATCGAGGCGACCAGGTATGCCGCGGTGAGGCCGCCGACGACCCAGATCAGACCCCGGCGAAGGCCGAACGTGGCCTCGACTGCCGGCGTCGGCACGAGGTTCAGCTCCGACACGAGCAGGATTCCCGCGCAGACGGCAAGGAGCCCGGCCATGAAGAGCCGATAGCCGCGGGTCGTCCCTCCAAGCAGCTCGGTGCCGCCGACCACCAGCGACGTCCCGGCGGTGAGCGTCGCCCAGAAGATCCAGTTGACGAAGGGGAGCGCCTCGAGCGACATCGGTCAGCCGTTCAGGCCGAGAGGCTGCCGGACAGGCCGATCTCGACCCAGCCATCGGCGCTGACCCGTACCGGGAAGATCTCGACCGGCTCGCTGGCGGGTGGCACCACCGCCGCACCGCTGCGGATGTCGAAGCAGCCACCATGCCAGGCGCAGACCAGCACCTCGTCGCGCGGGTCGAAGCCCGCCTCGGAGAGGGGGAAGTCCTTGTGCGAGCAGTTGTTCTGGACCGCATAGAAGGCACCGCGATGCCGCACCAGGACCACCGGCCGGCCGTCAATCTCGACCGGGATCAGCTCGCCGTCGCGCAGCTCGCTCGCCGGCAGCACGCGCGCGTAACGGAGGGCGCGGCCGGCCGGCGCGGCGGCCAGATCGGTCATGACCTGCCTACAGCGGCCGCGCGAATGCCAGCAGGCGCGGCTCGGTCATGTCCTCGATCGACCAGCGCAGCCCCTCGCGCCCGATCCCCGAGTCCTTCACGCCGCCGTATGGCATGGAGTCGGTCCGCCAGGTCGGCACGTCGTTGACGATCACACCGCCGACCTCCAGCTCGTCGTGGGCGAGCAGCGTCCGCTCCAGGTCGTTGGTGAAGACCCCGCACTGCAGGCCGAAGCGGCTGTCGTTGAGCTCGGCCACCGCAGCCGCGAAGTCGGGCACCGCGAAGAGGTTGACCACCGGGGCGAAGACCTCCTCGCCGCAGACCCGCGCATCCTTTGGCACGTCGACGAGCACGGTGGGGGGATAGAAGAGCCCATCCGGCTCGCCGCCGGTGAGGGCTCGCGCTCCGCGCGCCAGCGCCTCACCGACCCAGGCGTGCGTGCGAGCGACGGCCCTGGCGTCGACCATCGGGCCGAGATCGGTGGCCGGATCGAGCGGGCTGCCCACGTGCAGCTGCCGCACCCTGTCGACGAAGCGACGCTGGAACTCGGCGAAGACCGATTCGACCACGTAGATGCGCTGGACGCTGATGCAGACCTGCCCCGCATAGGCAAAGGCGCCAAACGCCAGACGCGCCACCGCCCAGTCCAGGTCGGCGGTCTCGTCCACGATCGCCCCGGCGTTGCCGCCCAGCTCCAGGACGACCTTCTTCTTGCCGGCATCGGCCTTCATTCTCCAGCCGACCGATGGGGAGCCCGTGAAGCTGAGCAGCTTGAATCGATCGTCCGCGACCATCCGATCGCCGGTCGGACGGTCCATGGGCAGGATCGAGACGGCCCCCTTGGGCAGGCTCGTCTCGGCCAGGTAGCCCGCCACCCGCAGCATGACAAGTGGGTCCTTGGACGGCGGCTTGAGCACGATGCTGCACCCGGCGGCGATCGCCGGCGCCACCTTGTGCGCCGCCAGGTTGAGCGGGAAGTTGAACGGGCTGATGCCCGCCACCGGACCGATCGGGTAGCGGCGCACGATCCCGCTGCGGCCGCGATTGGCGGCACTCCAGTCGAGGGGGAGCCACTCCCCGTTGATGCGCAGCGCCTCCTCGGCCGCGGTCCGGAAGGTGAGCGCCCCGCGCCCGACCTCGCCCTTCGCGTCTCGGATCGGCTTTCCGGACTCGCGGGTGAGCAGCTCCGCCAGCTCGTCGGCGTCCTGGCTGATCCGCTCGGCCACGTGCGCCAGGGCGTCCCGTCGCTCGAAGCTGGCCAGGCGGCGCGTCGCGGCGAACGCATCGACCGCGGCGGCGGTGGCCCGCTCCAGCTCCTGGGGGCCGGCCTGCCAGGTGGTCGCCACCAGCTCGCCGGTCGCCGGGTCGCGAACCTCGAGCGGCGTCCCAGCGCGAACGAACTCGCCGGCGAGGTAGATCGGTACCGTGTCGGAGGTCACCTGGGTGGTCACCGCGGCATTCTACGACCGGCTGCGGGCGAATACCCTGCCGAAGGCAGGCCCCCAGACGCGCGTTGACCTTCGATCCTCGTGGCCCCGTATCATCGGAGCCATGAACCCGCTCTACCTCCTGCTGGAGGTATCCGCCGCCCTCTTCTTCGTAGGCGCGGCTCTGTCGGCGCTGCGGCGCGGCCGCCTTCCGTTCCTTGAGCTGGTCTCCGCGGCCGCGTTCGGGATCCTGCTGGAGGAGGGCGACCAGCTCGTCTTCGAGACCTACCACTATTCGAGCGACTGGATTCTGACCATCGACCGCGCGCCGGTCGTCATCGGCCTGACCTGGGCCCTGATCATCGCGGGGGCCATGCGCCTGACCGATGCGCTCGGCGTTCGCCGCCGCTATGCGCCGTTCGTCGATGCGGTGCTCGCCATCAGCCTCGACCTGGCCTTCGACGCGATCGCCATCCGGATCGGCCTCTGGACGTGGCGGGGCATCGCGCCGACCGCCGGCTGGTTCGGCGTGCCGGCCGGCAACTTCTACGCCTGGCTGTTCGTGACGCTCAGCTTCAGCGCCATGACCCGCTGGCTGCGGGATGCGTCGGACGGGCGGCCCATCCTGGAGTGGCTCCAGCTGGTCGTGCCGATCCCCTCCTGGGTCCTCCTTCTGGCCGGGCTGATGCCATTCGCGATCCTGCGGCCGATGGTCGATCCCCACCTTGGCGGAGGGCTGTGGCTCTTCGGAGTGGCGCTGGCCGGCTTCCTCGCCATATCGGCCTGGGGGGTCTGGGGCCGCGATCGCATCCAGCCCGACGGCGCCGGGCTGGCGATCCTGGAGCTGCGCCTCGCGCTCGGCACACGCATCGCGATCGAGGCCTTCTTCCTCAGCGCGCTGGTGATCATGGGGACGGCCTGGCAGCTGCCGGTGCTGCTCGGCGCGGCGCTGCTGCTGCTCATCGCCGAATGGCCGCTCGGGCGGCTGGTGCATGCCCGCCTCGCCGATGCGCACGCGGCGGCGCGGCGGCCACTGCGTGACGGCGGCCAGTCGCCCGCGCAGAGCTACCGTTGATGTCGGATGGCTGACCCCCTGCCGGCCGTCGACTGGGAGCGCGCCACGGGCGAGTGCGTCGAGCACCTGCGTGCGCTGATTCGTATTCCGAGCATCAATCCGCCGGGCCTGGCCGACGGCGCCGCCGGGCGGGATTCGGTCGGCGGGGAGACCGCGGCGGCGGCCTACTGCGCCGAGGTGCTCACCTCGGCAGGGGTGGCGGCCGAGGTGCTGGAGACGTTGCCCGGCCGCGGCTCGTGCTTCGCCCGCCTGCCCGCGACGGTGCGGGATCCCGACCCACCGATCGTGCTGCTCTCCCACGTGGACGTGGTCCCCGTCGACGTCGAGTCATGGAGCCACGACCCATTCGGCGCGGAGCTGATCGACGGAGTGGTCTGGGGCCGCGGCGCGGTCGACATGAAGAACATGGTGGCGATGGAGCTCTGCGTGATGCTGGCGCTGGCACGCGCCGGCGGCGAACGGCGCCGCGAGGTGATCTTCGCCGCGGTCTCGGACGAGGAGGCGGGCGCCGTGTACGGTGCCGGCCACTGGGCGGCCGAGCGTCCCGACCTCTTCAGCGACGCGGCCGGGCAGCGCGCCGCGGTCGCGCTGAACGAGGTCGGCGGCTACTCCATGAGCATCGGCGGCCGGCGCGTGTACGGCATCCAGGTTGCCGAGAAGGGGATCGTCTGGACCCGGATGCGCTCCACCGGCACCACCGGCCACGGCTCGATGCCGCACCCCGATAACGCGGCGCTGAAGCTGGCCGAGGCGGTGACCCGCCTTGCCGCGGCGCCGCATCCGCTCAGGATCACGCCGGTGGTCGGCGCCTTCCTGGCGGCCCTGGGCCTCGAATCGGTTGCGGAACGGGTGCGTGCCGGCGACGAGCGCGGTGCCCTTGCCGCCCTGGAGGAGGCGGTCGAGGACCAGGTCCTGCGTCGATCCCTTGCAGCCATGCTGCGCGACACCGTCACCACGACCGTGATGCAGGCGGGGAAGAAGATGAACGTGATTCCCGGCAGCGGCGAGGCGCAGATCGACGTGCGCACGCTGCCCGGCACCGACCAGCAGGCCCTGCTGGCCGAGCTGCAGGCGACTGTCGGCAGCCTGGCCCGGGTCGAGCCGGTGATCGTCCTGCCTCCCATCGAGGCCGGCAGCGACGCGCCGATCGTGGACCTCATGCGCGACGCGCTGCTGGCCGCCGACCCCGGCGCCCGGGTCGCCCCGATGATGATCACCCCGGGCACCGACGCCAAGGCGCTGGCCACGCTTGGGATCCCCACCTATGGCTTCGCCCCGCTGCGCCTTGGCGCCGACACCCCGTTCCTGTCGCTCTTCCACGGGCACGACGAGCGTGTGCCGGTGAGCGCCCTGCGCTTTGGGCTGCCGGTGCTGCACCGGGTGGTGAGCCGATTCGTGGGCGCCGCTGAGCACGGCTGAGCGGCACTTCAAAGGTGCTCGGCTATACTCGCGGCCGATCCAACCGACCACCTTGATTGTGGATGACCGACCAGACCGACAACACCGATCCGACCGATCAGGAGCCCGAGGCGCGCGCGCTCGCCTTCGTGTTCCCCGGTCAGGGCTCGCAATACGTGGGCATGGGCACGGCCCTGCTCGAGCGCTCGCCGGCCGCGGCGGCCGTGATGGAGCGCGCCGATGCGGCGCTTGGCTTTCCGCTGTCGCGCCTGATCGCCCAGGGTCCTGCCGAGGAGCTCGACCTGACGGTGAACGCGCAGCCGGCAATCCTGGCGACGAGCGTGGCCTACCTGGAGGCGATGCGCGCCGAAGCGCGCGAGGCTGGCGTCGAACTGGCCCCGCTGCGGGTGGCGGGTCATTCGGCGGGTCAGTACGCCGCCGCGGTGGCGGCCGATGCGATCGACTTCGAGACGGCGATTGCGCTCGTCCGTGAGCGCGGTCGGATCATGCAGGAGCGGGGCATCGAGGGGGGCATGGGGGCCATCATCGGCCTGTCCGACGAGCAGGTGCACGAGATCGTGGACGCGGCGCGCGAGCACGGCGAGATCGGCGTCGCCAACGCCAACGCGCCGGGCCAGATCGTGCTCTCCGGGGTGATCCCCGCCCTCGCCTTTGCCCTCGAGATGAGCAAGACCGTCGGGGCCCGCAAGGCCGTTCGCCTGACGGTGAGCGTGGCCAGCCACTCCCCGTTGATGCGCCGTGCGCGCGACGAGTTCAGCCAGATCCTGGCCAAGGTGCCGTTCCGGGAGCCGCGCGTGCCGATGCTGGGCAATGTGCACGCGACCGTGATCCGAACCGCCGACGGCCTGCGCCGGGAGCTGTCCGAGCACCTGGTGCACGGCGTGCAGTGGACCGAGACGATCCGCCGCATGGTGGCCGATGGCGTCACCGACTTCGTCGAGATCGGGCCCGGGCGCGTGCTCAGCGGGTTGATCAAGCGGATCGCGCCGGACGTGCGCACGCACGCGCTCGACGCTCCCGGCGCCGGCGGGCTGTGGCTGCCCGGCTCGGTCGAGGCGCCTGCGTGACCGCGCGACGGGTGGTCGTCACCGGCATCGGTGTCGTCTCACCGGTCGGAATCGGGGCTGCGGCGTCCTGGGATGCCCTGGTCGCCGGCCGCTCCGGCGTGGCTGATATCACGCTCTTCGACACGACCGACTACGAGATCCACGTCGCGGGCGAGGTGAAGGGCTTCGACGCGACGCAGTACATGGACGCCAAGGATGCGCGGCGGCACGACCGCAACACGCACTTCGCGGTGGCGGCCGCCGGCGAGGCGCTGCGCGACGCCGGCCTGCTCGACGCGGATGGGATGCTCGACACGCGGCAGGCCGATCCGGACCGTTTCGGGATGATCGTCGGCACCGCCATCGGCGGGATCGGGATGATCTCCGACGGCATCGCCACCCTGCGCGAGCGCGGCCCGGGCCGCGTCTCTCCCTTCCTGCTGCCGCACATGATCCCGGACGCGGCCTCGGGCATGGTCGCCATCCAGTACGGGATCCGCGGACCGAACATGGCCGTGGTGAGCGCATGTGCCACCGGCGGCCACGCCATCGGCGAGGCAATGGAGACGATCGTCCGCGGCCAGGCCGACCTGATGCTGGGGGCCGGCACCGAGGCGGTGATCGTGCCGATCGCGTTCGCCGGCTTCGGCCAGATGAAGGCACTCGGCACGCCGATCGACCCCGACACCGGCGCCTACGACCCGACCATCGCCTCGCGCCCGTTCGACGCCACCCGGGACGGCTTCGTCGTGTCGGAGGGGTGCGCGGTGCTTGTGCTCGAGGAGATGGGCCACGCCGCGGCGCGCGGCGCAGCAGCCATCGCAGAAGTGATCGGCTACGGCTCCACGTCGGACGCATTCCACATGGCCGCTCCGGCCGAGCGGGGAGAGGGCAGCCAGCGCTCGATGCGCGCTGCCCTGGCGCGCGCCGGCATCGAGCCCGAGGCGGTCGACTACATCAACGCCCATGGCACCAGCACACCGCTGAACGACCGCTACGAGTCGGCGGCCATCGGCGCCGTCTTCGGCCCGCATGCGGGCCGGCTGGCGGTCAGCTCGACCAAGAGCATGACCGGTCATATGATGGGAGCCGCCGGCGCCTTCGAGGCATTCGTCTGCGCCCGCGTGGTGCAGACCGGCTGCATTCCGCCCACCATCAACTACCGTCATCCCGACCCCGAGCTGACGCTCGACTACGTGCCGAACCATGCCCGCCAGGCCGACGTCCGGGTCGCGCTCTCGAACTCGATGGGGCTCGGCGGGCACAACAGCACCCTGATCCTGGGCCGGGTCGAGGCGTAGCGGCAGACCATGAGCCGCGAGCAGGCGCGCCGCGCGGTGGTGACCGGGCTGGGAGCCATCACCCCCATCGGCAACGATGCCGAGACCTTCTGGCGAAGCCTGCTGGCCGGCACCAGCGGCGTGGCGCGGATCAGCACCTATGACCCCTCCGACGAGGAGGTCCGCATCGCCGCCGAGGTGAAGGGCTTCGACCCTGCCAGCTGGATGGACTTCAAGCAGGCCCGCCGCATGAGCCGATTCAGCCAGTTCGCGGTGGCGGCGGCGGCCCAGGCGATCGAGCACGCCGGGCTGCAGATCACCGACGGCAACCGAGATGAGATCGGGGTCATCGTCAACACCGGCGGCGGCGGGATCGGGGACGTGGCGAATGGGGAGCGGACGTTCCTGGAGCAGGGCGGCAAGCGGGTCAGCCCCTTCATGGTGCCGATGCTCTCCCCGTCCATGGCGGCCTGCCAGATCAGCATCCAGAACCGCCTGCGCGGCCCCGTGATCGCATCGGTGGCGGCCTGCGCCTCCGGGGTCCAGGCGCTGATCGACGCCCAGCGGCTCATTGAGCACGGAGATGCCGAGGTGGTGCTCGCCGGCGGCACCGAGAGCGCCATCCTGCCGGTCGCCTTCGCCGCTCTCGCCAACATGGGTGCCCTGTCGAAGCGGAACGATGATCCGGCCGGCGCCTCGCGGCCGTTCGACGCGAATCGCGACGGCTTCGTCTTCGGGGAGGGGGCGGCCGTGCTGCTGGTCGAGTCAGCCGAGCACGCCGAGCGTCGCGGGGCGAGCGTCATCGCCGAGGTGGCGGGCGGAGCCATGACCGGTGACGCCTTTCATATCAGCGCCCCCGAGCCGAGCGGCGAGGGAGCGGCGCGGGCGATGCTGCGGGCGCTGCGCGACGCGGGCGTCGCCCCCGACGAGGTCGACTACGTGGTCGCGCACGGCACGAGCACGCCGCTCAACGATGCCACCGAGACGAAGGCGATCCACGCTGCCTTCGGCCCACATGCCGCCCGCCTCGCGGTGAGCAGCAACAAGAGCATGATCGGGCACACCCTGGGAGCGGCCGGCGCGATCTCCGCCCTGGTCGCGGTCTGCTCGATCCGGGACGGGATGATCCCGCCCACGATCAACTACCAGACTCCCGATCCAGCATGCGACCTCGACTACGTCCCGAACACGGCCCGCCGGGCCGTGGTGCGGACCGCGATCATCAACGGCTTCGGCTTCGGCGGCCAGAACGCGGTCGCCGTCTTCCGACGCTACGAGGCGGCCGGCTAGGCCTCGGGCTCGTCGCCGGTCACATACAGCTCCGGCTCGAATCGCGGGCCACGTCCCGGCAGGGACGCGACCCAGTCGCGCAGCGCGCTCTCGGCGGTGCTAAAGGCCAGCTCGTCCCACGGGATCTCGTCCGGCCCGAAGGCACGCACCTCCGCCGTCTCGACGCCGGGCAGAGCCTCGCCGCCCACGACAGCGGCCTCATAGATGAGCGTCACCACCCCGGCGTACGGCCGCGAGTAGGCGCCGATCAGGCGACCGACCTCGACCCGCAGCTGCGTCTCCTCCTCGGTCTCGCGGCGCGCCCCCTCCTGCGCCGCCTCGCCGACCTCCAGGTAGCCACCCGGGTAGGTCCAGCGCCCGGCTCCCGGCTCGATCGAGCGGCGGGCGAGGTAGACCCGTCCGTCGAGCACCGGCAGGGTGCCAACCACGAGGCGCGGATTGCGCCAGGTGACGTGCCCATCGGGACAGACGAGGCGCGGCCGGTGGTCCTCCTCGAGGACGCGCTGCACGAGGCCCTTCCCGCACGCCGGGCAGTAGGCCGGTTCCTCGCCAAGGGTCAGCGGATAGCCCTCTCCCACGTCGTGTTGCGGCATGCCCCGAATGCTAGACCGGCAATGGCAGAATGCGCAGACTCGTGACCGCTGCAGCAACCGTCCTGCCCACCCAGCCATCGCCCTACGCCGTCCTGCGCAACCGGTCCTTCCGGCGCATCTGGACAGCCCAGCTGGTCTCGACCATCGGTGACGCGCTCACCAGCCTGGCGGCCGGGATCATCGTCCTCGAGCGGACTCATTCGGTCCTGAGCGTGGGGCTGATGCTGATGGCCACCGCCGTGCCGACGCTCGTGGTGGGCCTGATCGCCGGAGTCGTGGTCGACCGCTACGACCGCAAGAAGATCATGGTCGCCTCCGACATCATCCGCGCCGGGTTGGTGGCGACCCTCCCCTTCCTGGTGCACCAGAGCGTGGTCTGGCTGTATGTCATCGTGATGCTGTCGTCGTCGGTGACCCAGTTCTTCTCGCCGGCCAACGAGAGCGTCCTGCCCGAGATCGCCTCCGAGGAGGAGCTCGGCGCGGCAAACGCGATCATGGCCATCGCCCAGTTCGGATCGACGGCGGTCGGATTCGCCGCGGCGGGCTTCCTGGCGCAGACCAAGTCGATCGAGCTGGTCTTCTTCATCGACTCCGCCACCTTCCTCTTCTCGGCGCTCATGATCAGCCTGGTAAGGATCGCACCGCTCGAGGTGACCGAGCACACCACCCTGGGCGAGCAGATCCGCAACATCGGGTTCGGCGCCAAGTTCATCTGGAAGACCCCCGTCCTGCGCAGCCTGAACATCGTGCGGGTGCCGGTCCTGATCGCGTTCGGCATGCAGAACGTGCTGCTGCTGCCGTTTGCCCTCCAGGTGCTGAAGGCCGATGACGTCCAGTACGGGCTGCAGGAGGGACTCACCTCGGTCGGCTTCGTGATCGGCAGCCTGGCCATGGCCCGCCTCGCTGACCGATTGCGCGAGGGCCAATGGCTCTTCCTCTCGTTCATCGCCATGGGCCTGATGGGCCTCGCCTACTCCCTGCAATCGATGGTCTGGGTAGCGATCGCGCTGATCGCCATCTCGGGGGTGATGAACGCGCCCTCGTTCGTGGCCGGGCGCCTGATCAACCAGCGCAACACCCCGCGTGAGGCGCGCGGTCGAGTCTTCTCCACCTCGTACGTGCTCCGCGACGTGGTCTACCTGACCGGCATGGGGCTCGCGGGCCTGGCGGATCTGTTCGACGTGAGGATCCTGTTCGTCCTCAGCTCGCTGGTGGTCATCGGGGCCGGCCTGATCTGCGCGGTCCTGCCCGGCCTTGGCCTGCCCGCCGCGGAGTGGCGCCGCTCGATCAGCCTGCTGCGCGGCGCGGCCACCGCCCCGGGCCTGGCGATCGGTCGCTCGCCGACCGTCGCGGACCTGGTGTCGCTGGGCAGCTACCTGCCGGCGCTCTCCGGCCTGACCCCGCGCGACCGCGACGCCATCGTCTCGCGCGGGCGCATCCGCGAGGCGGCCACCGGGACCGCGGTGATGCGCGTCGGTGACAAGGGTGAGGCGGCCTACTTCGTGCTCGGCGGCAAGCTGGTGGCCGGCACGGCGACGGAGGGCGGCCCGCGCCGGACGCTCTCCACCATGGGCCCCGGCGAGATCTTCGGGGAGATCGCCACCCTCACCGGCAGCACGCGGACCGCCGACGTGGTGGCCGAGGAGCCGTCGACCCTGCTGGAGATCCCCGCCGACGTGCTGCGCCAGCTGATGGCCGCCCCCCAGTTCGGGCAGCTGGTGCTCAGCAAGATGAACGAACGCCTGACCCGCTCCGCCTCGCTGGGCGACCTCCCGCGCTTCGGCGGCCAGGACCGCGCCACGCTGCGCAGGCTGCGTCGCGAGGCGGCCGCGGGAAGCACCGTCGCCTCGTCCGAGGCGCCCGTCCAGGCCTAGGCCGCGACCGCCGCGGCACCCTCTGCGGCCGCCGGCTCGCGCGTCACCAGCAGCAGGGCCAGCGTCGCCATCAGGAGGCCGGCGGCGCTCACCCCGAATGCCGGCAGGTAGCTGCGCCACAGGTCGTAGGCGAGGCCGCCGAACCAGACGATGAACGATCCGCCGACCGGGTAGGCGAGCGCGAAGATGCCCGACAGGAACCCGAAGCGTGGGCCCGCGAAGCGCTCGGCGAAGGTGGCCAGCCGCACCAGCAGGAGCACCGCCAGACCACCGCCGTAGAGAAGCACGGAACCGATGAGCCGGATCTCCGCCAGCGCGTCCGTCGAGCGGGTGCTGATCACCCCGGCGACTCCGATGGCAGCCACCACGAAGGCGGCCAGGGCGGTAGGCCGCGGTCCCCAGCGGTCCACCGCGGGGCCGCCGACCAGCTGGCCAACCACGTAGGCCGCCGAGACGAGCGCCAGGGCCAGCGCGGCCGTCGTCGGCGCGAAGCCTCCCAGCAGGGCGTGGGGCAGCAGGTTCTGGTAGACGCCCTCGTCGAGCAGGCCGAGCGCCATCGACGAGAGGAGGATGAGGATCAGGGCCGCCAGCGTGGCTCCCTGCGCGGTGGCCGGCCGCTGGCTCGCGGCGGATCCGGCCGCCGGAAGCTCCACGCGTGCGGCGGCGCCCGCATGCAGCCGCAAGATGCCGGGCACCACCAGCAGCGGAGTCAGGCTGAGCAGGAGCGCAGCGGTCCGCCATCCGAGCTCGACCACCAGCAGCTGGCCACCGATGGCGTAGAGGCCGGTGCCGATCCCCAGCCCGGCATATGCGATCCCAAAGGCGGTCGCCCGCTCCCCGCTGACGCTGCGGCCGATCAGGACGTTTGCGCCCAGGTAGATAAGCGTTTGTCCGGTCCCCAGGATGCCGGCGAAGGCCACGTAGGCCTGCCACAGCTCGCGCGCCTGCGAGAAGGCCGCGAAGCCGATGGAGGCGAGCGCGATGCCGGCCAGCACAGCCGGGCGGGGCCCGATGCGGTCGATCAGCGCACCGATCGGCGGGCCGGAGACGGCGCCCCAGGCGAGCAGCGCCACCACGATCCCGGCGATGGCGGCTCGATCGGCGTGCAGCTCGGTGGAGAGCGGCACCACGAACAGGGGGAAGCTGTAGACGAGGCCCCAGACCGCCATCATGGCTGCGGCCAGGCCCAGTGCCGGGCGGAGGCGGAAGAGGCGCGATCGGGTCATCGGTCAATCCTGGGAATCGGGCGCTGGACCGATCGCTCGATCGGTGTAACCATTATAAGCCTTGGCACAGGTTACGGCAACCGGAGACCCGCGGTTGAGCGCTAGAATGCCGGTCCAGTGCACCCGATCCGCCTCTACAACTCGCTCACTCGCCGGCTCGAGACGCTCGAGCCGATCGACGGCGAGCGGGTCACGATCTACACCTGCGGCAGCACCGTGTATCGGTACGCCCACATCGGCAACCTTCGGACCTATCTCTTCGGCGACCTGCTGCGCCGCACCCTCGTCTACCTGGGCTATCGGGTCCTGTACGTCAAGAACATCACCGATGTCGGGCACATGCGCCACGACCTGACCGACAGCGGCGAGGACCGCATGGAGCAGGCTGCCCTCGACGAGGGGAAGAGCCCCGATGAGATCGCCGACTTCTACACGGCCGCCTGGCTCGACGATGAGCGGGCGATCAACATCCAGCCGGCCGACGTGATGCCCAGGGCGACCGATCACATCGGCGAGATGATCGCGATGATCGAGACGCTGCTGTCCCGCGGGCTGGCCTACCGGGTCGACGGGACCGTCTATTACGACGTCCGGGCGTTCAACGGGTACGGCAAGCTCTCCGGCCAGAGGGTCGAGGGTACCGAGGCGGGGCACCGGGTCGAGGTCGAGAGCGACAAGCGCAACCCGCAGGACTTCGCGCTCTGGAAGGCCGCCGAGCCGGGCCGCATCATGAAATGGCCCTCTCCATGGGGCGAGGGTTTCCCGGGCTGGCACATCGAGTGCTCGGCGATGAGCATGAAGTATCTCGGCGAGCGATTCGACATCCACACCGGCGGGATCGACCTCAAGTTCCCCCACCACGAGGACGAGATCGCCCAGAGCGAGGGCGCGACCGGGCACCAGGTCGTCAGCCTCTGGATGCACGGCGAGTTCCTGACCCTCGACGACGCCAAGATGGCCAAAAGCGCGGGGAACATCATCCGGGTCAGCGACCTCCCCTCGAAGGGTTTCGAGCCCCTCGACTTCCGCTACCTGGCGCTCACCGCCCACTACCGCTCGAAGCTCGATTTCACCGGGGCCGCGATGCAGGGCGCCGCGGCGGGACTGCGCCGCCTGCGTCGCGCTGCAGCCTCAGGGACGACCCCAGCGGCCAACGCCGTGCCCGAGGTTGACCTGTCAACGGACCCGATGGCCGGCTACCGGTCGCGCTTCATCCTGGCCATCTCCGAGGACCTGGGCCTGCCAGCGGCGCTCGCCGTCGCCCACGCGGTGGCCAGCGCGGACGATCTGACTCCGGATCAGCGCCGCTCGCTGCTGCTCGACTTCGACCGGGTGTTCGGGCTGGAGCTCGCGCGTTCGGCTGACGAGCCGGTCGCCGATCTGCCCGGCGGAGCGGCTGACCTGCTGGAACGGCGCGCGGCGGCGCGGGCGGCGCATGACTTCGCGACGTCCGATCAGCTGCGCCGCGAGCTCGCGGCCCTCGGCGTCGAGGTGCGTGACACCCCCGATGGTCAGGTGGCAGCCATCCGTCGCTGACCGTCAGCCGCTGGCGGGACCGGGCCTAGCGGCCGTTTGTGTGCAGCAGGTCAAGGTAGGCGCCAAATCCGCTCGCGGTCGCCCACTCGGTCGCCGACTCGACCGATGTGCCCTCGCCCCACTCATTGAAGGTGGTGATCAGCTGGAAGGGTGCTCCGCTGGCGACCATGTCCTGGACGTTCTGCGCCCAGCGCGCCAGGTCACGCGCAAGCCGAGCGGACGCCTCATTTGCCTTGTTGAAACCGGGGCTGATGGCGTAGCTGTAGCCGACCTGCGCATCCGCGGCCTTGGCGGGCGCGTACTGATGCCAGCCGGCCGGCTGCGCCGCGCAGGTCTTGAATCCCGAGAACACCTTGAGCACCACGTAGGCATCGATGCCTACGTTGGCCTGGCTCCAGCGAGTCGCCATGGCGCACGCATCCGCTCCATCGGTGTAGACGAACACGACGAATCGCCCATTGACCTTGAAGAAGCTCGGATCGACGGCGTAATGGTCGCGAATGTATCGCAGGTCGCTCGCGATCTGGGACACGGCCGGGTCGCCCTGGGCCTCCTGCTCGTAATAGAGGCTCCAGCGGAAGCTGCTCCCCGCCGTATTGGCCAGGATGGTGGGGACCCGCACGTCCGATCGCGTCCCCACGCCCCACCACGACGAGATGCCGACCTTGATACCGCCGTACTGCATCGCCTGGATGTGCTGCCGGATCGTGGCCGAGGCGGACGAGTCGTAGAACCCGAGCGACGGATGGTAGTGCGTGAAAGGATTCATCCCCTGCTGGTTCCATGCCTCCGGGAACCACGGATAGTAGAAGGCGGCCCGAACCGGGAGGGAAGGTTGGGAGCTGGACGGCAACGGCTTTGGTGTGGGCACGGGCGTCGATGTGGGCGGAGCGGGCGTCACTGCCGGGCCCTCCGTCCCGGACGCTGATGCCGAGGCCGATGGACCGCCAGGCACCGAGGTGGCCAACATCGTGGAGGAAGGGCCGGCTTCGCCCGACGTGGCCGGGCTGGAGCTGGCCGCATTGGTCGGGGAGGCGGACTGATTGGACGGCGAGGGCTGCAGCGCCACCACCAGCAGCCCCGCCGACGCGAGCACCGCCGCGGCGAGCCCAGCCCTGCCCAGAAGGTTCGGGCGGCTCACCGCTGCCATGGCGGCGACCCGATGCGTGCCGGGAAGAGCGCTGGCGGGTACCGACACCACGATGGAGAAGCCCCCCGCCCCATCGGCTCGCGCCCCTCCGAGCTGCTCTGACTCATCAAAGACAATCGCGACCTCCTGTCCCGAGGAGAATCCGGTACCCGTGATACCGACCTCCGCCCCGGCCGGCACCTCCGCCGCTGACAGGTTGATGAGCGCGCCCAGGGCCCGAACGCCAGGCTCCGGCGCGATGATCGCCAGGGTAAGCAGCAGGATGACACCGGTTGCGATGAGACCGCGAAGCCCACGCCGGGCCGTGCGCATCGGCGCCGTGGCCTGCGTGGTGGACGGCGCGGCAGACGCGCGATGGGTCGGGGCCAGTGCATTCGGACGCATCCCACTCCTCGCGGCTGGCCTGGGGCCCGGATCGCTTTCTGTCTCCGGGCGCGGGCGAGGAGCGTACGCGGCAGATACGCGCCGCACGAGAGGCGCTTTCCTCCCACGATCGGGCTAGGAGATCCGTACCGCCGGGACCTCGCCGGGCCGCCGCTCCCGCGCAGGTCGCAGGTGGCCTCGAGCCCGATCGTGATCGCTCCCCTGGCCCCACCTGGCCCTGATCGGCCTTTCGGCGCGCAGCCGTCACATGCAAAGATGAACGGCGATGTCGACGGACCCAACGGTTGAGCCCGGCACTCCACGGCGCCTCCCCCCTCCCCAGCGCCTGGTGATGAACGGTGTGACAGTTGTGCTCGTCCTGGTTGCCTGGCTCTTTTCCAGCGCTCCGCCACTGCCCGCAATCCAGACCCCGGAGCCATCGGCCAGCGTCGCTGCGCCCACCGTCACGCCGCAACCGACTGCGACGGTGCCAACCCAGGCCCTGACGTTCCCCGCAGTCGCCGACGCCTACGTCTTCGCCGGGCGTCCGGACTTGAATTACGGTGGCTCGGTGAAGCTGCGTCTCGACGCGGATCCCGAAACCACGAGCTATGTCAGGTTCTCCGTGTCCGGGATTCATTCGCAGGTGGTCGGCGTGGCGCTCCGCATTTATGCCCTCTCGAAGCTGAACGCAGGCTTCAGCGTCCAGGCTGCTGCAGCCGATTGGACCGAATCCGGAATCACCTACGGCAACCGCCCGGGTGCGGGCGGCCCCGTCCTCGGCAGTTCCGGGCTGATCCCGGGCGAGTCGTGGGTCACCGTCCAGCTCGGGCCCGCAATTCACGGCGACGGCGAGTACAGCTTCGTCCTGTCCACCACCGGCACCGGGCTGGCAATGGCCAGCCGCGAAGCCGGAGCTGCCACGGCGCTCATGCTGATCGTGCAGGTGGCGATCGGCCCAGGCGGTTGATCGCAGCGTCCCACCGGCCGGCACGTGGTGGTGATGTTCAGCTCCTCATGGCGCGCGCCGGGCCCGGCGGGCCCGGCGGGCCAGCACGACCGGGGTGGCCGCGAGCGTCGCGATGAGCAGCGCCAGCGCGATGAGGCGCCCGGCATCCGACCCCGCCGGTGGAGTCGCGCTGGCTGGCGACTCGTCCCCGGTCGAGCCGAGCAGATCGACCGTCGGCGGCGGCAGGTGATGGATGTCGCTCAGCACCTGGAGATAGCGATCTCCGTACGAATGACTGGGCTCGACCTGCGATTCCTCGCTGAATTCGTTCCAGCTGATGAGACCCACCGCATCCGGCCCGGATTGGACAGCGGCGGCCACCTCTCGTCGCAGCGTGCCTCCATCATTCCGATCGACAACGGCCACGCCACCGAGCAGCGTGCCGTTGAAGCCCGGCGCGGCCGGCGCGATCCACAGCCCACCTGTGGCGTGGACCGAGGCGGCCATCTCGTCGAGCTTGCCCTGGTAGTCGGGATACGTTTCGGGATTGACGGATGACCAGTAGTACGCGTCGCCGTCGACGAGGTGTTGAACGCGCTGGTAGCCCTTGACATTCTTCTCGGATGCAAGGATCAGCAGATCCTGACGCAGGTTGGCCGTCACGGAGTCCACTTCGACCTCCGAGTATGCCCAGGTGCCCGAGAAGATCACGAGGGGCTTCTCAAAGATTCGGAAGACCGGGTTCCGGGCGTAGTGCTCCTGGAAATAGCGCAGATCGGCCGCGACCCGGGCGGGCGACTGCGGGCGACGAAAGAAGTCGAGTCCCTGGTAGATGATCGCGAGCGTGAAATCTTCCTCGGTCGCCACCTGGATCAGCATCTCGAGGCGACGATCGAGCGTTGGGGTGCTCTTCCAGCTCACGATGAACCCGGTGATTCCTGCCGCTTTGGCCCAGCGGATGTGCTGCCGCATGACGACGGGGTCATCGCTGGAGTAGGGCCCGAGCGCCGGAACGTCGCGCTTCGCCCGGTCCCACGAGGTTCGGTCGAACCAGATGTAGTAGTACGCAAGAAACGGGACCGGGTCGCTCGCCGCTCGTGCAACGGGCCGGCTCAGCGGTGCGAGCCCTGGTATGCCCTGAACCGCTGATACCGATCCCAGGGCCGTCATGAGCACCACCGCGATTGCGGTTGGCAGTGCTCGTCGCCGGCTCACCGGATCCTCAGCCGCGTGCCGGGCAGAATCCGGTCCGGATCGAAGACGACATCCCCGTTCGCATGCAGGATCTCCGGCCACGCGTTCTCGTCGCCGAGCATCGTCGCCGCGATGGACCGCAGCGTATCGCCGGCGCGGACGACGTAGACCCTGGGCACGCGGATCGGCTCAGCCCTGGGAACGCGGATCGCCTGAGCCGCGGGAACCTTGGTCGCCTTATCCCTCCGAACCCGGGTCGCCTGAGCCCTGGGAACGCGGATCGCCTGAGCCGCGGGAACCTTGGTCGCCTTATCCATAGGAGCCTCGGGCGCCTCAGGCCTGCGAACCCGGGTCGCCTGAGCCCTGGGAACGCGGATCGCCTGAGCCGCGGGAACCTTGGTCGCCTTATCCATAGGAGCCTCGGGCGCATCGGCCCCTTGAACCCGGGTCGCCTGAGCCCTGGGAGCGCGGATCGCCTGAGCCGCGGGAACCTTGGTCGCCTTATCCGTAGGAGCCTCGGGCGCCTCAGGCCTGCGAACCCGGGTCGCCTGAGCCCTGGGAACGCGCGGCGCCTTGACGGCACCCGATGATTCCGCGCTTGGCGCTACCGGTGTCGGGACGTGGGCCACCCGTGTCTGGGCTGACCCGGGCGGGAAGATGCCGGATGCCATGGTGCGGACGACGCGTGGGCCCCTCGCGACAGCCCCGACCAGCTCCGCCGTCCGGTTGACTGCGGCCGTCGCCACCGGAGCGCCTCGTCTCCAAGCGATGCCGCGCAGCGCCTGACCCATCCCGGGCCGGCCCGCGAGCATGAGGCCAAGAACGACGATAAGGAGCAGACCCGTGGCCACCCCGATGTCCAGGTAGCTGATGAACTTCAGCTCGACCTGCTGGTCACGGGAGAGGGCAACCGGCCACGAGAACGAGATACCCCAGCCCTGGGCGACGACTCGATAGTCGCCGCGAGCCAAGGCCGTCAAGGTCAACTCTCCATCCTTCGCCGGCATGCCGACCACGCGTCCGTCGGGATAGGTGACGGCCACATTGGTGTCAATCGGGAAGCCGAAGAGAGCGTCGCGCACGGAGATATGGGCCGAGTAGAAGAGAAGCGTGATGGTCCAGACGCGCTGCGTGCTCGGCGTGAAGCGCTGCTGGGCAACATGGATCACGCTTGCGCCGTCGACCACCACATCCTCCGCGGCGTAGGTGACTTCCTTCGCCTGGAGCTCGCCGGCGAGCGGAACCACTCGCTGGCCGAGAACCGTGAAGGGGCTGTCGGCCGGAACACTCATCTGGCTGCCGATGGCGCTCTTGAGGTCCACCTTCGTCACCCGACCAGGGTCGACCGGATGGCCGGCCAGGTCCACGAACGCGAGGCGGATCTGGTAGTACATCTCGTACGTGGCGTAGATATCCCCGTTGTGGGTCCTCCACCGCGCGAATCGCTCCTCCACGCCGGGCGCGACCTGCTTGTCCGCCGCCTGGGGGCGCAAAGACGCGTCAAACGTGGGGGAGACCTGAACGCGAGCTACTCCATCGGCATCGGACACGAACACCGTGCCATTGAGGTTGAAGGACAGCCCTGGGTTCGATGGCACAGTTCGAATCGTGAAGAGACGCGGCTGCACGGTCAGGGTCCCGCCTGCCTGTGAGGGCAGCAATGTCGTCGTGCCGTTGAAGGTCACCTGGAAGTAGTACGTACCAGGATTGACCGGTGTCTTCAGATCGAAGGTCGCTGTCCCGGCTGCGTCGGTGCGGCCGCCCGCGACATCCCCGGCGATGTGGAGATCGACGTGACGGTCGCCAAGAGGGGCCCCGCTCTGCAGCCTCAGATGGGCAGTCACCGTGGCACGGTCGCCCCAGACCACCGGCGCCGGCCGCTCAACGGTAAGCACGGTGGGGTCCTTGACCGCCCCGCGCGCCGGAGACGCCATCAGCGCGACAGCCAGAGCCATCAGCGCCATGGATCGCATTCGGCGCATGGATGTGCGTCTCACGTTCGGCTCCTGAACGCGCGACTCCAGGTCACGGCCCGCGCGACGAGGCCCGGGCCGGTCGCCACCAGCAGCAGCCCGAGCGCGAGGACGATCGCCGCTGCATATGCGGCGTACAGCACAGCGCGATTCGGCTCGACGGGCGGGGGCGTGGCGAGGCTCGCAGACAGGAATGCGGGCGGCCGCGGCGGCCGAGTGAAGTCGAACGCGGAAGCGATGCTGGTGGCGGCCGCATCGCGAGCCGCCAACGGAGGCAATCCCCAGTTCGTTTCGATGAACTTCATGACCGAGGTGTAGTCGAGCGTGGTGGAATTGACCTGGCCCTGGCGCGCGTAGGCGCTGACGAGCAGCGCGGGGACCCGGAACCCGTAGCCGTAGGTGTCAACCTGCGGCGGCGAGACGTGGTCATACCACCCGCCCCAGTCGTCATAGGCCCACATGAAGGCCGAGGTGTCCCAGTAGTCAGATCGGGTGAGGGCGTTGACGATGGTCTGGACCAGACGCTGCCCCGCCTGAATGCTGCCCGGCGGGTGCTCGCTTGAGCCGAGTGGGGCCATGTAGGCCACCGTCGGCAGCGTCCCGTTGCGGAGGTCGGTGTAGTACTGCTCCATGTCGACGATGTGGCTGAACAGGTACGGGTTGTCGAGGAAGCGGTTGAAGTCGAGCAATGGGACGAACACCGCCTGCGCCGCCTTGTCTCCCGCGTTCTGCAGCGTTCGATAGTTGATGGTGGGGTCGTAGTTCTGGACGTAGAACTTCCAGGAGATCCCTGCCGACTCGAGCCGATCGAAGATGGTCAACAGGTCGCCGAAGCCCGTCGTCGGGGGAGAGTCGTGATTCGGGTCACCCGGGGTGGCGGTGATCCAGTACATGTGGTTCATGAAGCTCCCGGCGGCCGCCGAGCTGAAGAACCGATCGAACAGCACGTACCGGTTCGCCACGTTCCAGTAATAGGGGAGGTCGCGGGCGTCGTAGTACCCCATCGTCAGGCGAGCAATCTGCTCCGCGTTCAAGCCGCCTGCCGCGATGTGGGCCGAGACGAACCCGTCCATCTTCCCATTGAGGTACTGGCCGACAAAGGTCTCCCGGTTGTGGAGCAGGTCGCTGATCGGCTGACTGCCAAGGTGGAACGGCTTGACACAACCGAGGCTGGGCTTGGTGGGATCGATCGGCATGCAGGTGCCGGGCGGGAGGCCATCGGCATTGGGGTAGGTACCGAAGTAGTTGTCGAACGAGTGGTTCTCCTGCAGGAGAAACAGGAAGTGCTTGATCGGGGTCTGCGTCGGCGGGTCGGCGGCAATCGCCTGGCCGGGGACCAGGATCGTGAAGAGCAGGGCGAGGACGGCGCAGGCTCGCGTGATCACGGACGCACCTCGTAGATCACGATGACCGGCGATTCGACATTGACCCCGGATGCCGACGGTATCGTCACGGTCTCGGTGTGCACCGCCCGACCGTGGTAGCGGCGGACGTACTCGAGCAGCTTGCTTGCGAAGAAGCCGGAACGGGAGGCGGAGAACGAGTCCCAGACGACGTATTGCAGCTCGTTGTTGCGGATCAGGAGATCCGGGTTCTTCAGCGGGTCATAGGACGGGTTGCGCTGAAGGGGGTTCGGGCTCACCGACAGTCCCGACGCGGACCGATGTCCGTAGAACTGCAGGATGTTGGCCATGGAAGGACCGATGGTCATCAGGTGAGAGCCGGCCGGGGTGTTGGCGTCGACCCATGCTCCCGCCTCGCGTCCACCTGGCACCCCACCCGATCCGGCGAGGAACGTACCCGAGGCGGACGGCGATACGATGGCGAGGGTCGGCACGGCCACCGATATGAGGACAGCCGCCACGGCCAATGGCCTGAGCCAGGACAGGTTGACAGCCCAACCGATCGGCGTTGCGACCCAGCCTGGGCGGAACTCGGTGAGTGCCCTCGCGGCCAACAGGGCCACCGGCGGGGCAATCGGCAGCAGGTACTGAAAGCCCTTGACCGGCCACAGCTGGAAGAACGCAATCGGGACCACCACCCAGGACGCAAGGAGGACGTCCTGCCATCCGCGCCTGCGACGCAGAAAGACGAGGCCGGCAATCGCAACGGCCACCACCAGCAGGCCGATGGACGGTGTCACGACAGTGGCGTAGAAGATCCAGTCGTGGTTTGGCCGGCGGAACAGCTCCCAGACCAGATACTGGCGCGTCCGCTCCGCGCCGCCGCCCCCTGCCAGCACCAGGGACATGGGAAACGGAGCGATCACCACGAGCATCGCCCCTGTCGCAATCACAAGGTCGCGGATGCGGACGCGGATGTCCTGCCGCAGAGCGAGGAAGGTGTAGACCGCGCCGAGAAGAACGATGCCGGTCTCCTTGGCAAGGAAGGTGAGGCCCATGGCCCCACCCGCGGCGTACAGCCAGGATGCTCTCTGGGTGGTCGCGAACTTGGCTGTCAGGTACAGGGTCAGCGTGGCCAGGAAGGTCATCGGGCCATCCAGCAACACCTGGCGCGACACGACCACGTGGTATGGCATCAACGCCAGGATCGCGGCGGCAATCAGGCCCGCGGCATGCCCGTACATGAGACGGCCCAGGAAATACGCCAGGTAGACGGTGGCGAGGCCGATGACGACGGCAAGCAGCCTGCCGGTCAGGTCGCTCACGCCATAGTGGTAGACGATCGCCAGGACGAACTGGAACAGCAGCGGATGGGCTCTGAACACCGGGAAGATCTGCGACAGGGTCGGGTCCTGGGCGATGGCCGCCGCCTGACCGGAGTAGACCGCCTCGTCGGTGTTATAGCCCAGGGCGTTCAGCGACCAGATGCGCACGACGGTTGCCACGGCCAGAATCACCACCAGCGGGAGCCATGTCACCAACGTGGTAGCGATCGCGCGTGCCAGTGCCAGGGCTCGCTCCCCGATCTGGGGAGACC
The DNA here is from genome assembly GCA_041495495.1 of Candidatus Limnocylindria bacterium. Classification (GTDB taxonomy): domain Bacteria; phylum Chloroflexota; class Limnocylindria; order QHBO01; family QHBO01; genus CF-167. The sequence goes on from JBGQCU010000001.1 coordinate 23,214, forward strand.
AGATCCTCACGGCGCCGATCCGCGTCGATCGGACGGTGGCGAGCGACATGCGGCGGGCGTGCGCGACCGCGGCAGGGGGGTCCTGTGGCAGGCGGGACCGCAAGGCGCCGAAACGCAACGCGCTAGGCAGGTTCCGGCTGATCGCCTGCCACCAGACCTTGCCGGTCCTGGCGGGCGGCTGCATCTCGACTAGACCACTTCCTTGGCGACCGCGCCCGCATCCGTGCGAGAGTCATCCTCGACGGCCGCCTCAATGGGGAGCGCGACCAGCCGATTCTTGCGGGACCGAGCTTCGATGAGCCCGGGCAGCACCTCTGCCCACTCATGACCCGGCACTCGAAGCCTCCAGATCCTCGCATCGGTGAGGGAGGCAGCAAGGATCTCCCTCTCGGTGCGACGGAGCGTCGGGTAGTCGTCCCCGCCGATGCGGAGATGCGGCGCGAAGGTGGCGAACGGCGGGAAGCCGTATGCGTCGTCGGTGTTGTCGATCAGCTGATCGATGGCGTCCTCCGCGCTGATCTCCTCGCGAAATGCCTCACCTCGTTCGAGCAGGAAGACATGTCGGATGGGAGCCTCGCCGCCGACCTCGCAATCGAACAGGCTGTTGATGTGGTACTTCGGGGGCGGAACGAGCCACTGCACCACCGAGTTGATCGACATGATCGGGATGTTGAACCTGCCCAGCCGCTGGCCCACGCTCCGACCGGTCTTGGAGTGCAGGCGGCTCTGAATCGCGAGTGCCGCGCGTTGGCGCCGAGTGAGGTCCTGACCCGCGATCGCCGACATCGTGTGATAGCTCAGGGTCATCGGCTTCGGGTACGAGATGGCACGGCCATCTGCGCTGATGATGGTCATGTCGTCGCTCAGGAACCGATAGCCGCGTTCCCGCACCAGCCGGATGACCGTGCTGGTCTTGCCGGTGTCCGTGAGCGCCGAGAGCAGGACCGCATGCTCGCCGGCAGCCAGCGACGCGGAGTGCAGCAGGACATAGCCCTTCGAGACGAGCAGGAACCGCAGGAACGCCTCGATGATGTTCGTGTACAGGACGTGCGGGGACCGCGCCAGCAGGCGGTTCACCGAGATGACGACCGGTGAACCCATCTGGATCCGGAAGTTTGCGCCGGCGGCGCCGAGCTGCTCTCGGTAGTGCAGACGATCACCCTCGGCCACGAAGCGGGTGCGAAGGGTCGGGAGGCTGCCGGTCCTGTTGATCACGATCCGCAGATCGGGCTCGGCGAGGTCATCGGTTCGGAAGAAGCCCAGCTCTCGCAGCTGCACGGCCGACTCCACCGCGAGAATGCCGGCGATGTCGTAGCGGTAGGTCTTCGCCCGCAAAGGACGCGGCCCGGGCTGGTGCGGTCTCGCCGGCCATGCGCGCTTCGAGGGCGTTCCAGCCCCGTCGAGGGGATAGGCGGTCGCTGGATCGAGTGCCGCGTCGGTCAGGGTCGGCTCGCTCCAGATCATGTTGCGTGCGATGAGGAAACGGAACATGAACAGGCCGCCGAGGGTTGCCAGGTTGGACCAGAAAGCGGACGCGCCCAGGGTGTCGATCAGCAACCAGAGGGCCGGGATGCGCGCCAGCAGAGTGAGGTTGTTCACGAGGATGAACGAGAGAAACCGGCGCGACGCGGCCTGACTGCCGTCTCCGGCATCAAAGACCCAGCGCTCAACCCAGTAGAAGTTCCAGATGCTCGAGCCCTGGGTAGCGACGATGGCGGCCAGGGCGTAGGGCGATCCGGCCAGATCCACGAGTGCGCTGAAGAGCAGCTGGTTGACGATGATGCCGCTCAGGCCAACCAGGCCGAAGCGGACGAACTGGGCCGTCAGGAAACGAGACGGGCCAAGCCGAGCAGATGTGGAAGATGCCAATATGAATCCCTCGACGCATGGGCAACGATGAGTCCGGATTCGTACTCAGGTAACCAAGGACGGCCACGAATTGAGCTGTCCGTTGAGGACGTGTCTCGCAGCGTTGGCCGTCACACGTGGTCGCCTGAGCCCGTTCCCTGAGGCTAGTACGAAGGTACTAAGAATACAAGGACCCGATGGGTCGGGGGGGCCGTAAGTCGTTGATACTGTTGCACTTTGTCAACAGGCAGGGGCATGATCCCCATCTCTCGTTAACCTTCGGTGCATGTTGAGTTGGGTAGGATTGGGTCATGGAAGCAGCGAAGCCTCAGCCGCCTGACCCACAACAGGGTCTTGCGAGCCTTCCGTGCAGCGTATGCGGCCAGCCGACCACGGGCTGGATCTACTACTCCACGACGGACGATGACGGCAACGACGTGGTCGAGGGGTTCTCGGCCTGCGCTGCCCACCTCCCACAGAACGTCGAGTCGGAGGCGAGCTAGCCGCTACGAAGCTGAACGCGTGCGACCAGGGCGGATCGACAGGCCCGGCCGCAGTCGCAGGCGCAGCACCATCAGCAGTGCCTCGCCCACGATGGCACCACTCATCTTCGACGACCCGGCCATGCGTTCGCGGAAGGTGATCGGAACCTCACGGATCCTCGCTCCCGAGCGATGGGCGCGCCACGTCATCTCGATCTGAAACCCGTACCCGGATCGATCCGGCTTGAATTGCGGTGCCGCGACGCAACGAGCGTCGGCCCGGGCTATTCGAACAGGGTCGGCAGGTCGCTCACCAACTTCGAGCGGGCGCGCATCGGTCCCAGGCCCGCGGCACGGGCGGCGGCGTGGGCCTCCAGGTCCACGTGCGGGCCAAAGAGGATCACCCGAGGCCGGGCAGATTCCGGCGCCTCTTCGCACCAGGCGGCGATCCGCCCGCCCCAGTCCGCGGCACGATCGCCCCAATCGACCAGCAGCAGCCGGACCTCGGCGGGCGGTGGCAGGTCGGTCGGATCAGTGGCACGCACGAATGGAGCGCGGGCGCGCTCCGCGGCGGCGGCGATCCGCGATGCGATCATCAGGTCGCGGGCGAGGAGCGCGACCGTCACTCGGCGAGGGCCGGCTCCGCGTCCAGCGCGTGGACCGGGTGAGGGTGCACGCCGTTGCCGTTCGAGCCGTTGAGGGGCATGCCGTCGATCACGTAGCGGGCGATCCGCATCGGGAAGATCCCGACCACGACCGGCGCGCGGACCTCGACCGACAGCTGGATACCGATCTCGTCGCGCAGCCACAGTTCCTGCAGCTTGGCCGCTTCGCGCTCCGGCAGGCCAACCCAGGCGACTGAACCGTCGCGCTCGAGGCATGACATGGCGTCTGGCTGGTCCAGGATGAAGCGACGACGCAGCTCGGCGATGGCGACATAGGGTCGCGAGCTGATGAAGCGCCGAAGGCTCGAGGTACTCGGCCGCTTGTTGGCGGTCATGCGCGGGCAACCATGGTCCGTCCGAGTCTAGCGCTCAGGCGCCCGATGCGCTGCCGACGGCCCTAGGCCCCACGTCCGTGCCCCCAGCCACGCGCGCGCTCCACCGCGGCGCGGATGAGCCGCTTGCCGGGAACCGGCTCGCGCGGTGGGCCTTCAAGGTCCTGGTCGCTCGGGTAGCGGCGCGCGCGCAGCCCCACCTCCCGGACCCCGGCGGCGTGGATGTCGGTCCCGTCGATGCGAATCGTGGGTGAGCCGGGGAAGGCAAGCAGCTCCGCGTCGGCGAGCGAGTTGACAGCGATCATCTGGATCGGCGTCTCGAAGGCGTCCTCGGTCAGCACCTCGACCAGGCGCTGGCGCGCGGTCATGTAGTGCGGATCGGCGTCCGAGTAGAGCAGCTCGACGCGCATCGGCTAGGCGTAGGTGAAGAAGCCAACCAGGCAGAAGACGGCGACCGTGGCCAGCAGCGCGGCCACTACCAGCCGCTGCCGCTCTCGGCGGGTGAGGCCGCCGGCTACCGGCCGCACCGCGCGGCCGCGCCAGGCAAGGTAACGCTCGGCATTCAGGTCTCGCGATCGGCGCGCGCGGGACGCGCTCCACGCCGGCCACCCGGCGAGGAAGCCTCCGCCGCCTGCCAGGCCGGCAGCGAGGAGCCAGACCCAGGCGCTCATGAGGCTTCCGTCGCGCCGGCAGCGTGCGCGTCCAGCAGCCATAGCGTCGAGCGCGCCCGAACGCGCGCCGCGGGGAGGTCGCGAGAGCCGGAGCGTATCGACCGCACGGCGTCCGCCTTGTCCGCGCCGGTCACGACCACGAGCGCTGCTCGCGCGGCATTGATGACGGGCAGGGTAAGGGTCATGCGCCACGCAGCCAGCGAAGGCGCCCAGGTGGCCACGGCCCAGCGGCGCTGTTCCGCGAGCGCGGTCGATCCAGGGAAGAGCGAGGCGGTGTGCCCGTCGCGACCCATCCCCAGCCAGACGAGGTCGAGGGCCGGAGGGCGCGGGGCGTCGGAAGGGATGCCGAATGCCCGCGCCAACTCGGACTGGTACCGGCGTGCGGTCGCGTCGCGATCGGCCGCGTCGGCCGGCATGCGATGGATCGCTCCCCGCCTCACCCCCGGCAGGTGCTCCAGGAGCAGCTCCCGCGCAACGCCATAGTTCGAATCCGGATGGTCAGGCGGGACGGCGCGCTCGTCTCCCCAGAAGAACTCGACGCGCGACCAGTCGACCGCCCCAACCCGGGGCGGGGCTGCCAGCAGCGCGTAGACCACCCGCGGCGTCGAGCCTCCCGACAGGGCGAGGTGGAACCGGCCGCGACGGCGGATCGCGTTGCGCGCCGCGGCCACGATCCGGTCGGCCGCCGCCTCGGCCACCACCGCGGGCGTTGGCAGGACCACGAACCGACGGCTCATCCGGCCAGGTCCACCTGGCGCGCGGAGGCAAGGAAGATCGCCGCGGCGCGGAGCGCGGCCTCGTAGACGGGATCGTGCGCATGGCTGACCAGGTCCGCCGCCAGCAGCTCCGACTCGGTCGGCTGCTCCATCGGCATGCGGCGCAGCAGGGCTGTCATGCCATCGGCATTCGAGGCAACCACCGCCTCGTCCACCGAGCGCTCGATGATGAACTCGGCCGCGCCCGTCTCCCCGAAGGCGCGCAGACGCACGGAGACCAGCTCGCCCGGCTGCAGCGCATCGGTCTCGACCGGCTCGATCTGCAGGTCCACCATCTCGTGGCGACCTTCGAGGGTCAGCCGCAGCCGACCGTCGCTGAGCGGCAGGTCGGTGGTGCTGCGACGCCACTCGAGGCGAGAGGCGATCCAGCCGGCGAACAGGATCGGGCCGGCCAGCGGCGAGGCGACACGCGGCTCCCTTTCGCCTGGATGCGCTGTCGGTCGCGCGCGCCGAGCACGGCGGCGGGCCGTGGGGACGGCGTAGCGGATCGCGAGGCGATTCAGGTTCGGCAGGTAGCGGCGGAAGCGCGGGGCGTCGAAGAACTCGGCGGTCAGCTCCTGCCACCAGCCCAGCCTCCGCCAGCCGAGGTCGCCGACGCCGCTGCGGCGCCGGAGCGTGGTCAGCCGGCGCAGGCCGCGCAGCAGGTCGCCGAACTCGTCGCTGTCGACCACCACCCGGTCGCTCATCTCGACCAGCTGGTCGAAGATCGGGTCAGCGAAGGGCGGATCGCCCGGCCACCAGACGTGGGTCGGCAGGTCGTGGATGAGGAGCGGCGCCACCACCCCGGCCAGGTGCTCGGCGGCCTCGCCCCGTACGGTCAGCACCACCACCTCGTAGCAGACCGGCTCGCGGGCGTCGATCCCGCGATGACAGTGCGCGGTGATTGCGGCGCTCAGCGCAGGGCCCTCGGCCACCGGATCAGCAGCCAATACGATCGCCCGCGACGGGTGACGGACGCCCAGGCCGATCATCGTCTCGACCACCTGCGATGCCGCAAGCTCATCGGGCACCATCACGATGAGGTTGAGGACCGAGGCGCGGGCGTGGTGCAACCCCTTCTCGGTAACGGTCGGGTCGTCGCCGCGCGGATGATCCGTCCACAGCCGGGCGAGGTGAGCCCCGATCGCCCCAACGCTGGTGTCGTGCTCGACCCATGGCTGGGTGACGGTCGAATCTGCGTCGCCGAAACGCATCAGGCGGCGGTGCACGGCCAGCGCCCGCTTGGCGGCCGCCGTCCGATTCACGGCCGTCGCCAGGCGCGCCCGTCGCGCTCGAGCAGCTCCTCGGCGGCGACCGGACCCCAGCTGCCGGCCGGGTAGAGGTGCAACCGGCCCCCGTCGCCAGAGGCCCAGGCATCCAGGATCGGGTCGAGGATCTCCCAGGCGCGCTCCACCTCATCGTCGCGGGTGAAGAGCGAGGCATCGCCGATCATGCAGTCGAGGAGGAGCGTCTCGTACGCGTCCGGCGAGTCGACCGCGAAGCTGGAGCCGTAGCGGAAATCCATGTTCACACCGCGGATCTGGAGCCCCGGCCCGGGGACCTTGGCGCCGAAGCGGAGGAGGATCCCCTCGTCGGGCTGAATCCGGATGGCCAGGATGTTCGGCTCCATGGGAGGCGCCCCCGCACGCGAGAAGAGTGCCAACGGGGCCTGCTTGAACTGCACGGCAATCTCCGTCACGCGCGTGGCGAGCGCCTTGCCGGTGCGCAGGTAGAACGGCACGCCGGCCCATCGCCACGACTCGATCGACAGCTTCAGCGCCACGTACGTCTCCCGCTCGGAGTCGTGCGCGACCTCCGGCTCATCACGGTAGGCCGCAACCGGCTGCCCCTCGACCCAGCCGGACACGTACTGGCCTCGGATCGTGGCGGCGGTCACCTCGGTCGGCGACATCGGCTTCACCGCGCGCAGGACCTTCACCTTTTCGTCGCGCAGATCGGAGGCCTTGAACTCGATCGGCGGCTCCATGGCGAAGACCGCCATCAGCTGCAGAGCGTGGTTCTGGACGATGTCGCGCAGCGCACCGGTCTCGTCGTACGACTCGCCGCGACCCTCGATCCCCACTGTCTCCGCCACCGTGATCTGCACCGAGTCGATGTAGCGCCGGTTCCAGATCGGCTCGAACAGGCCGTTGCCGAAGCGAAAGACCGACAGGTTCTGGACCGTCTCCTTGCCCAGGTAGTGATCGATTCGGTAGATCTGGTCCTCGTCGAAGACGTCCCGCAGCTGGCGGTTCAGCTTGCGTGCACTGGGCAGGTCGAACCCGAACGGCTTCTCGACGATGACCCGCGACCAGCCGCGGCTGCGCCGGCTCTCGTCACCGTCGCTGCCGGACAGTCCGGCGGCACCGATCTGTCGCACGATCTCGGCATGCAGGGCGGGCGGCACGGCGAGGTAGAAGAGCCGGTTGCCGGACGTGCCGCGATCACGATCGATGCGCTCCAGCCGCGCGGCCAGGGCCGCCCAGGCCTTCTCGTCGTGGAACTCGCCCCGCTGGTACTCGATGCCCGCGCTGAACGACTCCCAGATCGACGCCTTGGCGGGCCGATTGCGGCTGTAGCGGTCGATCCCCTGCCGGAGGTGGTCGCGGAAGTCGGCATCGCTCAGATCGCGACGCGCGAAGCCGACCACCGTGAACTCCGGAGGTAGGGCGCCGCCCAGCATCAGGTTGTAGAGCGCGGGCGCCAGCTTGCGTTCGGTCAGGTCGCCGGTGGCGCCGATGATCACCATGGTGCACGGCTCCGGCATGCGTCCCAGGCGCAGCCCGACGCGCAGCGGGTTGCGGCTGCTGACCGGCCGCCCCTCGTGCCTGGCGGCGGGCGGCGCGTCGGCGGCCTTGCTGCGCGTCGTCATCGGTCGGTCAGGAGCCCTCGCCGGAGGACTTCACCGCATGTCCGCCGAACTCGTTGCGCAGCGCGGCCAGGACCCGGTCGCTGAAGCTGTCCGGATCGCGCCGGCTGCGCAGGCGCTGGAGCAGTGCGAGGGTGATGATCGGAGCCGGGACATCGTGCTCGATTGCCTCGGCGACGGTCCAGCGGCCCTCGCCCGAGTCGGCGACCCAGCCGCGGATCTCCGCCAGGTCGTTGCCCTCCCGGGCGAATGCGTCGCCGGCCAGCTCCAGCAGCCAGGAGCGGATCACCGAACCGTTGTTCCACAGGCGCGCCACGGCGGCCAGGTCCAGCTCGAACTCGGACGCGTGCAGGATGTCGAAGCCCTCGCCGTATGCCTGCATCAGGCCGTACTCGATGCCGTTGTGCACCATCTTCACGTAGTGGCCGGCGCCGGAGGGGCCGCAGTACAGGTAGCCGTCCGGCGGAGCCAGCGACCGCACCGCCGGTTCGAATCCCGCGAAGACATCCCGCTTGCCGCCGACCATGGCGCAGAAGCCGACCTGCAGTCCCCAGATGCCGCCGCTGACCCCCATGTCCAGGAACTCGAGGCCGCGCGCTTCAAGCTCGCCGGCTCGTCGCTGCGAGTCGTGGAAGTTGCTGTTGCCGGCGTCGACGATCACGTCGCCGCGAGACAGGATCCCGGCCAGCCTCTCGACCAGCTCAGTCGTGGCGTCGCCGGCCGGCACGCTCACCACGGCGTGCCGCGGGGGGCTGACCAGCCCGGTGATCGCCTCGAGCGAATCGGCCACGGTGATGCGGCCACCGTTTTCGGGCTCGGCCGCGAGCTCCGCCGACACGGCCGGAGTGCGGTTCCAGGCGATCACGTCGTGTCCGCTGCGCGCCAGGCGCCGCGCCATCCCCGCGCCGATTCGCCCCAAGCCTGCGATCGCGATCTGCATCTGCCTCGACCCGTCTCCCTTTCCTGCGGCGGCGCCGTCAGGCGCGCGCCGGCTCTCCCAGCGTCTCGTGCATCATCGCCTCCAGGCGCATCAGCCCGGCCGCCGGATCGGCAAGGTGCAGGCGCAGCACCCGGCGTCCGCGACGCTGCAGCGCGGCCAGGTCGCCCGCCGCCTGGGCGGCGATGAGGATCCCGAAGCTCTCCTGCCAGCCGGGAATCGGCAGGTCGCGCCGGGGATCGGCGGTGATCTGCAGGAACAGGCCGCTGGCCGGGCCGCCCTTGTGCAGCTGCCCCGTCGAATGCAGGAACCGCGGCCCGAAGCCGAGGGTCGTCGCCATCCCGGTCTTGTCGCGGATGACGCCGCGCATCCGCTGCAGCTGCTCGACCGTGCCCGGATCCGCCGGGAGGTAGGCGAGCAGCGCGAAATAGTCGCCGTTGCTCCCCGCTTCGAGCAGGGCGCGCAGCGCCCCGTCGACCGTCACCGGTTCGTCGCCGAGCGCGGCAGGATCTCCGTATGCGGCGATTTCGGGTTCCGCGACGAGCGGGGCCGGCTGCGGCAGGGCACCGTCGCGACGGTACGCGTCCAGCAGCGCCCGGGTGGCGTCCTTGGCCTCCTGCACGTTTGGCTGGTCGAATGGATCGATGCCGAGCACGATCCCCGCCGCCGCGGTCGCCACCTCCCAGCGCACGAATTCGGCGCCGATTTCGAGCGGGCCTGCCACCTCGAAGTGCAGGGCAGGGTGCGCCCGCCGCGCCAGGTCCGCCGCGAGCCGCGTCCAGCCCGGGTCGGCATCATCGGCGCTGGCAACGAACACGAACTGGCGATCGGCGCCATATGCCTCGGCTGCCCCGAGCGGCTCCCCGACCACCGGGATGATGCCCCGCCCGGCCTTGCCGGTGCTCTCGGCCACCAGCTGCTCGATCCAGTCGCCAAGGCTTGCCAGCCGGGGAGAGGTGAGGATGGTGAGCTTGTCGCGTCCGGCCAGCGCCGCCTCCCCGATCGCGGCGCCGAGCTGGAGCCCCGGGTTGTCTGGCGCCGGGCGACGACAGGCGTCGGCCATCTCGTCCGCCCGCGACAGGAGGCCCTCGAGATCGACCCCGTGCAGCGCTGCCGGCAGGAGCCCAAAGACCGACAACGCGCTGTAGCGGCCGCCGACATCGGGCTGGCCCTCGACGATGGCCCGGAAGCCCTGCGAGCGGGCGAGGTCGGCGAGCAGGGTGCCGGGGTCGGTGATCGCCACGAAGTCGAGCGCCGGGGCGTGTGCGCTCATGGCGGCATGGAAGGCATTCGGCTCGGTCGTCGAGCCGGACTTGCTGCTGACGCAGAAGAGGGTGCGCCCCGACTCAGCCCACTCGCGGAAGCCGCGCACCGCGTCCGGGTGGGTGGAGTCCAGGATCCTCAGCTCCAGGCCCGGGTGCGCCGCCTCCGGCGCGCCCATGGCATCGCCGAAGACCCGGCTGAAGAGCTCGGGCGCAAGGCTCGAGCCCCCCATCCCCAGCACCGCCGCCCGTCCGTACCCGTCGTCGCGCACCTCGCGGGCGATGCGTTCCAGCTCCGCGACCCGAGCCCGCATGCTGAACGGAAGGTCCAGCCAGCCGAGCCAGGCGGAGAGCTCCTCAGGCCGCTTCCCCGACGCTGCCCAAAGGGTCCCATCCCGCGCCCACAGCCGTTCGGCGACCCGCCCTCCGGCCCACTCAGCCAGGCGCGCCGTGATCGCCGATGCCACCGGCGATGAGCCGACCTCGCCGCTCACGCCGGAGCGAGCGCCTGGCGCTGGGCGTCGATGACGCCCATCAGGTCCTCGAACGAGCGGGTGAAGGCAGCCACGCCCTCGGCGATCAGCTCGTCGGTGACCGTTTCCATCCGAATTCCCTGCGCCTCTACCGCCCGCAGCGCCTCGTGCGCCTGCTCCAGCCCGACGTCGAGCGTGCGCCGAACCAGGCCGTGATCCAGGAAGGCCTGGATCGTATCGGTCGGCAGGGTGTCGACGGTCTGCGGCCCGATCAGCTCCTCGGCGTACATCACGTCGCGGTAGGCCGGGTTCTTGGTGGAGGTACTGGCCCACAGGCAACGCTGCACACGAGCCCCGCCTGCGCGCAGATCGGCGAACTCAGCGCCGCCGAAGATTTCCCCGAAGGCTCGGTAGGCGAGCTTGGCGTTGGCCACAGCTGCCTTGCCGCGGGCGGCCAGGGCTGCATCGGTCCCGATTGCGTCGAGCGCCTTGTCGACCTTGGTGTCCACCCGGCTCACGAAGAAGGACGCCACCGATGCGACCCGGCCGATGCCGGCGCCCGCCGCGTGCCGGCGCCGCAAGCCGGCGAGGTAGGCGCGCGCCACGGCGCGGTAGACCTCCACGCTGAACATGAGGGTGATGTTGATGTTGATCCCGTCCGCAATGCCCGCCTCGATCGCCGGCAGGCCGGCCGGCGTGGCCGGGATCTTGACCAGCACGTTAGGACGCCCAAGCCGGGCCCACAGGTGCCGTGCGCGCTCCAGGGTGCGCGCCGAATCATCGGCCAGGTCGGGCTCGACCTCGATCGACACGAAGCCGTCGGCCCCGTCGGAGTCGTCGTACACGGCGCGCAGGATGTCGGCGGCATCGCCCACGTCGGCGATCTCGATCTCCTCGAAGATCTGGCGGCTGTCGTGACCCGCGGCGATCTCGCGCCGGATCAGCTCGTCGTACTGGCCTGAGGCGACCGCCTTGGCGAAGATGGTGGGGTTGCTGGTAAGCCCCCGGATCCCCTGGCCGACCTGCTCGGCGAGCCGCCCGCTGGCGATCAGCTGGCGATCGATGAAGTCGATCCACGGGCTCTGGTCCTGCTCGGCATGCAGCCGTTGCAGCGTATTCATGCTCGGCTCTCCTGTACGAGGTCGCGGGCGGCGGCGGCGATGTGCGCGGCGTCGATCCCGGCCAGTGCCAGCTGCTGGGCGGGGGTGGCCGATCCCGGGAGATGGCGGACCGCCAGCTTGACGATCCGCGGCCGCGAGGGATCGGTCGCGAAGACCTCCAGCACCGCGTCCCCCAGCCCGCCCTCCGGCCAGTGGTCCTCGACGGTGACGATCGCCCCGGTCTGGAGTGCGGCAACCCGGAGTGCCGTGGCGTCAATCGGCTTGACCGAGTAGCAGTCGATCACGCAGGCAGAGATCCCCTCCTCGGCGAGGAGCGCGGCGGCGGCCAGCGCCTCGTGGAGGGTGATCCCCGCACCGACCAGCGTCACCGCGTCGGCATCGGTCCGGCGCACGACGCGGCTGCCGCCGACCTCGAACCGCTCGCCGGGCGGGTAGATGACCGGCAGCTTCTCGCGCGTGGTGCGCATGAAGATGATCCCCTTGCGGTCCACCACCTCGGCCAACAGGGACGCGGTCTGGTTGGGGTCGGACGGGTAGAGGACCGTGCTTCCGAAGACAGCGCGCAGCGAGGCAAGGTCCTCGAGCGCCATCTGCGACGGCCCGTCCTCGCCGATGCTCACCCCGGCGTGCGAGCCGGTCAGCACGATGTTGGCGCGGCTGATGGCCGCCATCCGCACGAAGTCGTAGGCGCGCGACAGGAAGGCGGCGAAGGTGGCGACGAACGGTCGCCAGCCGCGAACCTGGAGGCCGATGGCGTTGGCCACCATCTGCTGCTCGGCGATGTAGGACTGGATGAAGCGCTCCGGGTATGCGGCGGCGAATTCCTCCGAGTAGGTGGAGTTGCCGACCTCCCCGTCAAGCGCCACCACGTCGCCGCGCGCCGCGCCCAGGGCCACCAGCGCGTCGCCATAGGCCTTGCGCGTGGCCTCCTTCGTACCGACCTCGTAGGTTGGCAGCCGCAGCTCGCCACCGGCTGCGAATCGATGCGGGATGGCGGCACCGGTTGGCCTGGGCACGGCAACGGAGATGTTCCGGACGCCGCCGAGCTCGGCGATGGCCGCCTCAGGATCCGGCAGCGGCTTGCCGTGGAAGCCGTTCTTGTTGGCCACCGCGGCCACGCCGTGCCCCTTCTCGGTCCGGGCCAGGATCGCGGTCGGCCGACCCGTGGTCGCCAGTGCCTCGGCATAGGCCTGGTCGATCGCGCCGAGATCATGGCCGTCGATCTCGATGGCGTGCCATCCGAACGCCCGCGCCCGCTGCGCGTAGAGGTCGAGGTCCCAGCCGTACATCGTTTCGCCGGTCTGGCCGAGCCGATTGACATCGACGATGGCGGTCAGGTTGTCGAGCCCATGGAAGGCGGCCGCCTCGAACGCCTCCCAGATCGATCCCTCGGCCATCTCCGAGTCCCCGCACAGGCACCAGACGCGGTACGGAAGCCGATCCAGCAGCCGGCCGGCGATCGCGATTCCCACCGAGATCGGCAGGCCCTGGCCCAGCGATCCGGTGGCGACGTCGACCCAGGGCAGGACCGGGGTCGGGTGCCCCTCGACCCGGCTCCCCGCCTTGCGGAAGGTGAGCATCTCCGCGTCGGAGATGGCTCCGGCCGCCTTGTACACGGCATACAGCAGCGGCGAGGCGTGGCCCTTGCTGAAGATGAGGTGGTCGTTGCGCGGGTCGTCTGGCGCGTCGAAGTCGTAGTGCAGGTACTTCGTCATCAGCACGGCGAGCAGGTCGGCGGCCGACATCGAGCTGGTGGGGTGACCCGAGCCGGCGGCCGAGCTGGAGCGAATCGAATCGACCCGAAGCTGCGCTGCCAGCTCGGCCCAGGAAGCGCGGTCGTTCATGTTGCGGCCCATGATAGGGACCGATCGGCCACCGCGAAAAACGTGAGAGGCGGCATCCCGCGAACGGGACGCCGCCTCAACGGGCTGCGATGCCGAGGTCGGGATCAGCCGCGCATCAGCCGGAAGCAGTCGCTGCAGTAGACGGGGCGTGCGCCGGTCGGGCGGAACGGGACCTGGGTCTCCTTGCCGCATCGGGCGCAGACCGCGTCGAACATCTCGCGCGGGCCACGGCTGTAGCCGCCGCCGCTGTAGCCGCCGCTGCTGGCGCCGTAGCTGCTGGCACCGCCGCCACCGCCGGTGGCGCGCCGCTGAGCCCGGCACGAGGCGCAGCGCTTGGGCGCAGAGGTGAATCCCTTCTGCGCGAAGAATTCCTGCTCGGAGGCGGAGAAGACGAAGTCGATTCCGCAATCGGCGCAGGTCAGAACCTGATCGGTGTAGGCCACGAGGACCCTCCCACATAGAGTTGCCACATCGGGCGTCTACGCCTTTGATCAGCGCCGGCCACGGGTCTTGCCGCTACCCCGTGAGCCGACGATGGACGTGGTGGGAGGGGGAGGGAAGGCTGCAGGCGCCGCTCTCATGCGGCCCGACTGGCGCGAGTATACGCGCAGATTTCAGGCACGCAAGAGGCTGGCGATGGTCAGATCGGGCTATCCTGAACGAGCCATGCGGACGGGTGCGATGGTGGTCGGCGCGGTCCTGGCCCTCGGTGGGCTGGTCTGGATCGCCCAGGGGTTGAACCTGCCATTCGCCCCGCGCAGCTTCATGACCGCCGATCGGACCTGGATTGTGCTCGGCGCCGTGGCGGTCCTGATCGGCGGCGCGACCGTCAGCTGGGCCCGCCGACGCCCCTGACGGACGGCTTCGGCTAGGCGCGCCGCGCCCCGGCAGCGACCATCTCGGCCAGCGCGCGAGCGCCATCCCCCGAAGCCAGCTCGACCGCCGCCACCGCCTCGCTCAGCACGGTCGTGTCGAAGCCGAGCCGGCAGGCGTCGAGCACCGTGCCTCGCACGCAGTAGTCGGTCGCCAGACCGCAGACCACGACGCGGGTCACGCCTCGCTCCACCAGCAGCGCATCGAGCTCGGTCGGCCGCTCATCAGCGGAGATCGGGTCACGCATGGTGAAGCCCGAGTAGCCGTCCTCGCCGTTGCTCCCCTTCCGTACCTGTGTGCCGGCGACGATCAGGTCGCGATGAAGCTCGGCTCCCCAACTGTCGGCCACGCAGTGGACCGGCCAGATGCCGCCGTCCTTGGCGAAGTGCGGGGTCGAGGCCGGATGCCAGTCCTGGGTATAGACGACCAGCGCCCCCCCGGCCACAGCTCGCTGCACCTCGTCGTTGACGTGGCCCACGACCGCCTCGCTGCCCCGTACCGAGAGGCTTCCCGACGGGTCGGCGAAGTCGTTCTGGACGTCGACCACGATAAGGGCAGTGGTCGGGTCGTAGGCCGTCATGCGGCGATCCCTGGCGGCAGCGACTACTCCAGCGCGGCGATCGCGGTGGGCTCAGAGGGGTCGCCCCCCGGAGCGGACGCCGGGACAGGACCGTGATGCCGGCGCAGCGGAAGCTCCGGCAGCCCGAAGACAGTCGCTACGGTGGCGATCACGGCCGCCGCCACGCTGATCCATAGCGCGCTCCCAATGGCCAGGCTGAACGCCTCATGGACGCCGGAGACAACCATTGAGCGGAATTGCTCGGGCACGTTGGCGAGGACCTGAGCGCTCAGCCCGCCGACGCCGCTCAGGTTGCTCGCGGCGCCTGACGACGCGAACTGCCGGGTCAGGTCGGCCGGCACCCCGGCGGCTACCATCTGCCGCGGGATCTCGGTCGCCAGCGCCGACCCGAAGAGCGTGCCTGCAATCGCCAGGCCAACCGTCCCGCCGACCTGGCGGAAGAAGGTGAGCGCACCGGTCGCGGCGCCCAGCTGGGCGAACGGGGCGGCATTCTGGACCACGATCGTGAAGGCCGCCAGGGTTGGACCGATCCCCAGCCCGGCCACGACCATCCAGAGCCACATCTGCGGCAGGCTCGTATCGCCGCGCAGCTGGGTCATCAGCAACAGGCCGACCGACAGGAAGACCATCGAACCGATGATGATCCAGCGGTAGCGGCCGGTGCGGCTGATGATCTGGCCAGAGATGACGGAGCTGACGATCAGGCCGGCGAGCAGCGGCAGGATCTGGTAGCCCGACTCGGTCGCGCTCGAGCCGAGGACGACCTGGAACCAGCGCGGGACGAAGATGATGGCGCCGAAGAACCCAAAGCCCGCCAGGAAGACGGCGAGCAGGGACACGCTGATCGATCGATTGCGGAACAGGCTGAGCGGCAGGATCGGCTCGGCGGCGCGCGACTCGACCCACACGAAGAGCGCCGACAGGACCAGGCCGAGCAGGACGAGGCCGCCGACCTCCGGGCTGGTCCAATCCATGGTCTGCTTGTTGGTGAGGCCGATCAGGATCGGCACCAGCGCCGCGGTGAAGACCGCGCTGCCCAGGTAGTCGATGCTGCGTGCCCGCTCGGGGTGCTTGATCGGCGGCAGGAGGCGCCAGATGATCACCAGCGCCACCGCGCCGATCGGCAGGTTCACGAAGAAGATCCAGTGCCAGCCCACGTTGTCGGTCAGGAAGCCGCCAAGAGCCGGCCCGATCAGGGCGCTGATCCCGAAGACCGCACCGAACAGCCCCTGGTACTTGCCGCGCTCGGCGGGCGTGAAGAGGTCACCGATGACGGCCAGCGCGATCGGGAAGATGGCGCCAGCGCCGAGGCCCTGCAGGCCGCGTGCCGCGATCAGCTGCCACGCCTCCTGCGAGAGGCCGGAGAGCGCCGAGCCGATCAGGAACAGGGTGACGCCGATCATGACCATGGGTCGTCGTCCGAACAGGTCGGAGAGCTTGCCGTAGATCGGCCCGCTGATGGTGGCGGTCAGCAGGTAGACGGTCACGACCCAGGTGTAGTAGTTGTTGCCGTGCAGCTGGGTCATGATCGTCGGCAGCGCTGTGCCAACGATCGTCTGGTCGAGGGCCGACAGGAACATGGCCAGCAGGATCGCGATCAGGATCTCGGTCCTTGCCCGGGCGTCGACGTGCACCGGGGCATCCATCGGCTGGGGTAGAGAGGTCACGCACGGTCTCCTTCGGAGTGCACGCGGTTGAACGCCGCGCGAAGTGCTCGGACCGACGCCAGGAGCTGCTCACGCTCCGCGTCGGAAAGGTGTGCCACGGCGGTCGCCATGCGCTGCCGACGGCCGAGCTGCAGCTGACGAATCTCAGCCAGGCCCTGCTCGGCCAGGCGCAGGGTGACCACGCGCCGATCCTCGGCCTCGTGCTGCCGCTCCACCAACCCCCGCTCCTCCATGCGCGAGACGATCCCGGTCGCGGTGGGCAGGCCACAGCCGAGCAGCTCCGCCACGCGGCTCATCGGCAACGGCCCGTGCGTCTCGAGCAGGGTCATCAGGTGCAGGTGGGTCATGCTGATCGAGCGCTCGTGGCAGCGATGAGCGAAATCGGCTCGCTCACCGGCGATGATCGGGGCGAGCTCGTCGATCAGCTCTGCGGCGACAGTTCTCGTCTCGTGAATGATTCGTGTCACGCGAACCATTATGCAGATGCGAAGTTGATTGGCAAGCGCCGCCGCTCAGTAGACCCGGGGCACGAATCGCCTGGTGCGCCGCTGGTAGGCGGCATACGTTGCGTACTGCTCGCTGAGCCACACCTCCTCGCGGCGTGACTTCAGATCGAGGTAGATCGCCAGCGCAACCGCCACCGCAGCGGCCGGCAGGCTACGGGTGAGCGCGCTCCAGCCGACGGCCGCCAGGATCAGGCCGGCGTAGATCGGGTGGCGGATGGCGGCGTAGATCCCGGTCTCCACGTGCAGGGCATCGTCTCGCGGCCGCGGCATCGGCGTCAGGTTGGTGCCGAGACCCCGAAAGCCAGCCGCCACGACCAGGCCCGCCACCGCCAGTGCCGCTGCTCCCGCCACGACCGGCACCCATTCCAGGGCGGTACCCGGCAGCAGATGAGCGAGACGGGGCATGCCCGCCACGACGAGCAGGCCGAGGAGCAGGAATTGTCCGACGACCCAGCCTTCGCCATGTGGACCGAGATCCGGCAGCCGAGACCGGCCTGCGTCCGGCGCCACGCCCATCTCAGCCGGTGAAGATGCGGCGGATCCGGCGATACGCCGACGCGGCGGGACCACGGCGGCGACGGAGCCAATTCGGATCCGACACCGGGCCGCGTTGCGGGACCGGCGACTGGCGGGCCGCCGTCGGAGCGGGTTCTGCTTCGAATGCCCAGTCGTCGTGGCCACCGGTCTCCGGGCTGTGGGTAGCCGGCTTGGTCCACTGGCGCGGAGATGCCGCGTGCGGATCCGACCCGATCGGCACCGCCTGGAGCGCGGCCATCGCCTCATCCAGCTCGGCTGCCCCGGGCAGCTGTACGGCTCGCGGCGCAGGCCGCGAGATCATGGCGCGGATCGCGGCCACTTCCGCGTCGTCCCATCCCTCGTCGCGCGCCAGCTGAGCGAGCTCCTGCTCCGTCATGGCCAGTGGCGGCGCCATGGCCTCGGCGACGGGAGCGGCGACGTCAGACGCCGGCCAGGCGGCAGTCTCCAGCGGATCCCACACACTCGGAGCTGGAGTCGTCTCGGCGTGTCGCGCCGCCGGGGCAATCTCCATCTCCGACGCCGCGTCGCCCGCGGCACCGGGCCACATGAATGCTCCCGCGCCAGCGCCGCTCACCTCGATCGGCTCGAGCGATTCGGCGGCGCGCGCCGGCTCCGCCTCCGGTTCCGGCTCGCGCATCGGTTCCGCGGCCGCTTCGGGCTCCTCGAGGAACGCGGGCTGCGACGGTGCCTCGGCGATCGGCTCGGCCTCGACCTGGGGCTCTGCTTCGGGTTCGGGCTCGACTTCGGCAGGAGCGGGGGCAAGGGCGGCGACCGTCGCGGTTGCGCCACGAGCCTCCATGTCGGCGGCGTCGAGCCACGAGAAGTCGCCATCGGCGAACCAATCCGGCTCGACCACGGCGGCGCTGTAGGTCGGCTGGGCCGCATCGGCCTCGGCGGGCTCGGCCACCTCTGCGGCCTCGACCGGCGCGACCTGTTCGGCGTGCGCGACCTGTTCGGTCGGGCCGACCTCGAGCGCCACGACTGCCTCGGCCACCGTCTCGACCTCTTGCGACCCATCCCCCTGCGCTGGCTCGGTCGCGACCTCCCTGGAGGCGCGGGCATCGCCGACGTCCGCCACGTTCGGATCCTGGGCACGCGCCAGCGCGTCGGCGAAGCCAGCGACAGCAGAACGGGTCGATCGCGGCTTGCGCGGCCGCGGGGTGCGCAGGACCGGGGCAGGCGTCGGCATGACCGGCTCGACCCTGGCGGGCGCCGGCGGCTCCGGGGCAGCAGGTGCGCTGCCTGTCGGCGCCTCCCAGGCGATCGGTGCGGTGTCGAGGGCGCTCGGCAACCGCAGGTCGAGCCGCGCCTCCAGCAGCTCCACCCGGGAACGCAGGCCGGCCACCTCGCCCCGTGCCTCGCCGAGCGCCAGCAGGGCCTGCCCGTAGCGCTCGGTCAGGTTGCGGAATTCGGTCAGCAGCTCGCGAAACGCGCTCGCCTCGCCGGAGCCGTGCGAGCCGCCATTACCGTTGCTTCGTGGCAACACCTCTTGGGGAGGAGGGGCTCCCATCGGTGCCGGTTCGCCCTTCAGATAGACGCGCATGGAGTCGCCCTCGGGGGTGCCAGACAGGACACCTCTGGCAAGAAGCTCCCAGACGCGCCCTTCAGGGACCCCGAGGACTGACGCGGCATCCTGCACCGAATAGCCGTCCATCACGGGTCCGATAGCGTACCCCCTTCCGCCCACCCGGGCGATACCCAATCGCCGCGCGCCGCCGACGCCAGCGGCCCTTGCGCCCGCCGCTATGATCGGCGCCGCATGACGAGCCCGGTCCGTGTGCCAACCCAGCCCGGCTATGACTTTGGCCTGCCGCCCGGGCTCGAGGGCCTGGGCGAGCTGGCCTACAACCTGTGGTGGACCTGGACCCCGCGGGCGGGTGCCCTCTTCGCGCGGATCGACTCGGCGGCTTGGGCGCGCCATCGAAGCCCGATCCCGGTGCTCACCGCGCTCGAGCCGGGCCGCTGGGGCGAGCTGCTCGCCGACGAGGACTTCATGGTGGACGCCAGCCGCCTCCTCGACGAGTTCGATCGCTATCTTGCCAACGGGTCTGACTCGTGGTACCGCGCCGCCGCCGACTCCGATCCGGCAGCATCGCTGCCCGGTCCGATCGCCTACTTCTGCGCGGAATACGGCATCCACGAGTCGATGCAGATCTACTCCGGCGGCCTCGGCATCCTGGCCGGAGACCATTGCAAGTCGGCATCGGACGCGGCGCTGCCGTTCGTGGCGGTCGGCCTGCTCTACCGGCGCGGCTACTTCCGCCAGCAGATCGACGCGGACGGCCACCAGGAGCACGCGCAACCCGACCTGGACCCTGCCACGCTGCCGCTGCGTCGTGCCCGGGGACGCGACGGATCGCCGCTGCAGGTGAGCGTCGACTTCCCCGGCCGCAAGGTGCATGCCGCCGTCTGGGTGGCGCAGGTGGGGCGGGTGCCGCTCCTGCTGCTCGACACCGACATCCCCGCCAATGACGGACCGGACCGCCCGATCACCCACATCCTGTACGTCCGCGGCCGCGAGATGCGGCTCTGCCAGGAGCTGGTGCTGGGGATCGGCGGCGTGCGTGCGTTGCGCGGGCTTGGGATCGAGCCGGCGGCCTGGCACCTCAACGAGGGACATTCCGCCTTCCTGCTGCTGGAGCGTGCCCGCGAGCTGATCGAGGCGAAGCCCGGTTTGGCGGCCGACGAGGCACTGCGCCGAGTCGGCCGAAATGCCGTCTTCACCATCCACACGCCGGTCAAGGACGGCAACGAGCAGTTCGACCGGGGCCTCGCGGCGGGCCTGCTGGGCCCATGGCTGGATGCGTGCCACGTGCCTGCCGAGCGGCTGATGGAGCTCGGCCGCGGCCTTACCGATGACGCCGAGGCCCCGTTCGACATGACCGCCTTCGTCCTCCGCCACGCGACGGCGGCCAATGCCGTCAGCCGGCTGCACGGCGAGACCGCCAATGCCACCTGGCAGTCGCTCCTGTCTCAACCGATCGCGGCAATCACCAACGGGGTCCACGCCGCCACGTGGATCGGCCGGCCGATGCGGCGGCTCTACGAGCGCGCCACCGCACGCTCGCTCGGCAGTGACGCGCCCGGTCCCGACGCCTTCGATCGGCTGTCCGAGGTCTCGGAGACCGACCTGTGGGGCGCCCATCGGCAGCAGAAACGGGAGCTGGTCGAGTTCATGCGTCGCCGCCTGGCGCGCCAGTTCGCACGCCACGGCGAGTCGCCCAGCGTCCTGCGCGAGCTGCATGCCGCCTTCGATCCCGAGACGCTGACGATCGGCTTCGCACGACGCTTCGCGACCTACAAGCGCGCCGACCTCCTCTTCCATGACGAGGAGCGCCTTGCCAGGCTGCTGGGAGACGACGAGCGGCCCGTGCAGGTCGTGCTGGCCGGCAAGGCCCACCCTGCCGACCGCGCCGGGCAGCAGGTGATTCAGCGCATCTTCAGCCTGTCGCGCTCATCGGACCTTCGCGGCCGGGTCTTCATCCTCGAGGACTACGACATGCGCATCGCGCGATTCCTGGTCGGCGGCGTGGACATCTGGCTGAACAACCCGCGCCGGCCACTGGAGGCATCCGGCACGTCGGGCATGAAGGCCGCGATGAACGGGATCCCCTCGATCAGCATCCTCGACGGCTGGTGGGACGAGGGCTACAACGGCCACAACGGGTGGGCGATCGGCGGACGGGAGACGCTCGACGACGACGAGGCCCAGGACGACGCCGACGCCGAGGAGCTGTACCGGCTGCTTGAGGAGGAGGTCGCGCCGCGCTTCTACGCCAGGGATGCGAATGGCGTCCCGGGCGACTGGGTCGCAACCATGCGCGGCGCCATCGACGCCGCCATCTGGCAATTCAGCACGGCACGCATGCTCGGCCAATACGTGGAGATGATGTATCGGCCCGCAGCGCGAGCGGCGCAGCCGGCCGCCGCCGGAACGGCCTGACCGGCATCGGTCCTACGGCAGGTAGACCCGCGGGTTCTCCCAGATGCCGTGGTCGTTGATCGCGAAGTGGAGATGGCAGCCGGTCGAGTTGCCGGTCGACCCCTCGTAGCCGATGACCTGGCCGATGGCTACCACCTGGCCGGGGTGCACGATCACCTTTGCCCGCAGGTGCCAGTACCAGCTCTGGACGCCGGAGCCGTGGCTGATCACCACGCCGTAGCCCGAGTCCCACGGCCAGAGGGGCTGTCCCGAGGCCGCGACCGTACCCTTGCCGACGGCGCGGATCGGGGTGCCGCAGCCATTGGCCAGGTCGATCCCGCCGTGGAAGTGCGGGTAGTACTTGCCGCGATACGTATACGGCGGCTCGAGCAGGAAGGTGGTCGGTCCCCACTCCTGGGTCACGGTGAAATTGTCCTCGGGCCAGCGGAAGCCGAAGGCCGACGGCTGCTGACGACGAGCGTCCTCCTGCGCCTGCAGCTTGGCCACCAGCCTGGCGGCGGCCAGGGCGGCCTGCTCGCTGGCAGCAACCTGCGCCGCCACGTTGCCGCGCGCCTGGAGCGCCGCGTTGAGGGCAGCCTCCTGCTGTCGCTTCTTCTGGTCGGCGGCTGCCTTGAGCGTGGCCAGCTGCACCTCCATGGCGTCCAGCTCGGCCTGTCGGTCGGCGAGCACCCTGGCCTCGGCGTCGGCCTCGTCGCGAGCCGCGGCCAGCGCCTGCCGCCCTTCGCTGAGGGTGGACTCCTCGGAGAGAAGGCTCGTCCGCAGGCTGCGGATGTCAGTGGCCAGCTGCTGGTCTTCGTCCGAGACCGTGAGCAGGTAGCCGACCTGGGTCGAGGCTGAGTCGAACGAGTCTGACGATAGGATCAGCTCGAGCAGGGAGGTCTGGCTGCGCTCGTAGGCGGAGCGGAGGTGCTCCTGCAGGAGCGATTCGCGGGTCTGCAGGTTCCGGGTCTCGACCGTGATCTGGGTCGCGACCTCCTGCATCTCCTGGTCCAGTGCGCCGATCTGCGCTTTCAGGTCATCCAGCCGCGCGGTGATGTCGGCGACCTGGCCCTTCACCTGCTCCAGCAGGCCGTTGACCCGGTTGTACTCCGCGGTCACGGCGGCCAGCTCGGACTTGGCCGCGTCGAGCCTGCCGGCCAGCGCGGTCGACCTCGCCTTCAGGTCGGCCAGGGCAGCGCGCTGCGCGCTCAAGGTCTTCTCGAGCGCCTTCTGCTGCGCCTTGGCATCGGCGAGCGGGTCCGCGGCCTGGGCCAAGTCGCGGGGAGAGGTGGGGACGATGCTCGCTCCGACCAACAGCAGGGCAATCAGCGTGATGGCCAGATGAGATCGTCGCCTCATGCGACGGTGTTCCGTGCGGTGTCCATTTGCCCAAAGGCCCCGTTACGTGCTCCAAAGGGATGCTACCCGGCCGTTCCGAGCGCGTGACGTGACCGAAAGGTACTACAACGCACTACACGACGGTTCAGGAAGGGGGCGCGGGGTCGTCGTCCTCCAGCACGTTTGCCCGGGCAATCTCCGCTCCGAGCAGCACCACCATGCTGGCGAAATAGAGGAACACCAGCAGGGTGATGACCGTCGAGATCGGCCCGAAGAAGCTCTCGTAGCGGGCCACATCGGTGGCATACCACGTAAAGCCGATGCGCAGCAGCGTGAAGAGCAGGGTGGCAATCAGCGCGCCGGGCCAGACCTGGCGGAACGTCACGCGCCGGTTCGGCACGACCCGGTAGATGACCAGCAGCGCGACCAGCACCAGGAGAATCGGGACCAGGAGCCCGACCAGGTTGAGCGCGAGGCGCCCGCCCGTTCCGCCACCTGGCAGGTCGCTCGCCAGCCGCGCGGCGATCCCCGCCCCCAGGCCGATGCCGACCGCGATCAGCGCCAGCGCGCCGGCCGCCACCAGCAGCGACAGGCCGATCAGCTTGTCCTGCCAGAACGGCCGCCGGGTCGAGGTCGCGAAGGCGCGCCCCACCCCCGTGGTCAGGGCGCCGAAGAAGCCGAGCGCCCCCCATGCCAGGATCGCGAGGCTGACGAGGGTGATCCCGCCCCGCGAGGCGATGATGCTGTCCACCACGGCGCCGATGGTGCCCGGCTGCAGCGGGAGCGCCGCCTCGAGGCGCCCGATCACGATCCGCCGCGCCTCGCCCTCGCCGATCACCAGGCTGAACACAACCACTCCCAGGACGATCACCTGGAAGAGGGAGAGGATCGCGAAGTAGGCCATCCCGCTCGCCACCTCCGGCCCCTGGTGATTCGCGAACCCGACGATCGCGCGGCGCCCGACCCGTGTGCTCCGCCGCTGGGCGGACCATCGGTCCAGGGCGCGCAGCAGCCGCTCCCATCGCTCCACCATCGGGGAGAGGCTACCCTGTCGCCGTGCCGCCTGACGCATCCGTCCTGCTGGAGGTCGACGGCTTCGAGGTTGCCATCAGCAACCCGGGGAAGGTCTTCTTCCCCGAGGCCGGGATCACCAAGCTCGACCTGGCGCGTTACTACCTGGCCGTGGCGGAAGGTGCGCTGCGCGGGGTGCGCGACCGACCGATGGCGCTCAAGCGGTTCGTGAACGGCGTGGCCGGCGAGGCCTTCTTCCAGAAGCGCGCGCCCGCATCTGTGCCGCCATACGTGCGGACCGTCGAGCTCTCGTTTCCGTCAGGGCGCACCGCCGACGAGGTCGTGGTGAGCAATGCCGCCGCGCTGGCCTGGGTGGTGAACCTGGGCTGCATCGACCTCAACCCGCACCCCGTGCGCGCCGATGACCTCGAGCACCCCGACGAGCTGCGGGTCGACCTGGACCCCGGCCCGGGCGTGCCATGGAGCGCCGTCCGGGAAGTGGCGCTCGTCGTTCGCGAAGTGCTGGTCGACCACGGCCTGACCGGCTGGCCGAAGACATCGGGCTCGCGAGGGATCCATGTCTATGCGCGGATCGAACGGCGCTGGGGATTCGGCGAGGTGCGGCGCGCCGCGCTGGCCCTGGCCCGCGAGGTCGAGCGCCGGGCTCCGGCACTCGCCACCAGCAGGTGGTGGAAGGAGGAGCGGCACGGCGTCTTCCTCGACTACAACCAGAACGCCAAGGACCGGACCGTGGCGTCGGCCTACTCCGTGCGGCCGGTGGCTGATGCGCGGGTATCGGCTCCGCTGGTCTGGTCGGAGGTGCCCGATGCTGAGCTTGCGGATTTCACGATGATCTCCATGCTGGACCGATACGCCCGGCTCGGCGACGTCGGTGCCGGGATTGATGCTGCGGTTGGCTCGCTCGAGGGCCTGCTGGAGCTTTCCGCGCGGGACGAGGCGACCGGGCTGGGCGATGCGCCATGGCCGCCGAACTACGTCAAACAGCCCGGCGAGCCACCCCGTGTCCAGCCGTCGAAGCGGCGCATGCCGATCGACCCACCTCCGCCGCCGGACCCATCCGCGCCGCGCGGGCGTTTGGGATCGGTGGCCCCCGCCATGCCGTCGCCGCCGGCCCGCGGCGCCGATGGCACCGCCTCTCCCACCGGCCGTCGCCGGTCGGCCCACCCGCTTCTGGTGATCAGCCAGGCCAAGGCCAAGAAGGACGCCCTGGCTGGCCTGGAGCGCTGGAGGGAGCGCTTCCCCAAGGCGTCGACGCACCTTACCGAGGACGACGTTCTCGTCGACGGCATGCGCGGCCGCTCCTCGTTGTGGTACCGAGTCCGAGTCAACCTGCGTCACGTCCCGGAGGACGAGCGCCCGCCGGCCGAGCCGCCCGACCCCGACTACGACCCGTGGGCCGAGTACCGCGATCGCAGGTAGCG
>JBGQCU010000002.1:0-46757 GCA_041495495.1 Candidatus Limnocylindria bacterium
CAGATGCAGGCCATCTGGCGCGGCGGCTTCTCCTGGTGGCGCGGATGGCCATGCAGGCTAACCGATGCCGGCGGCGCACCGGGATCAAGGCCCAGCAGGCGGGCGAGATTCGGATCTGGCCGCTCGATCCGGAGCCGCGCGGCGCGGATGGCATAGGGCGTGGCAACGACTCCGTGGAGGCGGGCGGCCCGTGCCTCCCAGCCGCCGTCGGCGGCCCAGGCCCAGATGAGCGTCGCGTCGTCGAGCTGCGGCAGGTCGTCGTCGACGATCAGCAGCTCATCGAGCGCCACGCGGCGCAGCGGCTCTACCTGCAGCACCTCCCCCGGCGGGGCGGTGAGCCGATCCCAGGCGGGCAGCTCGGCCAGCGGCCAGTCGGTCACGCGGGGTCCGCAGCGATGTGCCGGTAGCGCGATCCGAACCAGAGGAGCGGCTCTCCGGCCTCCTCGTACCCCGCCGCCACGATCTCCCCGATGAATATGGTGTGGGTGCCCGCCGCATGCGACTCGCTCAGCCGGCAGTCGAAGTAGGCGATCGCGCCGTCCAGGATCGGCGAGCCGGTCTCCGCCTCGTGCCAGGCCGCGTCGCAGAAGCGCTGCAGCTTGGCGGCGGTGGTGGGCAGGGCGAAGCACTCGGCGATCGCCTGCTGCTCCGCGCTGAGCACGCTCACCGCGAACGAGTGGCTGCCGACGATGGCGACGTGGGTCTCGCTGCGGCGGTTGATGCTGGCCAGCAGCAGCGGCGGGTCGAGGCTGATGGACGCGATCGCGTTGGCGGTCATCCCGGCCAGCAGTGGCCCGTGCCGCGCGGCGACCACCGTCACGCCGGTTGCGAAGCGGCCCATCATCGCCCGCAGCCACGGGCCGCGATCTTCCTCCATCGGCTCAGCGATAGCGCTCCAGGCGCTCGACGATGGCGTTGGCGACCGCCCAGTCCTCGGCGCTCGGCTGCTGGCCGCGATGCAGGTGCACGAGCGGGACCGAGTTCCAGGACGGCCCGTCGACCTGGGGAATGTGGGTCACCAGGTCGCCACGGTCCAGGATCGCCACGATGGTTGCCCCGCGCTGCCCGCCGCGCTCCAGCGCTCGCTCGAGCGAGCGGGCGAACTCCTCTGGCGGGCCGAACTCCTGGCCGATGCGCATCGCGATCAGGCCCGAGCTGGGCGGCATCAGGGCCATCCCAGCGCCCCGAACAGCCAGCTGAAGAAGGTGACGCTGCCGAGCACCGCGAAGCCGACCACCGCGATGACCAGCACGAAGCCGATGGCGTTGGCCCAGGCCGGCACACGGGACGCTGCAGGAGCGATCGCGCCCTGCGACAGCCAGATGGCCATGGCGTCGCCGTCGACGCGCAGCTCGACCTCGTCGTCGAGCGGCACGATCACCACCCGCTGCCGCTCCGCGGTGCCCGCCTCGGCGGTGATCAGGGCTCGCGGCTGCTCGTCCTCACGCACCAGCACCGCGTGGTTGCCGATCGCGTTGGTCAGCGGCTGCGCCTCCAGGCGCCCGCTCGAACCGAGCGGCATGGGTGCCGGCGAACCCTCCATGGGGCGAGGATAGCAGCCGTCAGGCGTCGAGCAGGGCGAGGGCCGGGGCGAGGGCGGCGATGGTTTCGACCGTGATCGGGTCGAGCACCAGCTGGACATGGCCGACCCCCTCCGCGGCGAAGGCGCGCAGGGTCGCGGCCAGGGTGGCGGGGTCGCCGCTGATCGGCTTCACGTCGGGCCTGGTCAGGTCGCCGAGCGAGCGCCCGAGGGCTCCCGGGAAGGCCACGAACAGGGCCAACGTGCGCTCCACCTGCGCCGGATCGCGTCCCGCCGCGCGGCACGCCGCATCGACGGCATCTCGCAGCGATCGATAACCGTCCACGCTGTTGCCGAACCAGGTGAACCAGGCGTTCCAGGCCTGGACATGCGGCAGGGTGATGGAGAGCATCCGCTCGCCCATGGAGCCGACCATCAGGGTCGGCCCCTCGCCGTGCGCGTGCCGCGGCCCGCGTGGCAGCAGCTCGCAGTCGTCGAGGTCGTAGTACGTCCCGTGGAAGTCGCAGCGGCCGTCGACCAAGAGGCTGCGCACGATGGTGAATGCCTCCTCGAATCGGCTGACCCGATGGTCGAACGGGAAGCCGTAGGCGTGGTACTCGGCCTCGTTCCAGCCGGCGCCCAGGCCCAGGATCAGGCGCCCGCCACTGATCTCGTCGAGCGTGGCCGCCTGCTTGGCCAGCAACGCGGGGTTGTGAAAACTGGTCGCCGCGACCAGCGGCCCGATCTCGACCCGCTCGGTCACCGCCGCGATGGCCGCCAGCGTGGTCCACGCCTCCCACGGCGCGCGGGGCGGCAGCCCGTCGCCGCGGTAGAGCAGATGGTCGCCGACCCAGATTGAGTCGAGCCCGATCCCCTCTGCGGTGCGACACATCGCCTCCAGCTGCGGCCAGCGCGCGACCCACTCGACCTCGGGCAGCTGGACCCCCACCTTCAACGGCCTGCTCATCGGTCGCTCAGGCGACGCGCTTGCGCTTCTTGCTGACGTAATCGACCAGGACGTACTCGCCCAGGTGCTCCGGCTCGACGTAGAAGGCGCGGCCCCGGTTGATGCGGCTCATCAGGTCGACGAACTCGGACAGGTAGCGGGAACGCTCGAGCATGAAGGTGTTGATGACGATCCCCTCGCGGGTGGCGCGCCCCACTTCGCGGAGGGTCGACTGCATGGTGCGCATGGTCGGCGGATAGGCGAACTCGACCTGGCCGTTGGCGATGTGCGCGGTCGGCTCGCCATCGGTGATGACCACGATCTCCTTGTTTCCCCCGCTCCGTCGGCCAAGCAGCTGCCGCGCGATGATCAGCGCGTGCTGCAGGTTGGTGCCGTATTCGAACTCGTAGGGCGAGAGGGTGGCGATCGCCTCGGGCTTGATCTGGCGCGCGTAGTAGGCGAAGCCGACCACGTACAGCCGATCCCGCGGGTACTTGGTGTGGATCAGGGTGTGGAGCGCCATGGCTACCCGCTTGGCGGCGGTTGAGCAGCCGCGCAGCAGCATCGATCGGCTCATGTCCAGCAGCAGCACGGTGGAGCTGACCGTCGTCTCCTCGGACCGATGCACCTCGAAGTCGTCCGCCGCGATGCGCACCGGCGTACCGGGCCCGTTCCGGGCCATGGCGTTGAAGAGGGTGCGGTTGAGGTCCACTGCGAAGGGGTCACCGTGCTCGAACGGCTTCGTCTCGTCGGTCTGCTCACCGCCGTGCCCCGACGAGGGCAGCGCGTGGCCGCCCAGCGACTCACGCCGAAGGCGGCTGAAGATGTCGGTCAGGGCCCGCATCCCGAGCTTGCGAGCGGCGCGCGGGGTGAGTGCCAGCTGGTCGTCGCCGCGCTCGAGGTAGCCCGCCTCCTCGAGGGCGCGGGTCAGTGCCTGCAGCTGCTCCAGGTCCCCGGTCGCCTCGTCGCCGCCCAGGTCCTTGAGCGCGTCGGCATCGATCTGCTCGAGGGCGTCGGGGTCACGAGCCGCCAGCAGCTCCTCCTCCATGGCGTCGAAGCGCTGCTGGCGATCGATCGCGGCCAGCGCCTCCGGCAGTCCGAGCGGCTCGTCGCCGCTGAACGGGTATGGCTCGCCGAAGGGCTGGTCGGGGCGCAGCGCCTGCAGCGTGCCGGCCAGGCGGGCCATGTCCCAGCGCAGCCGGTCGTCGCGCAGCAGCTCGTCCATCATCCCCTGCAGCTCGGCGCGCATCTCGGGGCTGGCCGATGCCATCAGCGAGGCCATCTGCGAGGCCTGCCGGTGCAGGTGGTCGATCAGCTGGTCGACCGTCTCGATGCCGGGAGGAAAGAGATGTCCGTGGCGCGCCATGAAACCGGCGAAGTCGGAGCGGGTATCGGCGCCCGAAGCGTGCTTCTCGAGCAACCGGTTGAGGTCGCGGACCATGGCGCGCACCCCGTCGAGGTCCTCCGGGGAGATGCCGGCAACCCCCTCCTTGAGCCCCTGGAAGTAGGTCTGCAGGAGCTGCTGGCGCAACTGGTCGGTAAGGGCGTTGAAGGCGTCGCGGGCGCCATCATCCATGAACTCGTAGTCGCGCAGCCCGGCCAGCCGTCCCGCCAGGTCGGGGGGCAGGGCATCCAGTCGCTCCTGGCGAGCCTGCGCCGTTCGACGCAGGATCTGCTCCCCCATGCGGGCCTGGTCCTGGGCGGGGCCCGGTGGCGCGTCGAGGGCCCGCTGCTCAGCCTCGTGCAGCCGCCGCTCGATCCCGGCCCGCTCCTGCTGGACGATCTGCTCCAGCCGCGCGGCGACATCGTCGAGCATGCCGTCCAGGTGTGCCCGCGACAGCTCCTCGGCGCGCCGGGCGCGGAGCTGCTCGACGATCCGCCGCAGGCCTGGGACGTCGCCCCCGCGCGTGCCGCGCATCCCGCGCTGCATGAGCCGCTGCAGCGCTCGGCGAATATCGCCCTCGGCCAGGATGTCGTCGGCCAGGGCGTCCAGGACGTCATCGGCGTCGAACGGCGGCAGGCTCTGGCTGCCGTCCCAGCGCGCGTAGCGGTACAGGCTCATCGCCGCCTGCGGGGAGCGCGGAGGCCGAGGCTAGCGCGCGTAGCGGACGGCGCCGCCGCGGCGCTCCTTGTTGAGCCGCCGGTTGAGGTGCAGCCCCTCGAGCACGAACTCCACGCCACTGGCCACGCCGGCCGGCGATTCTCCGACGTCCAATCCGCCCACCGCCCGCGACAGCTCCGGAAGCTCCGCGACCAGGTGCTGGAGGGACTCGGAGGGTACGAGCTCCCCAACCTCGACCTCCGTGCCGGCCTCGAAGCGCTCGACCAGGCCGACCAGCTCGGAGAGCGAGAAGTGGCGGTTGAAGACATTGACCACGGCCCGCTGCACGAGCTTCTCGATGACCTTCTCCTCGCGCGTCTCGTCGCCGAGCGTCTCCAGCTCGATCTTGCCGGCGGTTGACGCGACCACCGCGCCGAGGTCGCTGACGCGAGGCGCCGCCACGGGCTCGCCGAGCCGCACGGCGCGCTTGAGCGCCGCCGCCACCAGCGTCTCGTGGTTGGCGATCGTCACGCGAACGCTCACGCCGGAGCGCTGGCTCACCTCGGAGGAGCGGCGCGCCAGCTGCGACAGCTCGGCCACGATCTCCTTCATGAAGGACGGCACCTGGACCGGGACCGATGCGGCCGTCTCGTCATCGAAGGCCAGCCACTCGGCCTCCATGATCGCGATCTCGGTCTCGGGATCCTCGGGGTAGTGCGTGCGGATCTGCGCTCCGAATCGGTCCTTGAGCGGCGTGATGATGCGGCCGCGGCTGGTGTAGTCCTCCGGGTTCGCAGACGCCACCACGAACAGGTCCAGGTTGAGCCGGACCTTGTAGCCGCGGATCTGGACGTCGCGCTCCTCCATCAGGTTGAGCAGGCCGACCTGGATCCGCTCGGCCAGGTCCGGCAGCTCGTTGAGCGCGAAGATGCCGCGGTTGGTGCGCGGCAGGAGGCCGTAGTGGATCGTCAACTCGTCGGAGAGGTAGCGGCCCTCGGCCACCTTGACCGGGTCCACTTCGCCCACCAGGTCGGCGATGGTGATGTCGGGCGTGGCCAGCTTCTCGCCGTACCGATCCTCGCGCGCGACCCAGGTGATCGGCGTGGCGTCGCCCTGCTCCGCCACCAGCGCGCGGGCGAAGGGGCTCACCGGGTGCGTCGGATCGTCGTGCAGCTCCGCGCCGGCGACCGCCGGCACCCACGCGTCGAGCAGCCCGACCAGCGAACGGGCGATCCTGCTCTTGGCCTGGCCGCGCTCGCCGAGCAGGATGATGTCCTGCCCCGCCAGGATCGCGTTCTCGACCTGGGGGATCACCGTCTGGTCATATCCGATGATGCCCGGCAGCAGCGACTCCCCGCGCCGCAGGCGGTCAACCAGGTTGGCCCGCATCTCCTCCTTGACGCTGCGCGGCCGGTAGCCGGCGGCGCGCAGCTCGCCCAGGGTGGCGATGGTCGGGCGGTCGATCATGCGATGGCTCCTTCGGGTAGGGCAGGGTACTCGACCACGGCCCCGGCCACCGCCGCGGGCTCGCAGATGCCACGCTCGAGGAGCGCCGCGAGAAAGGCGGAGCGATGCGCCAGCTCCGATTCCAGCGCCTCGGCGCTCAGGCCGAGCGACGCCGCCAGGAGGGCATAGGCATCGGGGTCGTGGATCAGCGGCCGGCCAGATCGTCCGCCGTCCCCGGCGAGCATCGGCGGCACCGGCTCGCGCTGCGCCCCCGTCAGGCTCGGCGAGCGGTCGCCGGCGATCGCGGCCAGGCGCACCGGCACCAGCGCCCCGTCAGCATCGGCGCGCAGGTGCCACGCCTCCTCGACGCGCCGATACATCCCCGCCGGGGTGCGGTAAGCGGAGTACTGCAGGTAGATCGTCAGGCCGGCCAGGTCGGCGTCGGTCGCGCCCAGCTGTTCGCGGAAGAGGACAAGGGCCTCTTCCAGCGAGTCGGCGTGCATGGTCGCTCCCATGCCGTAGCCGCGCCCGGCGAGCTGCAGGGCGCCGCGCGCGTTGCGGCCCCAGACGTAGATCGGCAGGTGATCGCTCATCTCGTTGACGAGCAGGTAGCCGCGCTCCGGCTCGATCTCATCGGTCCAGGCGTAATCGCCCCGCCAGCCGCGCAGGAAGACACCGACCGTGCCGGCCGGCAGGAAGTCGACGAGCGCCGAGAGCGTGGTCGTCTTGCCGGCCATCGGCGCCTCGGAGGCGAGCATCACGCTGCGCCGCCGGCTGACGACCGCCCACAGGGTCGCCATCAGCCGCGCGTCCAGGCTGCCGCTCTCCACGATCTCGACCGCGCTCATCGGCTGCGGCAGGCTCCAGTGGTAGCCCCACCAGCCCTCGGGGAAGCGGCCGAACCAGGCGTCGAGGCTGGCATCCGGCTCGGGGTCCATGGTGGCGGCCACGGTACGCGGGGCGAACCCGCGACGCAACCGAGCGGATCGGTCGGCGAAACGCATCCGCGGCGCGACGTACAGGACGCGCGTGGGACTTTCGTACCGGCCCAATGCGGCCTGAGGGCGTGGACTCCACGCACCACCTTGGCGGTTAGGTGCGGTGCGGTGTGGTTGCGGGTGGTGGCGAAGAGCCGGCGGCTGTAGGTCAATGGGGACGTGACCCGCTCGACCCCGGACCTCGACGCCGCTGAGAACGACGGCGAGTCCTACCGTGCCTTCTCCATCGCGATCGACCGGATGCGGAATCGCGAGCAGGCGGTCGCCCTCATCAACCCGGAGGCGCGGCGACCCGAGCCGGCGGCCTCCAACGACTGGCTGAGCGCGCGGCTCTCGATCGGAGCGCTGCCCCAGGTGCTGCTGCCGCACTGCGACGAGCGGTGCGCCGAGGCGACCCATGACGCCCACGCCTTCCTGGTGCTCGCCGACCTGGCGCTCGACGCCACCCAGCCGCGTCGCTCGGCCTGGTGGGAGTCGTGGAACGACACGCTGCAGCGGGACCTGCGGGCCGTGCGGGTCTGGTACGCGGGCTCACCGCTCCTGCCCGACACACCCGCGGCGCGGCAGCTGCGAGCAGGTACGCGGCTGGTACGGGTGACCTCAACCGATCCGTACTGGGTCCATTACGACACGATGTACCAGGAGACCCTGTACCGCATCGAATCAGGCCGTTACGAGGGGGACGCGCTCATCGCCGCGTCGTTCGGCCTCTCGCCGCTGCTCCCCGGCCTGGCCGGCGCGCTGATCGCCCCCGACCATCCGCCCGTCCGCGACCCCGAGGTCGCGATCCGGCTGCTCGCCGCAGGGTGGGCGGCGGTGGAGCGCGGCCTACCCTTCGAGGGCTAGCCCGCTCGCTATCATGCGGCCGATGGCCGATTCCGACGCCGCCGAGACTCCCCCGCCCCGTCCGATGATCCGCGGTGAGCGGATCTGGCTGCGCCCCACCGAGCCGTCGGACGTCGTCAACGACTCCGCCTATGCCGGCGACGCCGAGGTCGGGCACTTCCTGGGTGCCAAGTCGCCCATGTCGCGTGCTGCCGCGGAGCGCTTCAGCACGATGATCTTCTCCCAGGCCGGCGAGACCGGCTACGGCTATTCCATCTGCCTGCTCGGCACCGAGCAGAGCATCGGCACCGTCTTCCTGCGCGACGTCGACAAGGTCAACGGCAGCGGGGTGGTCGGCATCTTCCTGGGCGATCGGCGCTACCTCGGCCAGGGATACGGAACCGATGCGCTCAACGCCCTGGTCGACTTCGGGTTCGGAGAGCTGCGGCTGGAACGGATCGAGCTTGAGGTGTTCGACTACAACGCGCGCGCCATCCGCTCCTACGTCAAGGCCGGCTTCCAGACCGATGCGGTCCTGCGCCACTCGCGCTTCCACCGCGGCGCGTACCACGACGTGCAGATCATGTCGATCCTGCGCGACGACTGGCTGGCGCTGCCGCGCAAGCGCAGCTGGGAGCTGACCGGACCCTAGGCGGCGCGCGGCAGGGCGATGGCGAAGGTGGTGCCGCCCGGCCCCGTGCGCTCCACGGCGATCCTGCCGCCGTTGGCCGCCAGCAGCTCCCGCGCGATGGTCAGCCCGATCCCGCTGCCGCTGCGCGGCTCCCCGACGCCGCGTGCCTGGTCGGCCCGGTAGAAGCGCTCGAAGACGTGCGGCAGGTCCTCCGGCGTGATCCCCGGACCGCGGTCCGTGACCCGCACCACGACCTCGGCCGCGAGGGCCTCGACCGCCACTTCAACGGTGGCCCCGTCAGGCGAGTGCTGGGCGGCGTTGGCGAACACATTGCGCAGCGCGCGGCCGACCTGGGTGGGGTCGACCTCGATCCGCACCGAGGCCGCCACCTCGTCCACGGCGAGGCCGACGCCGCGCTGCCGGAAGAGCGGCTCCATGGCGCTGCGGACATCGGCCAGCAGCTCGCCCAGCGGCTGGATGGCCGGCCGGCGCTGGAGCACTCCCGACTCGGCATCGACCAGCTCGCCGAGCTGCACGATCACGCCCGAGAGCGCCCCCGCCGCGGCGCGCGCCCGGTCGAGCTGCTCGCGGTCGGCCGGCACCACGCCGTCGACCATCGCCTGCAGCTGCGACTCGAGCACGGTGGCCGGGGTGGCCAGGTCGTGCGCCATGTCGCTGGCGGCGCGGCGGCGGAGCATCTCGGAGCGCTGGACCCGTTCGGCCATGGCGTTGAAGGCGCCGGCCAGCTCGCTCGACTCTCGGTCGGAACCGCCGCGGGCCCGAGCGCTCAGGTCGCCGTGTCCCAGCCGCTGAGCGGCCGCCGCCACTCCACGCAGCGGTTGCGTCAGCCGCGCGGAGAGCAGCAGGGCGATCGCCACCACTGCCACGATGGCCAGGATGCCGGCCAGCAGCAGGGTCAGGTTGAAGACCCGCAGGAAGGCGAGGTTGGCGCGGGGCACCTGGATCAGCAGGCTGGCGCCCGAGCCTGGGATCGGCTCCTGGATCGTCTCGGTCGAGATCCCGGCCGCCACCTTGCCAACGTCGATGACGGCCGCGCCATCGGCTGCGATCAGCTGCACGTGGCCATGAGTCGTGTTCGCCACGCGACGCAGCACCACCTCGACCCCGCGCCTGACCCGCGGCAGGCTCAGGTCGACGTCGCCGATCGCGCCCGCCACCACCGTGATGCGGTCGCGCTGCGCCGCGGTCAGCTCCTGCTCCAGCGATCCGCTCACCACGCGATTCACCGCCAGGCCGGTGATCAGCAGCACGGCCAGCACCGCGGCGGAAAGGACCAGCGCCAGCCGCAGGCTGAGCGGCTGGCCGCGAACCTCGTCCCCGGGGACGGTCGTCACGACGGATCCCTGGCCGCAACGAGCCGGTATCCCGCGCTGGGGATCGTCTCGATCAGCCACGGCGCACTGGCGTCATCGCCCAGCTTGCGGCGCAGGTTGGCGACGTGGACGTCGACCACCCGCTCATAGACCTCGTCCGGCCGACGCGCCACGACCTCCAGCAGCTGCTCGCGCGCCACGACCGACCCCGGGCGGCGAGCCAGGGCGACCAGCAGGGCCGACTCACCGGGCGTCAGCCGGCCGCTCTCCCCGTCGGACAGGGTATAGCGGCGCGAGGCCGGATCCAGCACCAGGCGGCCGGCGGCGAGCGAGATGATCGGCTCGGCCTCGCTCTCGGCGGCGGGACGCGTGCGGCGCAGGATGGCCGCCACGCGAGCCGTCAGCTCGTGCGGGTTGAACGGCTTGGCCAGGTAGTCATCGGCCCCCAGGCGCAGGCCCGCGATCCGCTCGGCATCGGAGCGCTTGGCGCTGGTGATCAGGATCGGGACGTCCGCCTCCTCGCGCAGGGCCTCGAGCACCGCCTCGCCCTGCATGCCGGGCAGCATCAGGTCCAGGATCACCAGGTCGGCCCCGTCCGCCGCGAAGGCAGCCACCGCCGAGGCGCCGTCGCCGACATCGGTCACGGCGTATCCGGCTCGTTCGAGGTAGAGTCTGAGCAGGCCGCGCAGCTGCGGCTCATCCTCGACGATCAGGATTCGGGCACGCTCCATGAGCAGATCCTAGTCGCCGACCGATTCAGAGGATGTCAAGACGGATCTTGCCGATCTTGACGCGTTCTTGATCGGCGGGCCCGATGCTCCGCCCTGACACGGTCGCAGCAAGCGACGACACAAGCGAGGAACCAGCACCGATGAGAACCTTCAAGACCCTGGGCATCGCCGGCGGCCTGGTCGCCGCCGCGCTCGTGGGCGGAACCCTGATGAGCGCCGTCTCCGCTGCTCCGTCGGGCTCGTTGCCCACGAACGGCGCAGCCGCCGGGAACGGCGCAGCCCCCACCACTGCCGATGCGGCCAAGTACTGCGACCTGTGGCAGAAGACCTTCGCCGAGAAGCTCGGCGTGTCGGTCGACAAGCTGGTCCCCGCGGCCAAGGCGGCAACCATCGCCACCATCGACGCGGCCGTCGCCGCCGGAGATCTGACGAAGGACGCTGCGGACCGCATGAAGGCCGCGATCGACAAGGCGGACGGCAACGGATGCCGCCTGCTCGGGGCGGCGTTCCACGGGTTCGGGCGACATGCCGCCAAGGTCGACCTGCGCGTCGACATGGTCGGTGCCGCAGCCGGCGCCCTCGGCATGGACAAGGCGGCGCTGGTCAAGGCGCTGCGCGGCGGCGACTCCCTCGAGAAGGTCGCTGGCGCCCAGGGCAAGGACTACGCCGCGGTCAGCAAGGCGGTTCACGACGCGGCCAAGGCGAACCTCGACGCGCTCGTCACCTCCGGCCACCTGAAGCAGGCTCGCGAGGACGCGATCCTGACCCAGCTGGACAAGTGGCTCGCCGCGGGTGGCTCGCTGCCGCACGGCCCCTTCGGGGGCGGTCTCTTCCGCGGCCCCGCGTCGACGAATACGACGCCCGCGAGCTGACCCGCCACCGATCTCGCTGAGAGGCCGTCCCGCATCGCGCGGGGCGGCCTCTTCGCATCTCCAGCCACCGCGACTCGGGTAGGCTGTAGCCGTGACGAAGATCGGCTACGCGGCGATGCTCGAGCAATTCCACCCGACCGACCTGCTCGGATGGTGCGAACAGGCGGAGGCGGCGGGTTTCTCCGCCGGCTTCATGGTCAGCGAGCACTTCCATCCGTGGACGCCGCAGCAGGGGCAGAGCGCCTTCGCCTGGAGCTTCATGGGGGCGCTCGGCCAGCGCACCACGCTTCCCTTCGGCGTCGCGGTGACCTGTCCCGGCTTCCGCTACCACCCTGCCGTGATCGCGCACGCGGCGGCCACCCTGGGGGCCATGTACCCCGGCCGTTTCTGGCTCGGCCTGGGCGCCGGGGAGGCCCTCAACGAGCACATCATCGGCGGCGAATGGCCGGAGATCGGCATCCGCAGCGCCATGCTGTTCGAGGCGATCGAGATCATCACCAAGCTGTTCAGCGGCGCGGTGGTCAAGCACGACGGCGAGTACTTCACCCTTGAATCGGCCAAGCTGTACACCCGTCCCGAGCAGCCTGTCCCGATCTATGTCGCCACCGCGGGACCGATGAACGCCAAGCGCACGGGGCGCCATGCCGACGGCATGATCACGGTCGGGGCCGCCGACGAGAAGATCGAGATGCTGTGGGGCAAATTCGCCGAGGGCGCGGTCGACGAGGGCAAGGACCCGTCGCGCATGCCGAAGCTGCTCCAGATCCACGTCTCGTGGGCCGAGACGCGCGCCGAGGCGGAGGCGAACGCCGTGCGCGAATGGCCGAACGGCGGCATGCCCTTCGCAAAGCAGGACATCCGGAATCCTGAGGACTTCGCGAGCATGGCGAAGCTGGTGCGCCCGGAGCACTTCACCAACCGGGTCCTCATCTCGGCCGACCTCGACGAGCACGCCGCGCAGATCCAGAAGTTCGTCGACATGGGCTTCGACGAGGTCCACCTGCACAACGTCGGCCGCAACCAGGCCGAGTTCGTCGCGGCCTTCGGGGAGCGGGTCCTGCCGCAGCTCCGCCTGGGCTAGGCCACGCCGCCGGCGGGTGGCAGGTCGTCGACCGGGAAGACCTGCGGTCCGCTGCCGATGCGGATGACCACGGCCTCCAGCGCCACCTCGCCCTCTGCCCCCTCGCGGTGGACGGTCCCGGCCGGCAGGAGAGCGAAGTCGCCCGGCCGCACCCGGATCTGCTCCCCGTCGGCCAGCTCGATGAAGGTGGTCCCGGCGATCACGTAGAAGTAGGAGTCGTACGCGCCGTGGTGATGCCAGCCGCTCATCACGCCGGGCACGGCGCGCGAGTAGCCGATCCAGCGCTCGGCGTCCTCGAAGGCCGTCAGGCGGTCAATCCCCGGCGTGGGCGGGCCGGCCACCAGGTCCGCTGGGCGCATCACACGGGTGACCCGCGCAGTCACTCGACAGCCTCCCAGACCGATGCAATGCCCTGCCCGACGCCGATGCACATGGTCGCCAGGCCGTGCCGCGCGCCGCGCCGCCGCATCTCGTGCAGCAGCGTCAGGACAAGGCGAGCTCCGGAGGCGCCCAGCGGATGTCCGATCGCGATCGCGCCGCCGTTGACGTTGACCTTCTCCGGGTCGAGACCCAGCTCGCGGATGCATGGCAGCGCCTGCGCCGCGAAGGCCTCGTTCAGCTCAACGAGGTCAAGGTCTGCGACCTTCAGACCGGTGCGCTCCAATGCTTTGCGGGTGGCGGGGATCGGGCCCAGGCCCATCGTCGCCGGGTCCACGCCCGCGACCGCCGAAGACAGCAGGCGGGCGATCGGTCGCAGACCAAGCTGCCGCGCCCGTGCCTCCGAGGTCACCAGCAGCGCGGCGGCACCGTCGTTGATGCCGCTGCTGTTGCCCGCGGTGACCGAGCCGGAGGCATCGCGCTTGAAGGCCGGCTTCAGGCCGGCGAGCTGCTCGAGCGTGGTGTCGGGACGCGGGTGTTCGTCACGCTCGAATCGAGCGGTCGCTCCCTTGGCGGCCGGCACTTCGATCGGGACGATCTCGGCGGCGAAGCGGCCTGCGGCCTGCGCGGCCGCCCAGCGGCGGTGGGACTCGAGCGCGAATCGGTCCTGGTCCTCGCGCGTCACGCCGCACTGCTCGACCACGTTCTCGGCCGTCTCGCCCATGGAGTAGGGGTAGTAGGCATCGGCCAGGCGGGGGTTGGTGAAGCGCCAGCCGAGGGTCGTGTCATACAGCGTCTGCTCCCCTCGCGGGAAGGCGGCCGAGGCCTTGGCGACCACGAATGGGGCGCGCGTCATCGACTCCACGCCGCCCACCACGAACAGGTCGCCGTCGCCGGCGATCACGGCGTGCGCCGCGCCGATCACCGCCTGCATGCCCGATCCGCACAGCCGATTGACGGTCTGGCCGCCGACGCTGACCGGCATCCCGGCCAGCAGGGCCGCCGTGCGGCCGACGTTGCGGTTGTCCTCGCCGGCCTGGTTGGCGGCGCCCAGGATCACGTCGTCGACCGCGGCCGGGTCGACGCCGGTGCGATCGAGCAGGGCGCGGATGACGTGGGCCGCGAGGTCATCGGGCCGCACCTCGCGCAGGGCCCCGCCGTAGCGGCCGAACGGCGTGCGCAGGCCGTCGACCACGACGGGGGTGCGGGCGGGATCGGTCGAGGACATCAGGCACAGGATGCTAGCACCGGCTGTCAGTGCGACGGCGCTCCGCGGTAGGATCGCGCGACGTGAACGCCCAGGCCTCGAATCCGCTCCCCACTCCCGGCCTGCGCCGCGCATGGTGGCTGCGCGAGGCCCTGGCGGCCGAGGACCCGCCACTGCTCGCCCCGTCGCTTTTCGGCGAGACGACCGCCGACGTGGCGATCATCGGTGGCGGCTACACCGGCATGTGGACCGCCTACTTCCTGACCGAGCTGGCGCCGGGCGCCCGCATCATCCTGCTCGAGGCCGATATCTGCGGCGGCGGCCCGAGCGGCCGCAACGGCGGCTTCCTGCACGGCTGGTGGGAATACCTCCCCTACCTTGTCGAGCGCTACGGTCCCCAGCGGGGCCTGGAGATCGCGCGCGCCTCCGACGAAGTGGTGAGCGGCATCGGCAGCTGGTGTGAGCGGCACGGGGTCGATGCCTGGTTCACGCCGAGCGGCTACCTGCGCGTCAACGCCTTTCCGGGGCTCGCCAACGACTGGGGAGAGACGATCAGAGACGTCGAGCGGCTCGGCGCCGCCGGGCAGCTGCTCCAGCTGGACCGCGCAGCGGTGCAGAGGATCTGCGCCTCGCCCGCCTTCGGCGAGGGGCTGCTGATGCCGAGCGCGGCCACGGTCCA
Source organism: Candidatus Limnocylindria bacterium (assembly GCA_041495495.1). GTDB lineage: Bacteria > Chloroflexota > Limnocylindria > QHBO01 > QHBO01 > CF-167. The sequence continues at coordinate 14,689 of JBGQCU010000002.1, forward strand.
GCCGGCGTTGCTGGCGCGCGGCCTGCGACGCGTCCTGCTCGAGCGCGGCGTGGAGATCCACGAGGGAACGGTCGTGGAGCGGATCGAGCGCGGCTCGCAGGTGCGCCTGCGGACGGCTCGCGGCGCCGTCACCGCGGACCGCGTGGTGCTGGCGCTGAACGCGTGGGCGGCCGGCTGGCCCGGTTTCCGGACCCGGGTGCTGGCCTGGGGCAGCTACATCGTGCTGACCGAGCCGATCCCCGACCGACTCGCCGAGCTGGGCTGGACCGGCGGCGAGGCGATCGCCGACTCGCGCTTCACGATCAGCTACTTCCGGACCACCCGCGACGGCCGCATCGCGTTCGGGGCCGGCGTCGGCGCGGCCGGCTTCGACGGCCGCATCGGACCCGTCTTCACCCACGACCATCACGCCATCGAGCGCGTGGTCACGAACTTCCGCCATCTCTTCCCGATGCTGGCCGATGTGCGGCTGGACAACGCCTGGGGCGGCCCGATTGACATCACGGCGGATCGGTTCCCGGAGATCGGCTCGCAGCATGGTGGTCGGGTCTGGTACGCCCATGGCTTCGCCGGCAACGGGGTCGGCCCGTCGCGCCTCGCCGGCCGCATCCTGGCGGCCCGCATCGCGGGCATCCGCGGGCCCCTCGCCGACCTGCCGCTGGTCGGGCGGCGGCAGCGCTTCCTGCCGCCCGAGCCGTTCCGCTACATCGGGGCCAGGGCCATCCGCGAGGCGCTCATCCGCCAGGATGACGCGCTCGACGCCGGGCGCCGCCCGGGCCTGCTGACCCGGTTCGTGGCACGTGTGCCGAGCCTGCTCGGCTATCGGTTCAAGCACTAGCGATTTTTCGTTGACCCGGCCATCCGGGCGGGCGTAGCATCGGCGCCAATCCATCCAAGAGGAGCGCCCACCGTGCCCATCCCATTCCGCCCTGCCCGCGCGCTGCTGGCCGTGCTCGTTACGAGCACGCTGGTGCTTGCGGGGTGCTCATCCCCGAGCCTGCTGGTCATGGAGTGGAGCGGCTACGAGAAGGCCGACTTCTGGACCGATTTCCAGACCGCCAACCCCAACACCCCGGTGAAATTCGAGTTCGGCATCTCCGACGCCGACGTTCTCGGCAAGATGGAAGCTGGCAGCCAGGCCGACATCTTCCACTTCTACACCGGCTGGCAGCAGTTCTACGTCGACGAGGGGATCGCCCGCGAGATCGACACCAGCAAGCTGAAGAACTGGGACAAGGTGCCGGACGCCTTCAAGAAGATGGGCCAGATCAACGGCAAGCAATACTACGTGCCATGGGATTGGGGCTTCACCTCGATCCTCTACAACACGAACCACGTGCAGGGCGACGTCACCAGCTGGAGCGCCCTCTTCGACCCAGCCTATGCCGGCCACGTCTCGATGTGGGATGACGGCCCGGCGGCGGTGACGGTCTCCGCCTACATCCACCACTGGGACGAGACGAAGATCACCGCTGATCAGCTCGCCCAGATCGAGCAGGAGTGGACTACCCAGAAGCCACTCAACATCCACTACTGGACCGGCGAGTACGACGACTTCTGCCCCGAGGTGATCAGCGGCGACATCTGGGTCGCCTACGCATGGCAGGGGTGCTACGCGACGGCGCTCGCCGACGGCACCCAGCCGGTCAAGTACGCCAACCCCGTCGAGGGGCGCAACTCGTGGGTCGGCCTGTACGGCATCAACGCCAAGACCAGCAACTACGACCTGGCGCTCCAGTTCTTGGACGACAAGCTGGCAACGCTGAGCTGCAGCAACGCCGTCACCGAGTTCTATTACGGGTGCGCCAACCAGGACGTCATGAGCGCGATCACCGACCCGGTCCTGGTGAAGGCCTTCGCGCTCGATGACCCGTCGATCCTCCAGCACACAAACTTCACGCCGCTGGTGACCAACGCGCAGCGAACGGCGTGGACCGAAATGTGGGCGCGGGTCAAGGCAGCCCAGTAGCGCCAGCCCGCTAGACCGATGCTCGGACGGCGAGGGACCCTGCGGTTCCTCGTCGTCCCGCCATTCGCGTGGCTGATCCTCCTCTTCGTCGCGCCGCTCATCCTCTCGGTCGCGATCAGCCTCCGGCCCGAGTCGGGCCCGATCAACTTCAGCCACGCGTGGGAGCTGTCCACCGCCCAGTACCACAAGGTAATCGACTCGCCGACCTGGCTCCGGCTGCTGCTGGTGTCGGCGGGAATGGCGTTCATCATTGCCGTCGTGGCGACGCTGCTCGCCTACCCGATCGCCTACTTCCTCACCTTTCGCGCGCGGGAACGGGCCCCGCTCTTCCTGATCCTGCTCCTCGTTCCCTCGGCCACGAGCTTCCTGCTGCGGGTCATGGCCTGGAAGCTGCTGCTCGGCAGCAACGGCGCCATCAACTCGTTCCTGATCTGGATCGGGCTCATCCGCGAGCCGATCGGGCTGCTGCTCTACTCCCAGGCGGCGGTGATCATCACCCTCATCTACGTCTGGATCCCGTTCGCCGCGCTGCCCATCTACGCGGCGCTCCAGCGCGTCGATCGCAGCCACCTGGAGGCGGCCGCTGACCTGGGCTCCGGCCCCTGGACGCGCTTCTGGCGCGTGACCGTGCCCCTGAGCCTGCCGGGGGTGCTGGCCACCTTCTTCATGGTCTTCATCCCGACCGTCGGCGAGTACGTGACCCCGTCGCTGGTCGGCGGGACCGGCGGGATCATGTACGGCAACCTGATCCAGGACTTCTTCACGAGGGCCGGCAACTGGCCGCTCGGATCGGCCCTGGCGGTGATCATGCTGGCGCTGACCCTGGTGCTGGTGGCGATCGCGCTGCGCGTCGTCAACCTGCGCAGGGCGCTGGCATGACCGCGGGGGCGCGGCCGGCCCGCCGCTCCGTCCTGGGCGTGGGGAACACCCGCCTGCCCCTCGGCCCGGCCTACGCGGCGATGCTCGCCCTCCTCTACCTGCCGATCATCCTGCTGGCCGTCTTCTCCATCAACGCCAACACCACGCTCACCTTCCCGCTGCGTGGCTTCACCCTCAACTGGTACCGCGAGGTCTTCGGCGACCCGGCGCTGCTGGGTGCCGCGCGCAACAGCCTGCTGGTGGCGACCGCGGCGGCCACCGCGGCGACGGCGCTCGGGTTCGCGGTGAGCCTCGCGGTGCTCCGCTTCCGCTTCACCGGGCGCGGGCTGCTGCTCGGCCTGGCCGGGGCGCCGCTGGTCGTGCCGTTCGTGGTCCTGGGCGTCGCCCTCTTCCTGCTCTTCACCCTGCTTGGCATCCCTCGCTCGCTGATCACGGTGGCGGCCGGCCACAGCATCGTGGCGTTGCCGTACGCCGCGCTGATCCTGCTGGCTCGCATGATCGGCCTCGACCCGGCGCTCGAGGACGCCGCCATGGACCTCGGCGCGACCTATCCGACTACCCTGCGCCGCGTCATCCTGCCGCTGCTCGGGCCATCGCTGCTGTCCGCGTGGCTGACGAGCTTCATCGTCTCTTTCGACGAGGTGGCGCTCGCCAACTTCCTCGCCGGCGGCGACCCCACGTTCCCCGTCTTCCTGTACGGCCAGCTGCGCTTCGCCCAGCGCCTGCCGGTGCTGATCGCGATGGCCATGCTGCTCATGATCGGCACCATCACCCTGACCCTGATCGCCAACCGCCTGCGGTCGCGCAACCAGTGACCGGCTGAGGTTCGCCTAGCTCGCGCGGCGGGCTGGGTGCGTGGCGGTCACGGCTGCCAGCAGGCGGCTCGAGGCGCGGGCAATCTCGTCAACGGCCGCGTTGAACGCGTGCTCATTGGCCGGCGACGGGCGCCGATAACCGCTCACCTTGCGGACGTACTGGAGCGCGGCGGCGCGCACCTCGTCATCGGGGGCGGGGAGATCGAGGGTGCGGAGGGTCTTGATGCTTCGACACATGTCGCAGAGGGTACCTCGCGCCACGCCGTCATGCCTCGGCCAAGAGCTCCTCGAGCGAGTCGATCACGCGATCCGCGGCCGAAACGTCGGTCTCGGCGAACTGCGGAACGGCAATGCAGGTCAACCCGGCTGCCTTGGCCGCAGCCACGCCCGAGGCCGAATCCTCCAGGGCCAGCGCGTCGGCCGGCGCGACCCCCAGCCGCTCGCAGACGAGGAGGTACAGCTCGGGCGCCGGCTTGGGATGCGCCACTTCATCGGAGGTCACGATCGCGTCGAAGACGTCGGTCAGGCCGGCGGTGCGCAGCGCCGCGTCGACCAGCCGGCGCGGCGAATTGGAGGCGAGCCCCAGCGGCACCCGCCCGCGCAGGCGGGCAACGAGCGCGAGTGCCCCCGGGCGCCCGTCGACGTCGCCCTGCAGCGCAGCGTGCATCGTCTCGATCATCTCGTCGACGAGCTCCGCACCACGCTCGACGGGCTGGCCCAGTCGCTCCGCGAAGAAGCGCGCGGTGTGCTCGAACGAGGTGCCGATGACGCGCATCTTGTCCTCGTGGCTGAAGACGGCGCCATGCGCGGCGAACAGCTCCTCCTCCGCGCGCTGCCAGAGCACCTCGGTGTCCAGCAGCAGGCCGTCCAGGTCGAAGACGACCGCCCGATACCGACGCGGTAGCGGCTGGCTCACGCCCGCGGCGCGAAGAAGGAGGCGCTGCGCTCGGCCAGTGAGCGGAGCAGCGGCACAACCCGATAGCGCCCGTCGGGCACCGCCGCGTGCAGCCCGTCCAGGGTCCTGACCACCCGCGCCAGGCCGATCCGCTCGCCCCACTCCAGCGGGCCCGACGGGTAGTTCACGCCCAGCCGCATGGCCGTGTCGATCGCATCCGGGGAGGCCACCCCCTCGGCGACCGCGGAGGCCGCCTCGTTGACGATGGTGGCCAGGATCCGCCCCGCGATCTGCTCATCGATCAGGTGCTCGGGCGGTGGGCCCGACGGCCGCTGCGACAGCGCGGTCCAGGGCGCGCCGCGGGCCCCATCGGCCGCGTAGTCGTAGAAGCCTCCACCGCTCTTGCGGCCGAGCCGCCCGGCGTCCACCAGCATCCGCTGCACAAGGTGCGGCCGATAGCGCGGATCGAAGAAGAAAGCCTCGTGCAGGCTCTGGCTGACGCTGAAGTTGATATCGGTGCCGATGGTGTCGACCAGCTCGAACGGTCCCATCCGGAAGCCGACGGCCCGCATCGCCGCATCCACCTCCTCCACGCTCGCCGCTCCGTCGCCAAGGATGCGCATCGACTCCAGGTAGAACGGGCGCGCGACGCGGTTGACGATGAAGCCAGGCGTGTCGGTGGTCAGCACCGGCGTCTTGCCGAGCCGGCGAGCCACGAAGATGGTGGCCTCGGCCACCGCCGATGCGGTGAGCGGGCCGGCCACCACTTCGACCAGCGCCATGAGCGGCACCGGGTTGAAGAAGTGCATGCCCACCACGCGCTCGGGGTGCTGCGCGGCCGATGCGATGCGTGCGATCGACAGGCTGCTGGTGTTGGAGGCCAGGATGGTCGTGGGTCCGGCCGCGGCATCGAGGCGGCGGAACGCCTCGCGCTTCAGGTCGAGATCCTCCGGGATGGCCTCCACCAGCAGGTCAACGCCGGCGAGCTCTTCGAGGGAGGCGGCCGCGGTCACGCGGGCGAGTGATGCTGCGGCGCTCTCCTGGTCGCTCTGGCCCTTCTCCACCCGGCGCGCCAGGAAGCCTGCGATCCGCTCGTGCGCCCGTTCGTACGACCCCGGAATTGGGTCGTAGACGAGCGCCACGATCCCCGCCTCCGCGACCACCTGGGCGATGCCGGCGCCCATCGTGCCGGCGCCCAGGATCCCGATCCGCTCGATCGCCCCGAGTATCGCGGCGTCAGCGTCCAAGGAATCGCGGCTCCCGCTTCTCGCCGAAGGCGGCCACCCCCTCGGCATGATCCTCGGTCCGGCCGGCGAGCTCCTGCAGGGCGGCCTCCATCGCCAGGCTCTCGGGCAGCAGCGCATCCTCCGCGTGGTTGATCGCCCGCTTGGCAAGCGCGATGGCGCGCGTTGGCGCGGCCGCCAGCCTCGCCGCCGCGGCATGCGCGGTGGCGGCCAGCTGATCGGCCGGCACGACCTCGTTGACCAGGCCGGCGGCCTGTGCCTCGGCCGCGGGGAGGGGCTCCCCGCCGAAGATCAGGCCCGCCGCGCGGTGCCGCCCCAGGGCCCGCACGAGGGTCCGGGTGGAGCCTGAGTCGGGCACCAGCCCGATCCGCACGAAGGCCTGGATGAAGCGGGCATCCTGCGCGGCATAGACAAGGTCGCAGGCCAGCGCCAGCGACACACCGGCCCCGGCCGCCACGCCGTTGACGGCGGCGATCACCGGCTTGGGCAGCTCGCGGATGGCGGTGATGAGCGGGTTGTACTCGTCGGTCAGGACGCGCCGAAACGCGCGCTCGCCGCTGCCGCCGCGCAGATCGGCGCCGCTGCAGAAGCCGCGACCCGCGCCGGTGATGACGACCGCGCGAATCCCCTCGTCGCGTCCCGCGGCCTTGACGGCGCCCAGCAGCTCGCGACGCATGGCGCCATTCAGGGCGTTGAGCGAATCCGGTCGGTGCAGGGTGATGGTGGCAACCGCATCGGCCACCTCGACCTGGATCGTCTCGTACGCTGGGTCGGCCACCGGCCAATTCTACCGGCGGCGCAACGTCTGGCCGCTAGACCGCCGCGGTTGCGGCGGGATGCCGGCGCCGGAAGGCGCGCCCCTTCATGCGGTTGCCGCAGACGGCCATCGTGCACCACGCGCCGGAGCGGTTGCGCGAGGAGTCGTAGAAGGCCCAGCGGCAGGTGTCGTTGCGGCACACCTTCAGTCGCTGCCAGGTGCCGAGGGTGACGGCCTCGTAGACGATCGCCAGGAATCGACCGATGGCCGCGTCGCCGCCGTCGCTGCGCTCCGGCTCGAGGTGCGACCGCTCTCCGATCTGCACCCGAAGCGGGACGCCGGCGGCGATCTCGTTCAGGCGAGCGGTGGCCTCGGCCGCAGCGGCGTGGCCGGCGTTGGCCTCGAGCACCTCCCGCAGCGTCTCCCGAAATGCGATCGCCGCCGCGAGGTCCTTCGGCGCGAGCGCGGCGCCACGAGGAAGCAGCCCGCGCTCGATCAACCACGCAGCGAGCTGCCCCGGGGAGGCGAAGTCATCCTCGCCGGACTCGAGGTCAACCGTGTTCAGGAAGGTGCGCAGCAGCTCGAGGCGGCCGGGCGCGGGCGGCCGTCGCGCGGCGTCCGATGACGGGGGCAGAAGAGGATCCAACGAACCACCTAACTGGTATTTAAGCTTGACAGGTTATGCTAACTATCGTACAGTCTACGCCAGTTAGCAAGGGCCCACACGCAATGAAGGGCCCGGAGGGTACACAGCAATGTTCCTGTTCCAGCACCCCGAAGACTACCTCCGCTCCCTCGAGGTCGACGGCGAGCGACGCGAGCGACATCACCGGCTGTTGCGCGAGGTGCGCGCTGCCTCCTCGCCCAGTGGCCAGCACATGACGCGTCGCCCGGCATCCGCGCCGGCCATGGCGTCTTTCACCGGCCCGGAGCGTCGCAGCGTGCCGTGCCCCGACATGAAGGAGGCCATGACCCCATGACCCGGACCGATTTCGACAACTGGCTGGACGGCTATCGTCAGGCCTGGCGGACAGACGATCCCGCGCAGATCGGGTCCCTCTTCACCGAGGATGCCACCTACGCTCCGTGGCCCTTCAGCGAGCCGTGGCGGGGACGCGAGGCGATCGTCGCGAAGTGGGTCGATCGCGGGGACTCGGCCGCGGCGTGGCAATTCGCATCGGAGCTGCTGGCGGTCGATGGTGAGACCGGCGTGGTCCGCGGCCTGACCACCTATCCGGCCCACGACGATGAGCCAGAAGGGGTCTACTCCAATATCTGGGTCATTCGACTGGCGCCCGACGGGCGCGCGCGGTCCTTCGCCGAGTGGTGGGTGCAGCGGCCGGATCCGTCCTGAGGCTACCTGCCCGTGAAATCGGGTTCGCGCTTCTCCAGGAAGGCGGCCATCCCCTCCTTCTGGTCCTCCGACGCGAAGAGCAGGTAGAAGAGACGCCGCTCGTGGGCCAGGGCATCGGTCAGGCTCATCTCAAAGGCGGCATTGACCGCCTCCTTGGCCAGTCGCAGCGCCAGCGGCGACTTCGAGGCGATCTTCGCTGCCAACGCCAGCGCGTCCTCGACCAGCAGCTCGTTGGGTACGACCCTCGACACAAGCCCGAGCCGATGCGCTTCGCGCGCGTCGATCGGCTCGCCGGTCAGGATCATCTCCATCGCCACGCTCTTGCCGACCGCCCGCGGCAGGCGCTGCGTGCCGCCCGCCCCGGGGATGACGCCCAGGTTGATCTCCGGCTGGCCAAAGCGCGCGCTCTCCGCCGCCACGATCAGGTCGAGCGCCATCGCCAGCTCGCAGCCGCCGCCCAGGCACCAGCCGGCGACCGCTGCGATCACCGGCTTGCTGATGCGTCGCACCCGGTCCCACTGCGCGATCCGGTTGCCGCGCAGCATGTCGATGGGGGTGGCCGTCGCCATCTCCCCGATGTCCGCGCCGGCGGCGAAGGCTCGCTCATCACCGGTGACGACCATGCAGCGGATCGCGTCGTCCCGGTCGAGCGCCTCGAGCGCGCCGCACAGCTCGTCCATCACCTTGGCGTTGAGCGCATTCAGCTGCTTCGGACGGTTGAAGCGCAGCAGCGCCACCCGGCGCGCCTCGTCGCGCTCCACCACGACGAAGGACTCGTCGTTCACGGGATCGCCTCGAACACATCGGGGAGCTCGGCAGCGCAGCCACTGCAATAGGTCGCGCGCGCGGACAGCCCCTTCTCGCCGCAGGAGGGGCAGACCCGCCCGACGCCCGCCTGCAGCTCCCGCATGGCGGCATAGCGCGGCGCACGCTTGGCCTGGAAGGCCTCCACCGCCTCGCGGGTCTCATCGGCGGTCGAGTGGATGGCCAGCCAGTCGCGCGCGTGGGTGATCGTCTGCGACCAGGCCAGGTCACGCCACCAGTTGAGCTGGGTCTTGGTGTAGCGCAGCGCCTCGGGCAGCTTGGCGCGCAGGCTCGCCGCCAGGGCCCCAACCGTCTCGTCAAGGTCGGCGCGGGGCACGACCCGGTTGACGAGGCCCCAGTCGAGGGCCTGGCCGGGGCCGATCGGCGCGCACAGCAACAGGATCTCGCGCGCACGACGGTCGCCGACCAGGATCGGCAGCCATTGGGTCGCCCCGCCGGCGGGGACGGAGCCATGCTCGGGGCCGACGTGGCGAATGTAGGCATCGTCCACCAGCACCGACAGGTCGCAGGCCATCTGCAGCTCGTTGCCGCCGCCGACGCAGATGCCGTTGATGCGCGCGATGGTCGGCTTGCCGATGCTCCGCAGGCGATCGTGCATCTCGATGAAGGCGCCCATCCAGCGCCAGTACTGGCCGCTGGTGGCGCCCATCCCCGCCTGCTCATCGAGGTCGGCGCCGGTGCAGAAGGCCCGATCCCCCGCCCCCGTCACGACCACCACCGCCACGGAGTCGTCCCAGGAGGCGTCCTCGAAGGCCCGTCCGAGCTCGCGCAGCGTCTGGAAGTCAAACGCGTTGAGCACCGCCGGCCGGTCGATCGTCACCGTCGCCACGCCGCTGGCGGCGTCCTTCGCATACCGCACCCGCTCAAAGCCGAGCGTGGCCGGGTCGACCGCCAACGGTGCGCTCGGCTCAGCCATCGGTGGCAGCATCGTCATCGGCCACAAACAGCGAGAACCCTGCCTGCGCGAAGTTGCGCAGGTCACGACCGCTCTCGCGTCCCGCGTCGGAGTCCAGCGCCTCGTCGAGGTCCGCGCGCGAGTCGAATCGCATCTCGGCCATCGCGTAGAAGGGTGCCGAGCGGCCGCCAATCCCATCGGCCCTGGTCAAGCGCAGGCCTCGCAGCTTCGGGTAGCGCTGGACGATCGGAGCATGGATGTCGCGGTAGTACGCCTCGAAGGCGGAGGGGTCGTCCGGCGGGCTGAAGAGGGCGATCAGGCGGACCACGATCCGCTACTTCTTGAAGAAGTCGGCGTTGATCTGGATGAAGTTGTTCCACTGCTCAGGGAGGGCATCCTCGGCAAAGATCGCCGTCACCGGGCATTCCGGCTCACACGCCCCGCAGTCGATGCACTCGTCGGGGTCGATGTAGAACAGCGGCGCCTCGTCGGTGGTATGGATGCAGTCGACCGGGCAGACGTCGACGCAGGCGGCGTCCTTGACGCCGATGCACGGCTCGGCGATCACGTAGGTCATAGCAGCGGACTCCCTCGCTCGGGGGTGGTCATTTCGGCGCGGTGAGAATACACCGATGGACCGACACGCTACCCGATCGCCTGATCCGCGGCTGCCGCCTCGGCCCGCAGTCGCGCGTATCCCGGCTTCACTTGCTCGTTGATGATCCGGAGCCGCCCATCAAACGGCAGGAAGGCGCTCTTGATGGCATTCAGGGTCAGCCACTCCATGTCCGCCAGGTCCCACCCGAAGGTGGCGACCATGTTGGCGAACTCGTCCGATAGGCTGATGTTGCTCATCAGTCGGTTGTCGGTGTTGAGGGTCACCCGGAAGCGGAGGCGCTTGAGCAGGTCGATCGGATGGTCGGCCAGGCTGGCGACGGTGCCGGTGTCCACGTTCGAGGTGGGGCACATCTCGAGCGGGATGCGCTGGTCACGCACATAGGCCGCGAGACGGCCAAGGGTCGCCGTTCCGTCCGGGTGGACCGTGATGTCGTCCACGATCCGGACGCCATGGCCCAGCCGCTCGGCTCCGCACCACTGCAGCGCCTCCCAGATCGACGGCAGCCCGAAGGCCTCGCCGGCGTGGATCGTGAAATGGAAGTTCTCATGTGCGATCAGCTGGAATGCGTCCAGGTAACGGGTCGGCGGGTATCCCTTCTCCGGCCCGGCGACGTCGAATCCGAAGACGCCGTTGTCCCGATGCCGCACGGCCAGCTCGGCGATCTCGACGGACCGCGCCGCCTGCCGCATCCCGCTCAGGAGCAGCCCCACCACGATCGGCCGGCCGGCCGACGCGCGCCGTACTCCCGCGACGGCGGCCTCCACCACGTCGTCAAGGGTCAGCCCTTCCCCGAGATGCTGTTCAGGGGCGAATCGGACCTCTGCGTAGACGACCCCGTCGGCCGCCAGGTCCTCGACCGATTCGGCCGCCACCCGTTCGATGGCATCAGCGCGCTGCATGACCGCCACCGTGTGATCGAACGCCGCGAGGTAGCGCACCAGCGATCGGCCGGAGGTGCCGGGCGCCGGCTTGAACCACGTGGCGAGCTCGCCGGGGTCACGGGTCGGCAGTCCGGCGTAGCCGATCTCGTCCGCCAGCTCGATCAGGGTCGCGGGCCGGAGCCCCCCGTCGAGATGCTCATGCAGCAGCACCTTGGGCGCGCGGAGGATCATTGCGAGGTCGAGCGTTGCGACGGCCATGTTGGCGGGGAGCCTAGCCCGCTGATTGCGCGGCTACAAGGGGAAAGCGGCTACCCTTCCGGCCATGCCCGAGCGCCCGCCGCTGATCGTCGCCGCCGCCACGCCGCTGACCGCTGGCGGCGCGTCCCTGGACGAGGCCGCGATCTGGCCGATGGTCCGCTTCCTGGTCGAGCACGGCGCCGACGGCGTCTTCGCCTGCGGGACGACCGGCGAGGGGATCCTGCTCTCGACGGCCGAGCGGGAGCGCACCGCGGTGGTCTTCCGAGCCGCCGTCCAGGGACGGCTGATCGTGCACTGCGGGGCACAGACGACGGCCGAGACGAGCCGGCTGGCTGCCCACGCGGCCGAGATCGGCGCCGATGCGGTGGCGGTCATCCCCCCGCCCTATTTCCCGCTCGACGCATCCGCGCTGACCGAGCATCTCGTGGCGGCGGCGGGCGCGTGCGCGCCGCTGCCGTTCTACATCTACGCCTTCGCGGCGCGGAGCGGATACCCCGTTCCGCTCGAGGTCATCGAGCGGGTCCGCGCGCGGGCTCCCAACCTGGCGGGGCTGAAGGTCAGCGAGTCCCCGTTCGAGAAGGTCGAGCCGTACCTGGACCTGGGGCTGCCCGTCTTCATCGGCGCCGAGCCGCTCATCCCCGCGGCCCTGCGGCGCGGCGCGCTGGGTGCCGTGTCAGGGCTGGCGGCCGCGTTCCCCGAGGTCGTGCGGTCGGCGCTCGACGCGCCCGACGATGCGGCCGAGGAGCGTTTGCGGAGGCTGCGCGCGGCGATGGAGGCGCAGCCGTTCATCGCGTCGGTGAAGCATGTCCTGCGCCAGCGCGGCGTTCCGATCAACCCCGACCTGCGCGCCCCGATGCGCCGCCTGAGCGATGCCGAGAGCGCCGCGCTGGATGCGTCGCTCTCGCTCCTCGAGCCGCCGATCGCGGTCGGCTAGCCCGACTCGGCGACCTCGCCGATCCCCAGCACCCCGCCGCCGCCGCCGGTTCGACGCTTGAAGGGGGCGGTGGCGGCATCGTTCATCTCGAAGCGGCTGGGGGGCGCCGCGGCCGCGAGCACCACAATCTCCTCCGGCGTGAGCGCGTAGCCGAAGCGGATGGCCGCCACGTTCTCATCCTGGTAGCGGCGCGGCAACGAGTCGCGGATCGCGGTCTCGTCGAAGTCGATCCCCGCCAGGCGCAGCAGCCGGCCGAGCGCGATCATGTTGCCGAACAGCTCCTTGCCGAAATGTGCCGACCCGAGCGAGGCGAACGGGATCTGCTCGTCGTCGGGAGCGCCGAGACCCAGGTCGGTGACCACCTTGTGACCGTGGATGCGCAGGTGGCCCTTGTCGGCCAGCTTGAGCATGATGTCCGCCTCCTCGACCACCGGGTTGGCGATCGGGTGGTCGTCGAAGATGACGAACGCGTCGGACATGCTGCCGCGCACGCTCGAGTCGTAGTCGAAGAGGACAGTCACCTGCTTTCCCATCCGGGCGAGGAGGGCGCCGAGCACGCCGGCGATGACCCGCACTCCCTGGCCGCCGACGCCGTCGAGCGCGATCCTGGTCGTCACGCCATGCTCTGCGGGTCGATCCCCGCCTCGCGCAGCGCATCGGCCAGGCTGATCTCGCCCTTGGCGACCCGCAGCTTGACCGCCGGATCGAGGCGCTGCATGAGCGCCAGCCGCTTCTGCGACTCGGCGCGGCGTCGCGCCTTCTCCTCGTCATCGACCGCGGGCCTGGGGCTCGCGGCCGGCTCCCCCGAGACGGCGACCGGCGCGGCCACGGCCGAGCTCGCTGGAGCGGCGCCATCGGTGTCGGCGCCCGTGCGCCCGTCGGGATAGAGCACGCCGATCTCGAACTGCTGCAGCTCGGTGGCGTCCTTCGGGGCGCGCCGGTAGGTCTTGCGGTAGAAGGTGAGCATCTCGTTGGCCGAGGCGAATCCGATCCGGCGCCCGTTGTTCTCGATGCATTGGCTGGTGATGTCGACGAAGGCAAAACCGGGGTGCTCGATCGCCTCCCGGATCACGTTGCGCATGTGGAGCTGGTGGTACACGGTGGTCTTGGCATACAGCGCGTGCGGCGAGCTGCGCACCAGCCCCTGCAGGTTGATCGGCGTGTTCGGGTTGCCCGCCGGCGAGGAGAGGGTCTTGGTGCCGGTCGGCGTGGTCGGGCCGGTCTGGCCGCCGGTCAGCCCGTAGATCTCGTTGTTGTTGCACAGCACGGTCAACGGGGCGTTGCGCCGGATGGCGTGGATCAGGTGGTTGCCCCCGATGCTGGCGGTGTCGCCGTCGCCGGAGACGACGACCACCTGCATCTCGGGTCGCACGGCCTTGATCGCCTCGGCGACCGGCAATGTCCGGCCGTGAAGGGTGTAGACGCTCTCGTGCTTGAGGTAGCTGCCCATCCGCCCGGTGCAGCCGATGCCGGTGACGATGATCGTGTTCGTCTCGTCGAGCCCCATCTCGTCGAGGACCATGGCGAGCTGGATCATGATCGTGCCGATCCCGCAGCCCGGGCACCAGATGGTCGGGAAGAGGTCGACCTTCAGGCGCCGCTTGAAGCCCAGCTCGGCAAAGGCCAGCTCCGGCATTAGCCGATCCCCAGCGGCGAGCGCTCGACCTGCTCGGTCGGGGCCGGCGGGATCGGCGGCTCGGACGGCCCCCCACCCAGCACCCGCGCCAGTCCGTCGCGCACCGCCTCGATGCTGATCCGCCCACCGAGCAGCGGGACGCGCCTGATCTCGCGGCGCAGGGCGAGCTCGACCATGTCCGCGTACTGGCCATCGTTGGCCTCGATGCAGACGATCTGCTCGTAGCGGTCAGCGATGGCTGCCAGCTCGTCGGCCAGCAGCGGATGGATGCGAATCGGCCGGAAGAGGGCGTAGTCAGCGGCAAGTGGCGAGGCGACGCGGCTGACGATGCCGTAGCAGATGACCAGGACCTTCGCGTCCCGGTTCCAGCCGTGCTCGTAGAGGGCGTAGCGACGCGCCACCTCGGTGTGCCGATGCTTGGCGTCGTAGTACTGGCGCAGGTACTCGTCGGCGTCGGCGGTTGCCGGTTCCCCTGCGTTCGGCCCGTGCTCGTACATCAGCACGCCGGCGAAGAAGCGCGGCTTGCCAACCTCGTGACGCCCGAGGGGGACGAGGGTGCGAGGCACAACCTCTACGCTGCCCGCCGCCTCCTCGAGGTCGACCACCTCGTTCAGGTGCGCCACGAAGGTGTCGGACAGGACGACCACCGGCGAGCGCGATTCCTCCGCCGCGTTGAACGCCTGCACGGTGAGCCGGAACGCCTCCTCCACCCCGTTGGGGTAGAAGGCCAGCGGGGTGTAGTCACCGGTGCTGCCGTAGCGCACCTGCATGATGTCGCCCTGCCCGGGCATGGTCGGCATGCCGGTCGCAGGCCCGACCCGCTGGACGTCCACGAAGACGCACGGCACGCCCACCTTCTGGGCGTAGCCGACCGCCTCCTGCATCAGGCTGAAGCCTGGCCCGCTGGTGGCGGTGAATGACTTGGCGCCGGCCAGGCTGGCGCCGATGATGGCGTTGGCGCTGGCGATCTCGTCCTCGGCCTGCAGGAAGCGAAACTCGGGGTGCTCGGCGGCCCAGCCCGAGGCGATGTTGAGGATCTCGGTCGACGGCGAGATCGGGTACCCCGCGAAGTAGGTGGCCCCGGCCGCCACCGCTCCGCGGAAGACCGCCTCGTTGCCCTGGGTCAGCTTCCGCATCGGTCCTACGACGGCTCCGCGGCCGAGCCGCCCTGCGCGGCGTGGGCAGCCACCGCCTCGGGCAGCATCTCGATCGCCAGGTCCGGGCAGTAGCGCTCGCACAGGCCGCACAGGATGCAGTCCTGCTCCTCGATGATGGCGTCGTTGCGCAGCACCAGCGTGTTCTTGGGACAGATCTCGACGCAGATGTCGCAGCGCTTGCAGAAGACCGGGTTCCAGCTGATGTTCGCGTAGTCGACCCAGCGGATCCCGTCCTTGTGGTCGGTGGAGATCCCGCTTCCAAAGCCGATCGGGTCCGAAGCGCCTTCACGAGTCATGGGACGGCAAGTCTACGCGGGTCGGCGGGTGCCGCGCGTGTGCGAGGCCGGGGCGTCCTGCCGGCTCGATGCGGCCGGCGGATGCTTCGGAGCGCCGCCAGCGGACGACCGCGAGCGCCGAGTACCTGCACCAGTCCTGTCGGAGATCCCGCGCGCTAGTAATCGAGCTCCGCCGCCTTCCAGATGCGCTCGAGGACGTAGTGGCCGTCGCCCTCGGGGTCGGTGAGGCTCGGGCGAGCGTCGAGGACCATGACGTATGGATGGAGCCGGACGTTCACAAGGGTCGTGCCGCGGAACGTCAGGTCGAGGATGACGCCCTCCTGCGTCTCCTGCCACCACGGCTGCCCGTACATGTAGTTGCCCGGACCCGCGTCAACGAGGCTGACGCCCTTCGGACGGTCGCGGAGGAAGATCCCGCCCGTCACGTGCAGGCCGCCCCCGATGACCTGGTCGCACCCGGCCTCGTCCATCCAGCTCAGAGCCTTCTGCTGCGACGCCCGCAGGTCCGGGTGATACTCGTCACCCCCCCACCACTGCGGGTCGCAGATCACCAGGTCGGCGCCGGCGGTTCGCGCTCGGCTCACGGCCGCGTCGACGTTCTCCTGCGTGAGCCAGGCGACGCCCGGCGTGGTCGGGCCGGCATGGGTCGGGCCGAGCACCTCGTTCCAGGACACGAACGCGACCTTCAGGCCGGCGACCGCGACGTATGCGGGCTCGAGGGCCTGGTCGAGGTTCATCCCCAGGCCCGTGTGCGGGAAGCCGTGCTTGTCGAGGAGCTCCAGCGTCGAGCGGATGCCGCGGACGCCCCGATCGCTCTGGTGGTCGGCGGCGAGATACACGGCATCGATGCCGAGGAAGTCCTTCCACCTCGTCAGGACCGCCTCAGGCACGGCGAGGCTGGGCGGACCGCTCTTGTTCGGCACCCAGCCTTTGTCCGGGAGGATCGGGCACTTTTGATCCGCGAGGGCCACGTCGGATCGCTTGCTGATGGTCGCGGTGACCCCGTCGTTGCCACTCTCGATCGGCTTCACGATCGGGAATCGCGAGATCCCCGCAGGCGGGTTCGGGTTGAGGAATGGCTTGCCCCTGTATGTCGCCGTCCCTCCGCCGAAGGGCCAATCCCAGCCCTTGCCCAGCGTGACGGCCTGGTACGCGGCCACACGATCCGCGCAGAGGCTCCCGATCGCGGTCAGGGTCCAGGTCTGCGAGGCGTCGTAGGCGGTCCAGGCCGGGTCGAGCGCGCCGGGACCATCCGACGGCGCCGAACCGATGACCGGGTAGGGCAGCGCCCGGGCCTCCGGGTCGCCGAACAGGTCGGGCCCGAAGAGCCCGAACGGCCCGTCCCCGGCGATCGAGAGGACCTTCGTTGCCGGCTCGACAAGGCCCGGCGGCAGGAGTGCCACGACCTTCTGGTCGGCACGGATATCCGCGGCGACCTGGTCTGCCGCGACACAGGGCGCGGTCGCGGTGAGGTTCGGCTGACGGAGCCTTACGCCGCAGGGCACCTCGAGCTGGCCGCCGCTGGCGAGCGTCCCAAGCTCGTCGAGGGTGATGGTCGCCTTGAGATTCGTGATGCCGGTGACCACGGCGAGCGGGAAGATGACAGGGGGAATGGGCGTGGGCGTCGGAGATGGCTGGGGCGTCGGGGTAGCCGAGGGGGACGGCACGAGAGTGGGACTGGGACTCGGACTCGCGCATCCGACGAGCAGCGTCACCACCGCGACGGCGGTAACTCCTCGGAGCGACGCCGGGGGCTTCACGGCGCTATCGTAGCCACCGGTTTGCAGCCATGAGCACACTCGACGACGCTTCCATTCCTCTCGTCGCCGCGGGGCGCCGGCCCGGTCGCGGTCCGCGCTCGGACGAACGCCGGGCGTCACGTACGCTGCGCGCACTCCGTGCGCTCATCTCCGGGCTCGTCCTCGGTGTCTGGCTTCTCGCCGGTCCGGCGACTGCTCCGCCCCGCGTCGCCGCAGTCGGGCCGCTGCCAGCCTGCCGCCTCGCCGAGATCCCGACGGTCCCGCGGGACTACGACAGCTGGAGCACCACGCTCGTGGACTGGCTCCTGACCGTCGGGAAGGACTACGTGCCACCCGATCTCGTGCCGGTGAAGGAGGCGGGCATCGCCGGCAGCGGGTACATCCGCAAGGTGGCGATCGACGATCTCGCCGCCATGGCCAAGGCCGCGGCCGAGGCCGGCACGCCGATAGCCGTCAATAGCCCCTACCGGAGCTATGCGGAGCAGGTCGGCAGCTTCAACGGGTGGGCCAACCTTGACGGCTACGACGACGCCATCACGTACTCGCAGCGACCCGGCCACTCGGAGCATCAGCTCGGCCTGACGATCGACTTCATGACGAAAGGCGGCGGCAGCGCGCTGAAGGGCGACTGGGCCACGACCCCGGCTGGACGGTGGATGGCCAACAACGCCTGGAAGTATGGGTGGGTCATGAGCTACCCGAAGGGCAAGGGAGGCAAGCTCTTTTCGGACGTCACGTGCTTCCACTACGAGCCGTGGCACTACCGCTACCTCGGACGGGAGCTCGCCGCCCAGGTCCACGAATCCGGGCTGACCATTCGGGAGTACCTCTGGACCCACTTCACGATGGTCGATCCGATCACGGGTAGCCCCATTCCGACCGCGACGCCCACCCCATCGGCCACCCCGACCCCGACGCCGACCCCGTCGGCCACCCCGACGCCGACCGTAGCGGCGACGACCACGCCGTCGGCGGCCCCGAGCCCCGGGACGCAGCCCGTCGGCACCTGGTTCGGGGCCGATCCGCCCGTGGTTCTCGCGGGACTCCTGTTCATCGTGCTGGCGTCGATCGGGTTCGCGGCCTGGCGCGGCTTCTTACGGCGCTAGCTGCCGTCGATCTTCTTGAGCGCGGACCTCATCTCGACCAGCTTGGCGAGACCGGGACGCCGGAGACAAGCTGGTCGAAGCTGAACACGGGGGGGGTCGGTCCAGCCGGCAAGGCGAGCCAACCTGGCGACCCCGAGATCACAGCGACGCTCCGCTCCGAGCAGGTTCGGCCAAGGGCTGGAGCTCAGGTCGTATCGGGCTCCAGCGCAGCCACGTCCGGGGACGGGCCGGATTCCTCCACCTCGCGTGGCCGCCCGCTGACCATCGCGATCACGGCGCCGATGATCAGGGCAGCGGCGATCAGCGAGCGGAGCGAGAGGGTCTCGCCACGGAATACGAAGCCCAGGGCGACCGCCACCACCGGGTTGACGTAGGCATAGGTCGCCACCGTCGTGACCGCCACGTGGTTGAGCAGCCACACATAGGCCGTGAACGCAACGAGCGAGCCAAAGACGATCAGGAAGGCGAGGCCCAGCAACGAGGCTGTCGTCACCCTGGCAGGGTCGAAGGCCCCGATCTCCCCCACCGCGGCGCCGACCGCGAGCAGCACCAGCCCGCCGGCAAGCTGCTCCATGCCGGTGCCGAGCAGGTGGTTGGACGGTAACGGCCCGCGGCGGGCGTACAGCGAGCCCGACGCCCAGCAGACGGTGGCGATCACGAGGATTCCGATGCCGGCAGGGTCGAGCGAGTCGAGCCCGGTCGACGGGAGGAGAAGGATCCCCACGCCGACCAGCCCCACCAGCAGCCCGACGATGGCCAACAGGCTGGGCATCCGCCGTGTGAGCAGGGCGTCGAAGACGCTCAACCAGATCGGCGTGGTGGCGATGATGACCGCCGCGATCCCGGACGGAATGGTCAGCTCGGCGAGCGAGACCATGCCGTTCCCGCCCAGCAGCAGCAGCCCGCCGACGATGAACGCGGTGCGCCATTCGATGGCCCGCGGCCAGCGCAGCCGGCCCGTGCGCGACCCGCCGCGAGCGGCGCTCCAGCGATCTCGGGCAACCAGGAACGCGATCAAGGTGAGGCCTGCCGTCATGAAGCGAGCGCCGGCTGCCAGCAGCGGCGGCAATGTCTCGACCACGTAGGCGATGGCGAGGTAGGTCGAGCCCCAGACCACGTACACCGTACCGAGCGCCGCGGCCACCGCCACGTTCGACGCACGAGGGGGTACGGGAGTCATCGATGCATTGTGAAGTAACCGGCCATGCCACGTTCAACGGTGTCAGCGGCCCATTCGTGAGAGGGGTCGCGAACGGACTCTCTCGTTCGTCGTCATCATGAGAGGGTCATGCGTGCCGTGACCGATGCAGCGAAGGTGACGCGATGAAATACATGCTTCTGATCTGCGGGGCTGAGGACGGATGGGACCATCTGAGCGAGGCGGAGCAGGGCGCGCTCTACGCGCGCATCAGCACCTGGTGGGACGAGCGGACGGCGGCGGGCGAGCTGCTGGAGGGCGCCCAGCTGCAGCCGTCCAGCACGGCGACCACGGTTCGGCGCGCCATCTCGGGCGACGTCAGCGTGACCGACGGTCCGTTCGTGGAGGGCAAGGAGATGGTCGGTGGCTATGGGGTCATCGACGTGCCCGACCTGGACGCCGCGATTCGGCTCGCCTCCTCGTGGCCGGCGCCGGACACCCTCGAGATCCGGCCGCTCGTCACCGGGGTGATGGGGTAGCAGCTGGCTTGACAGCGCGCCGGTCCGTCGACGCGTCGCTCGAGCGGGTCCTCCGCGAGGAGCGGTCGCGCCTGATCGCCTCGCTGGTCCGCATCCTCCGCGATTGGGACCTGGCCGAGGAGCTGGTCCAGGAGGCGGCCGTTGCGGCGCTCGAGCATTGGCCGGCCGACGGTGTGCCGCGCAACCCTGGGGCGTGGCTGATGACCACCGCGCGCCGCCGCGCGATCGATCGGCTGCGGCGCGACGCGAGGTTCCGGGAGCGCCTGGCCCGGCTCGGAGAGGAGGCTGACGAGATGGAGCGACCGATCCCAACCGGCGGGCCGCTCGCCGTCGACGACCGTCTGCGCCTCATCTTCACCTGCTGCCACCCCGCGCTCTCGCGGGAGGCGCAGGTGGCGCTCACGTTGCGCACGATCGGCGGCCTCGACTCGGCCCAGGTGGCGCGCGCCTTTCTCGTTCCCGAGTCCACCGTGGCACAGCGACTGGTCCGCGCGAAACGCAAGATTCGGGATGCCGGGATCCCATTCCGCATCCCGGAGGGAGCCGAGCTGCCCCAGCGCCTGGAGCAGGTGCTGGCCGTGCTGTATCTCGTCTTCAACGAGGGATATCTCGCCTCGGACGGAGCCGTGCCGGAACGTCGCGAGCTGGCAGCCGACGCCGAGTGGCTCACGTCGCTGCTGGTGCGCCTGATGCCGGACGAATCAGAGCCACTCGGCCTGCTGGCTCTGATGCAGCTGCACCTGGCCCGGGTCGACTCGCGCTTCGCGTCGGACGGATCCCTGATCCTGCTCCCCGACCAGGACCGCTCGCGCTGGGACCACTCGGCCATCGCGGCGGCCAGAGCGATGATCGAGCGCGCCCTGCGCATGGGCCGCCCCGGGCCGTACCTGCTGCAGGCGGCGATCGTGGCCGTCCACGCGGCGGCCCCGTCGTACGCAGCGACCGACTGGGCAGAGATCGTGGCGCTCTACGACCGCCTGCTGCGGCTCCAGCCGACGCCCGTCGTCGCGCTGAATCGAGCGCTTGCCCTGGCAGAGCTGGCCGGGCCGGCGGTCGCGCTGGCCGAGATCGAGCCGCTCGCCCCGCGGCTGGACGGCTATCACCTCTTCCATGCGGCGCGCGGGGAGCTGCTTCGGCGCCAGGGCCGCCCGGAGGAGGCACGCGATGCAAATCGCCGCGCGCTGGCCCTCACCGACAACCCCGCCGAGCGCCGCCTGCTGGAGGCACGTTTGATCGGGCCGGACAGGGGTGACGGCGTCGAATGAGCGCCGTCGGGCCACCTCGCTCGAAATTGCGGACGTCATACGTAAATTCGCCTGACACCGCGGTCGTGATCGTGGTCTACTTACGCCACGGTGGAGGGGCGTATGACAAGACCCGAACAGCGCGGAGTCCTTGGACGCGCTGCAGCGGTGCTCGCCGCCGTGGGGCTGGCCGTCTCCGGGATGGCGCTGGCGCTCCCTCCGCAGGCCGCTGCGGCGCCGGCCGACGTGAACCTGTCCTCGGTCACAGCGGCGGCGGCCGGTGATCCGGTCATCGCCGCCGCCGGCGACATCGCCTGCGATCCGGCCGATTCCAACTTCAACGGCGGGCTCGGCGTCTCGAACGGCTGTCGCCAGCGGGCCACCTCCGACCTCCTGGTGAGCGCCGGCCTCAGCGGCGTGCTGGCGCTCGGCGACAACCAGTACTACTGCGGCAGCTATCAGGCGTTCGTCGGCTCCTACGACCAAAGCTGGGGTCGCGTCAAGTCGATGACCTACCCCTCGGTCGGCAACCACGAGTACCTGACTCATGGCGGATCAGGCGCGAGCACCGGGTGCGACGCCACCAACACGGGCGCCGCAGGTTACTACCAGTACTTCGGCGCCGCTGCCGGCGATCCATCCAAGGGCTACTACAGCTTCAACATCGGGGCCTGGCACCTCATCTCCCTCAACACCCAGTGCTCGTCGGTGGGCGGCTGCTCCGCGAGCAGCCCGCAGGGGCAATGGCTCACCGCCGATCTCAACGCCCACCCAAACATGTGCACCCTGGCCTTCTTCCACATCCCGCTGTTCAGCTCCGGCGGGCGCGCGTCCAGCAATGCGTCGGGGATGTGGCAGGTCCTCTACGCGCATCGCGCGGACGTCATCCTCAACGGCCACGATCACATCTACGAGCGGTTCGCGCCCCAGACCCCGACCGGGACCCTCGACGCCGCCAACGGGATCCGTGAGTTCATCGTCGGCACGGGCGGCGCGAACCTGACGAGCCTCGCATCGACCGCCGGCAACAGCGAGGTCCGGAATGCCTCCACCTTCGGCATACTGGCGCTGACCCTGCATCCCACCGGCTACAACTGGACCTTCGTACCGGAGGCCGGCAAGACGTTCACCGACGCGGGGTCCGGAACCTGTCACGCAACGGGCGGTGGCGGCGGCGACACCGGGCCGCCCACGATCCCGACCATCACCTCGGCCACGGCGCCGTCCTCGGGCCGGGTCGACCTGGCCTGGAGCACCGCCACCGATGACACCGCCGTGACCGGCTACACCATCTACCGCGGCGGGAGCTCGATCGGGACCACCAACGGCACCACCACCACCTACAGCGACCTGACCGTCAGCCCCTCGACCTCGTATAGCTACACGGTGGATGCCTTCGACGCCGCCGGCCACCACTCGGCCCCCTCGCCCCCGGCGCTGGTCGTCACCCCGGCGCCCTCCACCACCCAGACCCTGCTCCCGATCGCGGACGCCTATACCGACGCCTCGGCGCCGACCTCGAACTACGGCAGCTCGACCTCGCTCCGCTTCGATAACTCGCCGGTCGTGCGGAGCTATCTCACCTTCGACCTGTCAGGCGTGTCCGGGACGATCACCAAGGCGACCCTGCGGGTCTACGCCAACACCGCCTCGAGCGCCGGCTACACCGCTGGCGGGACGACCACGACCTGGACGGAATCCGGCCTGACCGCCGCCAACGCGCCGCCGGTCGGGGCCTCGGTCGGTGGCTCCGGGGCGATCGCGGCCGGGGCTTGGACGAGCGTCGACGTCACCGCCCTCCTCGGCGGCAGCAAGCTCGGCGTGGCCCTCTCCGGCCTCAACGCCACCGCCGTCCGGCTGTCGAGCCGCGAGTCGGGTGCCACGGCCCCGCAGCTCGTCCTGGAGCTGGGCCCCTGACGTCCCGGATGTCCGACAACCCCGCCGAGCGTCGCATGCTCGAGGCTCCCATCGCGGAGCCAGAAGCAAGCTAACGCTCTCGTAACGAATCGGGTAGGGTCGCCGTCGGAGAGATTGGCCGGTGCTTCGGCGCCGACCGATGAAGAATGGAGCACCGCACATGACCCGTTCGCTGCCATCGCGCTGCTCAATCGGCGCGCTCACCCTCTGCTTCGGCGTCACTCTGGCCGCCTGCACCGGCGGCAGCCCGTCACCGAGCTCGAACGTTCCCAGCGCATCGGCGATCGCCTCGGCAAGCTCTTCGGCGTCGACCCCGGCGTCGCAGCCGGCGAGCGCTCAGCCATCGGGCACGGCGACCATGGCCCCAAGCGACGGGCCGACCGACAGCCTGCCGCCGTTCGCCTGCGCACCGACCGTCACCATCCCGGCCACCACGGATCGTGCCCAGATCACGGACGTCAGGGTCGGCACGCATGATGGCTACGATCGCGTCACCTTCGAATTCGCTTCGGGTATCCCGCAGACCCTCATCGAAGGTGTCCTGCCGCCCTTCTACGCCGACCCCAGCGGCCTGCCCCTCGACGTGACGGGCGCCGCCTTCCTGAAGGTGACCATGACGCATGGGACGAAGCTCTCGCTGGACGGGGGCGTCACCTACACGGGGTCGACCAATTTCCAGCCCGGCTTCGACCAGCTCGTGCAGCTCCGGGAGGGTGGCGACTTCAAGGCCATCAGCACCTGGTACCTGGGCCTCGACCCCGGCGGCTGCATCCGCGTTCTGACCCTCACCGGCCCCAGCCGCCTCGTGATCGACATCGAGCATTGACCTTGACCGGCGAAGGATCATGGCCGAACCGATGAGCTCGGCACCGGGCATGGTCCGCAACGCGACAGCGATCGGCCTCGCATCGCTGGCGATCGGACTCCTGGCCCAGTTCCTGTTCGTCGACGCAGCGCTTGGCATCAACGTTCCAATCGCGACCGCGGCCCTCATCGGCGCCGGCTGGATGGTCCGTGATCGGTCAACGCCGCGGCCACGATGGCCGGATGCCTGGCTCGCCCCCGGTGCGCTGACCCTGTCGATCTTCGTGGCGCTGCGCGGAGACGGCACCCTCGTGACGCTCGACATCCTGGGCGCGATGGCGCTCTCAGGTGCGGCGCTTGTCAGCTTCGGCGGCCTAGGTGTCCTGGAACGCCCCGTGGCGGGCGTCGTCGCATTGGCTGGACGGCTGGCAGTTTCGGGAGTGATCGCCGGGAAGCGTCCCCTGGCAGCCATGATGGGCGCGGTGCCGCTGCTCCGGCGGCGCACAGGCGGCGGCCACGTTGCCCCCATCCTGCGCGGCCTTCTGATCGCAGCGCCGTTGGTGATCCTGTTCGTGATCCTCTTCGCGTCCGCCGACGCCGTCTTCGCCCGGATCGCGGGCGACCTGCTCAACTGGCACCTCGACCTTGGCTCGCTGCCGGGTCGCATCGCATGGACGTTCGTCGTTGCCTGGCTCGCGGCAGGGCTCCTCATGTTCGTGGCCAGAGGGGAGGACCGCGGGATCGACCCGAGGGCGGTGGCCGCCTGGGAGGGTCGGGGGCGGCTCGGCTCGGCAGAAGCGGTCACCGTGCTGGTCGTGCTCGACTTGCTGTTCGCGGGCTTCGTGGCACTCCAGGCCGCCTACCTGTTCGGCGGCAGGGACACGCTCGAGGCGGGCGGCCTGACGTACGCCGACTACGCTCGACACGGCTTCTTCGAGCTGCTCGGCGCAGCGTTCGTGGTCGGCGGACTGGTCCTGGCCATGGAGACATTCGTGCGGAGCAGGACGCGAGCCTACCTGGCTGCCACCATCGGGCTGGTGGCGCTGACCCTGGCCGTGCTTGCCTCGGCCTTCCTGCGCCTGCGCCTGTACCAGGACGCATACGGGTGGACCGAGCTGCGCTTCTATGTGCTGGCCGCGATCATCTGGCTCGCATTCGGCGCCCTGATGGCGATCATCGCCGTGGCGACCCATCGCACGCGGTGGCTGCTGCACGGGATGCTCGTGGTATCCGTCGTGTTCGGCATGGCATTCAACATCATCGGGCCGGTCAGGTTCATTGCCGACCAGAATATCGAGCGCGCCCTCCATCCTGAGCTGATTGCACCGGGAGGCAAGGCAGCTCTCGACCTCTTCTATCTGGCGTCCCTCGGCGACGACGCCGTATCGGCCATCGCCGACAATGTCTGCACGCTCCCCGGCGGACTGGGCCGCGACGCCAGCGCTGCGCTCAAGAACCACGTCGTGGAGCTCGCGAACGACCATTCAGGCAAGGCCTGGCAGGCATGGAACCTGTCGCGTGAGCGGGCCCGCGACGTCAGGCTCGTTACGATCTGCCTGCTCTCTGAGCGCTGAGCGCGGTGCGCCATCGTCGGGTAGCATCGGTTCATCCCACTCCGCACCTGAAGGTTCGCATGGCTGACCGACAAACCCCGCCATCGGGCGCCCTCGACCTGACCAAGTCGTATTCCGCCCGGTTCAAGACGGAGCGCGGCGAGATCGTGTGCGAGCTCTTCGCGGGCGACGCGCCGCTCACCGTGGAAAACTTCGTCAACCTGGCTCGCGCCGGGTTCTACGACGGCACCACCTTCCATCGGGTCATCGCTGGCTTCATGGCCCAGGGTGGCGACCCGACCGGCACCGGCACGGGTGGACCGGGCTACAGCTTCCGCGACGAGCTGTCGGTCAAGCGTCGTCACGACAGCCCCGGCACCTTGTCGATGGCCAATGCCGGCCCGAACACGAACGGCTCGCAGTTCTTCATCACCTTCGGCGCTACGCCGCACCTCGACGGCCGTCACACGGTCTTCGGACGGGTGACCTCCGGCACGGACGTGCTGCGCACCATTCGCGAACGCGACCCGCAGCGCGACCCCAAGCCGGGCGACCGGATCGACACGATCGAGATCGAGGAGAGCTAGTCCCGCAGGAGCGGGGACGAGCTCGAGCTGGTCACGCTCCCCGAGGAGCTGTCCTAGCCTCGCTCAGGCGGCCGAGGCGTACAGCAGCCGGAAGGTGACGCCGGGGTCCGGCGCAAAGTCCATGCGCATGGCGCAGCCGCTGCACACGAGCTCTTCGTCGGCCTCGTCAACGGTGAAGGTGACCTCATCGGTGCACCAGGGGCAGGCAAGTTGAATGGTCATGCCGCGATCGTGTGCCCGCCGCGTGACACCTTGGCTGTCGCGATCTGCAGCCGCTCAGCCGATTCGCGTAGGCTTGCCGCCTTGACCGATTCCCCGCCGGCCCACCCGGCGCGCGCCGCGTTGGCCGACTGGCGGCTCTTCGCCAGCGGGATCTACCGTCCCTTCCGGCTGCTTGCCGTGGCGCAGGGGTTCATCGGTGCGCTGTCCGGTCCGGCGATCGTGATTCCGCTCCTTCTGGCGCTCGGCGCACATCCAGCGCTGGCCACCCTGCTCGCCGTCCTGCCGGTCATCGGCACCACCGCGCAACGCTTCATCCCCCGCCTCCTGGAACGTGCCGATGGCAACCTGCGCGGGATCGTGGTGCTGGCCGCGACGATCGGCGAGCCGCGGGGTCTGCTCCTCGCCGCCGTGATCGGCATGACCGCCGCTGGGCTCATCCCCAACCCGGTCGCCATCGCCCTGGTGGCCGTCGTGGTCGGCATCTTCGGGTCGCTGGGCGCCATCGCGTACGGTTCGCTGCAGGCCTGGTACCAGATCATCCTGCCCGATGCCGAGCGTCGCCTGGTGGCGCCCCGGCTGGCCGGTATCACGCTCGGCATCGGATCGGTGATCCTGCTGCCGCTGGCGCTGACCATCGATGGCCTGGTGGCCCGTATCGGCCTGTGGGCCTATGTCATGCCGCTGGCCGTGGCCGGGACCGCGGGCCTGGTGGCGGCGGTGGCGCTGCGCCGGCTCCCATTCCCCGGCCGGGTTCGGGTCCCCCGGCATGCCACCGCGGCCGTGGCCGACGACGGCAGGCTGGGGCGCCTGGCCCGAGTGCTCCTGCTGGCCAACCTCGCCTCGGGCCTCGCCCCGTTCCTGTCGGTGTACGCCATCGCCGTACTCGGCACCGGACCCGGCTTCGCCATCGCCATCTCGGCCACCTCGTCGGCGACGCTCGTCCTCTCGTCGATCTACGTCAGCTCGTACCTGGTGCGCGGCTCCGCCTCTCGCCTGCTGCGGCGCTCGATGCTGCTGCGGGCCGGCGCCCTGCTGCTCGGGCTGGCGGCCCACCCGGCCAACCCGGTGGCGCCGGCGATCCTGCTGCTGATGGCGATCCTGATGGCGGCGGGCGACACGGCCGGGCAGCTCTCCGCCAACGAGCGTCTCTTCCGCCTGGCCACCGGCCCGTCGGTGATCGCGTTCCAGAGCCGATTCGTGGTGCGCAACGTGCTGGCCTACACCATCGGGCTGCTGACCGCGTCGGGCGTGCTGCTGATCGGTGGCTACGTCGCCTTCGCGATCCTCTTTGGCGGCGCCGGGTCGGTGCGCCTCGTGGCGTCCCGCTTCACCGAGCTCTCGCCGCGCGACCCGATCGGGAGCGACACCCAGGCCCTCGAGCTGCCTCCTTCGGGGAGCTAGCCGCGAGCCGGGCCCCCTCGAGCCGAGAGGGCACTTGCGTCTTTGCGCAAATAGTGACAGAATCCATGCTGATGCAAGCCACCCTCAGCAACGACCTGCTCCGGGACCGCGCCGCGGCGATCGCCCGAGCGCTCTCTGACGCGAAGCGCCTGTGCGTTGTCGAGCGGCTGGCCGACGGAGAGCGATCGGTGAGCGACCTGTCGCGCGACATCGGCTGCCAGGTGCCGAACATGAGCCAGCACCTGGCGGTCCTGCGCGCGGCGGGGATCGTCGCCTCTCGTCGAGATGGCAGCACCGTCTTCTACCGGCTCGCGCACCCGCAGGTGCTCGAGGTCTATCGCATCCTCCGACAGGTCGCCGGCTGACGGACGACACACGAAAGGACCATTCAAGACCGATGTCGAACGTCCGCGAGGCGACCGACGCCAACTTTGATGAGATGGTGATCAAGAGCGAGAAGCCGGTGATCGTCGACTTCTGGGCCGCGTGGTGCGGTCCGTGCCGCCTGGTCGCCCCTGAGATCGAGAAACTGGCGGAGAAGTACGCCGGCAGCGTCGAAGTGATGAAGCTCGACGTGGATGCCAACCCGCATACGGCCATGCATTACGGGGTGATGAGCATTCCGACCGTCGCCTTCTTCGCGCCTGGCCAGCCGCCGCGTGCCGCGGTCGGCTTCCGTCCGGCGGAGCAGCTGGAGACCGCGTTCGGGCTCGAGGCATTCGCCAAGAGCGCCTGACCGCCGACTGCGCCTATCCTGCGGGGGACATGCGCCGAGCGCTGCACCGTCGCGCCGTCCTGGCCGCTCTTGCGGCGTTTGCACTGCTTGCCCTCGCCCCGGCGGCCCCGACCGGGCACGTGGCCCGGGCCGCGGACCGTGGCCTGGTCGTCGTCGCCCAGGCGCGGTACGAGGCCTTCCCCGACGCCCGCCACATCCACGTGACCGTCGACGCGGTTGCGACCTCGTACACGCCGAACCCGCCCGACGGACTCGCATACTATCCGGACGTCAGCTTCGCGGTGCAGCCCGGCGCGACCCACGTGGCCGCCACGTCGAGCGGGCAGCCGCTCCCGGTCGGCGTTGACCCCAGCGATCCCGACTTTCTGGGCGTGACGGTCACCTTCCCAGACGGTGTCTACTTCCAGCAGAGCTACGCCTACCAGGTCACCTACGACCTGCCCGATCCGGGCGGCGCGCCGAACCGCAACCTGCGCATCAGCCCGAGCATCGTGGCGTTCCCGGTGTGGGCCTTCGGCACCAGTGGCGAGGTTGGTGGCAGCGTCACCGTCATCCTTCCCGCCGGGTTCCGGCCGAGCGTCGAGGGCGATCCGCTCGACGAGTCGACCGGGCCGGGGGGGAAGATTCTGCTGTCGACCACGACGCTCCCCGATCCCTTCAACTTCTTTTCCTACGTCTCGGCCGACCGGCCCGGGGCCTTCACCGACACGCTGCTGACGGTGACGGTCGGGACGAAGTCCGCCATGGTGAGGGTGCATTCCTGGCAGGACGACCCCGACTGGGGCACCACGATGAGCGGCCTCATGGTGGATGGGCTGCCCGAGCTGCAGACCCTGATCGGCCTGCCGTATCCGGCGGCCGGCACGCTCGTCGTCGAGGAGGCGGCCACCAGCCGCCTCGGCGAGTACGCCGGCGTCTACAACAACCTGACAGGCGTGATCCGCGTTCGCTATGACGCCGACGCGTATGTCGGGCTGCACGAGGCCGCGCACATTTGGTTCAACAGCAACCTCTTCCCCGATCGCTGGATCGGCGAGGCATACGCGGAGTTCTACGGCGTGCAGGCTGCCAAGGCGATCGGCGCCACCGGCCAGAGCTTCGACCTCACCGATGCGCTCCTCGCCAACAAGATCCCTCTCAACGACTGGGGCCAGATCGGCGCCGTTGACGCCGGCGTCGAGGAGTATGCCTATGCGGCCACGTACCACCTGGCGCTGCTCATCTATGCCAGGACCGACATCGCCGGCCTGCAGGCCGTCTGGCGCGGCGCGAGCGGAGCGGAGATGGCGTACCAGCCGGCGCACGGGAACGGGAAGCCCAAGACGGGTGTCGACTTCTCGCTGGGTGGCTGGCAGGAGCTGCTCGACCTGCTCGACCAGCGGGCGGGAGCCAACTTCGACGACCTGTGGAGCCAATGGGTGGTCAATGGCGACCAGCAGCTGCTGATGCAGAAGCGGTCCGCGGCCCGCGAGGACTATGCGTCGGCGGTCCAGACGGCCGGGCCCTGGAACCTTCCGTTCGACCTGCGCTATGCGATGGGCTCATGGCATTTCGACGTGGCCGAGGCAGACCTGACGCTGGCGGGGACGGTGCTTGCCGCGCGAGACCAGATCGAGTCGCAGTCTCTCCACCTCGGGCTTACCCCGCCCGCCGCGCTGCGGGACGCATTCGAAGGTGCCGACGGGCTGCCCGCGGCCAAGCAGGAGGCGGACCAGGAGCTCGACGTGCTGGCCGGCATCTCGAAGGCCGCCGACCGGCTGGCCGAGCAGGAGAGCATCCTCGAGACGATCGGCCTGCTCGGGTCGAATCCCGGGGCGAGCCTGGACGCGGCGCGGACCGCCTTCGAAGCCGATCGGCTGGCTGCAGCCGCGCGCGATGCCCAGGCGGCACTCGCCGTGCGGCTGGGTGCCGAGGAGACCGGCCAGACCCGGGTCCTGGTTACAGGCGGCGGGCTGCTGGGAGTGAGCGGAGGGGTCCTGATCGGCGTTCGGATCAGGCGTCGGCGTCGTGCCGCAGCAGCCGCGGCCATGGACACCGCCCCACTCGACACTCCGGCCGAACCGACGGAACCGCCGACGTGGCCGATGGATCCGCCCGCGTGATCGCCCGGTGAATCGCTCAATCCAGGCCGTCCTGTTCGGCACCTTCAGCCTCCGCTTCAGCACCGGGCTCACCGGCGGCCTCCTGGTCTTCTACCTGGCCGCTCTGCCGCAGTTCGGCGGCCCGCAGGTCACGAGCACGACGGTCGGCCTGCTCACGGCGGGCTATTACGCCGCCGAGCTCGTCCTGTCGCCGATGTTCGGGTACCTCTCCGACAGGTTCGGCGCGCATCGGGTCATGCAGGTCGGGCCGCTCTTCGGGCTCGTGGCTGCCCTCATCACGGCGTTCGCCGTCGACCTCTGGATCCTCGGCGGGACACGGATCCTGGAGGGCGGAGCCGCCGCCGCCTCGATCCCCTCGATCCTGGGCTACCTCGCGCTGGCGACCTCGGGCGACCAGGCCACGCGCGGCCGCGCCGTGGCGCGCTTCGAAGCGGCCACGCTCGCCGGCATCGGGCTCGGCATCGTCGCGGCCGGACCCATCTTCGACTGGCTCGGCCGGGGCGGCTTCCTGCTCAATGCCGGCATCTACATCGGGTCATTCGCGGTCTACCGCTGGGGCGTCGCGGAGATGCATCACGCGCCGACCGAGGCGGAGATCGCCGCCGGCGACCACCATCTGAGGCCGACGACGATGGACTTCGGGCGCTATCGGCGCATCCTCGCCTCATCCGGCGTGTGGCTCCTCGCCCCGACCTGGATCGCGCTCAACGCCGTGCTCGGCTCGTGGACCACGCAGTCGGTCTTCCAGCTCGTCCGCGAGCCCCCCGTCGGGTTCCGCGACCAGCTGATGATGCAGGGGTTCACGCCCACCAGCGTCAGCATCGGATTCGCAGGCATCGGGCTGATCTTCACCGCCGGGTTGTGGTTCTGGGGCAACCGCTTCCGCGTCTTCCGCCGTACGACGATCATCGCCATCGGCCTGGGCGGAGCCCTCGTGATGCTGACCGCGGTCCTGGCGCTCAACCACTCGAGCGGCCTGCCGATCGTCGTCCAGGCGCCGCTCGGCGCGGTTGCCGCCGCTGGCCTCTTCGTCATGGCCGGGGCCACGCCCGCGGCGCTCGGCCTCCTCGCCGACATCAGCGAGGCGCACCCTGCCGACCGCGGCGTGATCATGGGCCTCTACTCGGTCTTCCTTGGCCTCGGTCAGATCGTGGGCGCGGTCGCCAGCGGCTTCGCCGGCGACTGGGCAGGCATCGACGGCCTCCTCTACGCCTCGCTGCTGCTCATCGTGGTCGCGATCCTGCCGGTGCACCGGTTGCGCGCCTCCGAGCATCTCGTCGGGCAGCGCGCCGAAGGGCCAGGCGCGCCGGGGCCGTAACGAGGACCTCCCGGGTCCGCGGCCCGTCATCGCTCCGCTATCCTTCACGCTCCATGCGCCTCTCAAAGCTCTTCTTCACTTCGCTGCGCGACAACCCGGCCGAGGCCGAGATGGCCTCGCACCGCCTCCTGGTGCGGGCCGGCTACATCCGCCAGCTGGGGGCGGGAATCTACTCGCTGCTGCCCCTCGGCTTCCGGGTCAGCCAGCGCATCGAGCAGGTGATCCGCG
>JBGQCU010000003.1:0-40069 GCA_041495495.1 Candidatus Limnocylindria bacterium
CGATCCCACGCTGATCAGCAATGCCGAGATGGCGCGCGTCTTCAACGAGATCGCCGACATGCTGGAGATCTCCGGCGAGCTGGTCTACAAGGCGGTCGCCTACCGTCGGGTGGCGGATGCGGTTGAGCGCTGGCCGGATGACGTCGCCCACCTGATCGTGGCCGGCGAGGCGCCCAAGATCCCGGGAGCCGGTCCGGCGTTGAGCACCAAGCTGGCCGAGCTCGCCAGCACCGGACAGCTGGGCTACTACGACCGGATGCGCGCCCAGGTGCCGGCGGGGCTGCTCGAGATCCTGAAGATCCCCGGGGTTGGGCCGCGGACCGTCAAGCAGCTGCACGACGAGCTCGGCATCGAGTCGGTCGATGCACTCCGCGCGGCCGCCGAGGCCGGCACGCTGCGCGGCGTGAAAGGCCTCTCGGCCCGGACCGAGGAGAACATCCTGGCCGCCATGGCGCGACAGGCAGCGCGCGGCACGCGCCTGCTGCTCCACGACGCCGACGCCCTGATGGCCGGCCTCGTCGATCGGTTGCGCGAGGTGCCCGGTGTGCGCGCCATCGAGCCGGCCGGATCGCTCCGACGCCGCAAGGCGACCATCGGCGACCTGGACCTGTTGGCGGCGACCGATGACCCCGCCCGCCTGATCGCCGCGCTCGACGGCCTGCCCGGAGTCGAGGCGGTCCTCAGCGCGGGGAACGACAAGTCGAGCATCGTGCTGGTCGACGGGCCCCAGGTCGACCTGATGGTCTGCCCGCCGGCCGCCTGGGGCAGCCACCTGGTCCACTTCACCGGCAGCAAGGAGCACAACGTCGCGCTGCGCGGGATGGCCCTGGAGCGTGGCCTCTCCCTGTCAGAGAAGGGCTTCAAGGTGGTCGACAGCGGCGCGCTGCAGCCGGTGGCGACCGAGGACGAGGTCTATGCGCGGCTCGGCCTGCCGTGGATCCCGCCCGAGCTGCGCGAGGACAGCGGCGAGATCCAGGCTGCGCTCGCAGGTCGCCTGCCGACCCTCGTCAGCCTCACCGATCTGCGCGGCGACACGCACGTGCACTCGGACTGGACCGATGGGGTCGACTCGATCGAGGCGATGGCGCGCGCCGCCCGCGGGCTCGGCCACGAGTGGATCGTGCTGACCGACCACTCCCCGTCGCTGGGCATCACGCGTGGCCTGTCGGCCGAGCGGGTGGCCGAGCAGCGCGCGGAGATCGACCGCCTCAACGTCGAGCTGGCTCCATTCCGCATCCTGCATGGCACGGAGATGGAGATCCGGGCTGACGCCACCCTCGACTATCCCGATGCGCTGCTCGCCGCTTTCGACCTGGTGGTGGCCAGCGTGCATACCGCCCGCGGGCAGTCGACCGAGCAGCTGACGCGCCGCACCCTGGCGGCGATCGACAACCCGCACGTTGACGTCATCGCGCACCCCACCGGCCGGATCGTCAACCGCCGCGACCCCATCGCCCTTGACTGGCCGCGCGTCTTCGAGGCCGCCGCCCGGACCGGCACCGCGCTCGAGCTGAACGGCAGCCCGCGGCTTGACCTCGATGACGCGCTGGCGAGGGCCGCCGGACAGGCCGGCGCGCGCCTGACGCTGGCCAGCGACGCGCATCGGACCGAGGAGCTCGACCAGCTGCGCTACGCCGTCGCGATGGCGCGTCGCGCCTGGCTCAGCGCATCCCAGGTGATCGGCACGCGCAGCGCCGCCGAGCTGCTGGAGCTGGTGCGATGACCGCGGCCGGCGCCCGCGGTGAGCGGCTGTCCGCCAATCGGCGGCGCATTGAGCACCCCGAGGCGATCGTGCTGGCCCTGGTGGTCACCGGCCTGGCCGTCTATGGCTGGTTCGCGTCGCCCTTCTGGATGGCGGTGGCGATCGCGGCGCAGCTGGTTGTGGGCGGCCTGGGAGCGGTATGGGTCATCGGTCCGGTGCGGGCGCGGTTCGGCTTCGCACGGTATGGCACGTTCGCCGTGGCAGGCGCAGCCGCCACGTTGCTCGGCAGGTTGCTGGAGTCGGCCGCCCAGGTTGCCGCCGTGCCCGTGATCGCGGTGCTCCTCTTCGGCGTGCTGTGGCTGGAGCTGCGCCTCCCGGAGGGACGTTCACCACGCCTGGCCGTGGACCTCACCCTGGTCGGCATCGTCTTTGCGGCGGCCGCCGGGGTGGGGGCCACCTTCCCCGCCTTCTCCTGGCCGCCGACCGTGCTGCTGGTCGTCATCGCCGCCTCCGTTCCGGCGCTGCGCGCCGCCGAGCTGCGCGGACGCTACGGCGTCGAAGCGGTGGGGCAGGCGGTCCTGCACCTGCTGGCGATCGCACAGCTGGGTGTCACCCTGGCGCTGCTGCACCTGCCCGGTGTCGTCGGAGCCGCGGTGCTTGCCCTCGGCTTCCATGCCTGGGCCGGCGCGGCAGAGGCCCTCGACAGTGGAGCTCGAGGTCGAGCGGTGCTCGTCGAATTCGGCAGCCTGGCGCTGCTGGGTCTGCTGGTCGCGCTCCTGCTGCGGCCGGCCTAAGTTTCCCCCAGCCGACGTTCCATTCACCGGCTCGAAGGCTTGGCGGATGGTGAGCTCCTTGGCTCAGGAGTTGGCTCAGGGCAGGACTGCCGCTCGGGTTCGACAAGCCGGAATCGCAGCGTGAGGTGGACGGTCCGCGGCCAGCCGAGGACGCTGACCCGAACATCGAGGCTGTCGATCCCCTGGAAGCCCAACACCGGGGCGGGGTTCGACGGGTCGAAAGCGCTGCCGAGAGCGCAGGCGCCGGCACGCCCGACGAGCCAGATCGACTGGCCGCTGCGGGGCATGTCGAAGGGCGTAAATGGGCGGATCGGTCCGCTCATCCCACCGTTCGGCTCGCGGTCGATCCAAAGGGCCGTCGGCATCATTTCGGGGAGGAACGAGCGGGGATCCCGACCGAACAAGGGCGACACGATCCCCTCGATCCGGATGGGGAGCAGCCCGTCCGCCAAGAGGTAGAGCCCGACGCTGAAGCGGCCGTTCGCCGGGGCCAGCTCGTACAGCAGCTCCTCCCCCGAGCCGGGGACCTGCGGCGCCCTGACCGTGTTGAGGCCCAACCCGTAGCCGGAATCGAGAACCGTGACGGGAATGAGGGCTGCCACGACAGCCCAGCCTGCGAGCACCACGGCGACTATGGCTGGGAAAAAACGCCGCCGCCCGCGGACGGTCATCGCCAGGATCCCCAGTGCGGCGCAGGCGAGCACGACGGGGATGGCCGGTGATAGGTCATCGGTCCCGCTGACGCCGGGGCCCTGGAGCGTCGGATCGAAGGCCCCGACCGGAGACTCGACGGCGGATGCACTGGCGACCGTCCCGACGGGCGATGATGCGCCGGGACCGGTAGCTGGTCCGAGGTGGCGGGGCGCCGTGAGGCCGATGACGGCCACGAGAATGACCGCCGCGAGCCCGACCACGGCTGCGAACGGACGTCTCAGTTGTGACGGCTTGGTCGACTCGGCTTCTTCCGGGACGTCCTGCACCCATGATCGAAGCACGTCTGTGGCAGCGCCGGGATCGCGCCGGCGCAGCACCGTGCGCAGCTCGTCCTCGAGACGCGGATCGCCTGGCTGCCCGGTCATCGCTCTGCCACCTCGAGGGCGGTCCGCAGGCGCCCCATCGCGTGGTGCAACCGCGATTTCACCGTGCCCTCGGGGATCCTGAGCACCTCCGCGATGCCCGGGACGGTCAGGTCCGAGTAGAAGCGCAGCGTGACCACGACCTGTTCGTCGAGCGTCAGGCCGACGACCGCGCGGTCAAGCGCGTCACGCGCCGCTGTCGCCTCGGAGGCGTCTGCGATTCGCGGGTGCTCCGCCTCGATGAGCTTGCGACTGACGCCATCCCGGGCGCGCCTCGCGCGGTCCCGCAGCCGGTCCCGGCACTCGTTCACGAGGATCCGGCGGAACCACGCGTCGAAGCGGGTCGGGTCGCGGAGGCCCGCGAAGCCACGCCAGGCGGCGACCGCCGCCTCATGGACCGCATCCTCGGCCTCAATGCGATCGTTGAGGATCACCCCGGCCAGTCGATAGGCTCCATCGAGCTGCCGGTCCACGAGTCCACGGAATGTGTCAGCCCGCAGGTCGGTGACCCGCAGCGCCTCGAGCCGCTTCTCGTCGCCAATCGGTTTCGCCACCAAGCTCCCCAGCATCCGCTGTCGCCTCCGTTCATCCGATCTGACGAACCGGCATGGCGAATCGTTCGCGAGGATAGACGCTGGGGCACCTGACTCATAGAGCCGGACGTGTCCGGGTTCGCGGTCGTCTCTGTGGGGGCTCTCGTCCTTTCTCCGGTGCGCGTTGACACCCCTGTCGGGCTCTGCTACAAGTAGGCGCCCTTCGGCCGGGTGACCGGATTCGGACGGGCATTTCGTGCATCTGGACCGCCTCACGGAGAGCCTGGGGAGACGATGACGCTCGGAGAGACGGAGCCCACCAACCGGCAGCGTCGCCACCTTACCGAGGTCGCGATCGGGCAGGCCACGCGCGGCGAATGGGAGGCGGCAGTCGCCAGCAACCGCGAGATCCTGGAGCTGGGCGGCGACACCGATGCCTACAACCGGCTGGGCAAGGCGCTGGCAGAGCTGGGCCGCCACGCCGAGGCGCTGGAGGCGTACCAGGCCGCTCTGGCACGCGATGCCACCAATCGGATCGCGGAGCGCAACGTCGGGCGGCTGCGGGTCATCGCCGGCGGCGACGGAGCGGCGGTTGGCGACGGCAAGCCCGAGAAGGCATCCGCTGCGCATTTCATCGAGGAGATGGGCAAGACCGGCCACGCCCGCCTGATCAACTTGCTGCCGGCCAAGCAGCTCGCCCCGCTCTCCGCCGGCGATACCGTGGAGCTGGTCCTGGACGCCGGTCAACTGCTGGCCAGGGTGGGGGAGGTCGAGATCGGGCAGGTCGAGCCGCGCATCGGCTCGCGGCTGGCCAAGCTCATGAAGGGCGGCAACCGCTACGAGGCGGCGATCACCACGGTCGACGGCCACGAGGTGCGGGTCATCATCCACGAGGCCTTCGCCAGCCCGTCCAATTTCGGCAAGGTCAGCTTCCCGGCAAGCGCCACGGGCCGGGCGAGTGACGTCAGGCCGTACATCAAGGGCACCCCGCTCCGCTACGATGACGAGGAGGAATCCGAGGAGTACGAGGAGGAGTCCGAGGAGGTCGAGGAGCTCGACACCACCCTTCCGGAGTTCTCCGCCGAACCCGACCTCGAGGAAGAGCTGCTCGAAGAACCGTAGGAGCCCGATTGAGCGAGGCCGAACGGAAGCGACTGGATCACGTCGTCCTTCCACGCCGCCTCCCCGGGCTCGCGCTGCTGGAGCGCTATTTCCCTTCGCCGGCCGATAACCAGCTCGACGCTGAGCTCTCCGCATTCGGCCGCCCCGGCGACACCGTCCTCGACCCATGGGCCGGCACCGGCTGGACCGCGCGCCGTGCGATCGCCCACGGCATGCGGGTGGTGGCCGCCGATCCGAGCCCCTTTGCGCAGCTCGCCGGACAGGCGTTCCTGCTCGCCCCGGAGCCCGCCGCGCTGGATGCGGCATTCGCCCAGCTCTCCGCCTCGCGGCGCGTCGACGTGCCGCTGCGCCAGCACCTCGAGGAGCTGTACGCCACCCGTTGCTCGACCTGCCGTCGCCCGGTCGTGGGCGATCAGTTCATCTGGCCGCGCGACGGCGACGCGCCGGGGCGGAAGGTGTACCACTGCCCCAACTGCGACGTGTCGGTCGGCGGTCCGCAGGAACGGGTCGCGCCGATCGACGACGCTGATCTCGCCAAGCTTGGGATCGACCGTCCGGCCGATCCCGAGGCCACCCTGCCGGTGGCGGACCCCGCGGCCGATGCCGAGGATGACCTGCCGCCGGCGCCGATCGGGCTGACCGCCATGCCGGATCCGGACGAGGACCCTGCTGCGCCGCATGAAGACCCCGCTGCGCCGATCGGCGAGGGGGGCGGTCCGCCCGCGCTGTCGCCGGCGCTGCCCGATCCGCCGACCGGGTCGTTGCGGTCCGGCCGCCCGCGCTTCGCCTCCACCGTCCATCCCGACCCGGCCCCCCAACCGCAGACCGATGTCCGCCAGAGCCTGCACTACCAGCAGCTGCGGGACCGGTTTCCGGTGCTTGACGGCCGAACTGAGCTGGTCGATGAGCTGCTCGACTTGTACACGCCGCGCAACCTGTACGCGCTGCAGACGATCGCCAACAAGATCGATGCCGAGTTCCGCGAGCCATCGCTGGCGGCCGTCTTCCGCGTGGCGCTGGCGGCCTGCCTGCTCCCCGGCAGCCGCCTGAACGGCTATCCCGGGCGGGTCGCCTCGCTGCGCATCAGCGGCGGGCACGTGCGCCAGCCGGCGTCGCGCCACCAGCGCGAGGTGAACGTCTGGCGCCTCTTCGAGTCGGCGGTCAGCGACGTCAGAACGGCGATCGTGGCGCTCGGCCGCGATCGCCGCCCCGCGCGCTTCGCGGCCGATCTGGACGAGCTGGGCGGCGTGGGGGCGGCCAACGTGCTCTGGATCCGATGCCGTCCCGCGGTGGTCGGGCAGTATCTGCCGCCGGAGGGGGTCGACCTGGTGCTCGGCTCGCCCCCGCCCTCTGCGAGCGCCGACGAGATGAGCTTCGAATACCTCGCCACCGCCTGGCTGATGGGACGCGAGGCCGCAGAGACGCTGCGCCTCGAGCCGCTCTTCAGTGCGACCCAGAGCCGCGGCGAGCCCGCCGAGGGGACCGCCATGCGGCACGCCATGACGTCCGCAGCCGGAGCGCTGAAGCCGGGCGGCTGGTGCAACATCCTGATCGAGGGCGGTGACCTGGATCGGATGCTGGCGGTCGCCGTGGCCGCCGCCGCCGCGGATCTCGAGCTGGTGGACGTCATCCACCGCGAATCGGTCCGCTCGGGAGAGGGGATTGCGCTGCACTTCCACAAGCCGTCGGCCGAGGATCGGCTGCGAACCGCCATCTCGTCCAACCCGCTCCAGCTCGGTGCCGAGGACGGGCATCTCACCTACCCGGACCTTGCCACGGCGATCGATCGGGCGGCGACGGCGCTCCTGAAGCGCCGCGGCGAGCCGGTCGGGCTGGTGCGCATCGGTGCCGCCGTGCTGGTGGAGCTGCAGCGCGCCGGCCTCCTGTCGCGCGTCTCCGCAGCCCGCGGCGCGGCACCTGGGCCGGAGGGATCCGAATCGGCTCCGGCGGAGGCCACCGACGCCGCGGAGCGGCCCGAGCGCGGCCCGAACATGCTGGCGACCCTCCTGCGCGAGGAGCTGGCGCGCGACGACCATCCGTCGCTGGTCCGTATCGGCGACGCGGATCGGCCCCTGTGGTGGCTGCGCCAGCCCGAGCTGAGCGAGACGCCGCTGGCAGATCGTGTCGAGTGGGCCACCTTCTCCGTCCTGACCACCGCCGGCCGGCTGGATGAGGCCGGCTTCCTGGAGCGGATCTACGCGCTCTTTCCGGGGCTGGAGGCTCCGGACGAGGAGCTGGTGCGGGCCTGCCTGGCGGCCTACGCCTTCGTCGGCGAGAAGGGGCTGCTGCGCACCGAGGAGGAGCTGGCGGGGCGCCAGGAGGACCACGCCCGGATCATCGGCACGCTGGTCGACTACGGGCACCGCCTGGGACTGCGCGCCTGGGTCGGTCGCCACGAGCACGAGCGGCCGTATGCGGGGGCCAGCCTGCTCGAGCGGCTGCGCGACGATGAGCGCCGGGCCTACCTGCCGCTGATCGTGCGCGCCCCGGCCG
The DNA here is from genome assembly GCA_041495495.1 of Candidatus Limnocylindria bacterium. Taxonomy (GTDB): domain Bacteria; phylum Chloroflexota; class Limnocylindria; order QHBO01; family QHBO01; genus CF-167. The sequence continues at coordinate 7,721 of JBGQCU010000003.1, forward strand.
CGTCCCTGGCGGCGATCGATGCGATCTGGTATGTGCGCGGCCGGATGGCCTTCATGTTCGACGTCGAATGGACCGCCATGCTCGGCGAGCCGATCCTGCGGCGCGGCCTGCAGATCGAGCCGACCGATCAACAGGCACGCTTCTGCGTCTTCCCGGCCGAGCGTACCGAGCTGCTCCGCCTGAAGCTGGACCGATCGCCGTGGCTGCGTGCCGAGGTCGCCCGCCAGAACTGGCACTTCCTGAAGTGGCAGCACCTGGAAGGGCTGGCGGCGCGCGATGGCGCCAGCCTGGACTGGCTGGAGCCGGTGCTGGGGCTCGATCCGCTGATCGAGCGCGGAGGCGAGCAGCTCACCATGTTCGGGGAGTAGTCGCGGCCGAAAGCCCTCCGGCGTAGACTCGCCGCGGGAGTGCCGTGGTTCCCCCCCGCGGCACTCCCAAGCACGTGCGCGGGAGCTCGGGAGCTAGGCGCGCGGCCCCTTCGGACGGGCCGCTCGCCTCCCCAGCGCACGTCGCACCACGGTCATCACCTCGTCGACGTAGGGCTGCCCCTGGCCGACCTCGATGGCGTGCGCCAGGCATCCGTCGATGTGGTCCTCGAGCAGCAGCAGGGCGACGCTGTCGGCGGCGGCCGTCATCGCCTCGACCTGCTGCAGGACGTCCAGGCAATAGGCCTCGTCCTCGACCAGGCGCTCGATACCGCGCACCTGGCCCTCGATCCGGCGCAGCCGGTTCAGCAGCTCTCCCCGATCCTTGCTGTAGGAGTGGCGGAAGTGATCGGCCGTGTGCATGTTGCTGGTCATACTCGGGGGTAGTATGTGGAGGCGGACCGCCATCGGTCAATCGCGGCGCGCCGGGTCAACCCGCCGTTCGCGCTACGATGCGCCGAGCCATGCCCGACCTTGAACGCCACGAGCTGATCCAGCCTCTCGAACGAGCCCTGGTCATCTTCAGTCATCCGGATGACGCCGAGTTCGGTGCGGCGGCGACCATCGCCCACCTGACCGCCGCCGGCGCCCGGGTCGACTACGTGGTGACGACCGATGGCGGCAAGGGGACCGAGGACCCCGCGGTCACCTCGGCGCAGCTGACGTCCCTGCGCGAGGCCGAGCAGCGCGCCGCGGCTGACGTGCTGGGCGTCACCGAGATCGTGCACCTCGGCTACCCCGATGGCTACCTCGAGCCGACCCTCGCCCTGCGGCGCGACATCGTGCGCCAGGTCCGTCGCTTCCGGCCCGACCTGGTGATCGCCCAGAACCCGCTGCGCCGCCAGGACGGCAACCCGTTCATCGGCCACCCCGATCACCTGGCCACCGGGGAGGCGACCCTGGCCGCGGTGTATCCCGCTGCGCGCGACCGGCTCAACTTCCCGCAGCTGCTGTCCGAGGGGCTCGAGCCGTGGAAGGTGCGCCAGATCCTCGTCAGTGGGGTGGAGCGGCCGAACCTGTTCATCGACGTCTCGAGCACGTTTGAGATCGGGCTGCAGGCCCTCTTCTGCCATGCCAGCCAGATCTCGGACCCGGCCGCCGTCGAGGAGCGGGTGCGACAGCGTGCGGTGGAGCTGGGCGAGCCGGTCGGCCTCGAGCTGGCCAACGCCTTCCTGTCGATCCTGATCGGCTGATGGAGACCGAGCGGCGATGATGCGCGGCCACTGGGGAGGCGGCGAGGGACCAAACCTGCGCGCCCGGCCGGGGAGCGGCCCCGCCACCTTCCGACGCATCGTCGGCTTCTTCCGGCCGTATCAGCGGCGGTTGTCCCTCATCGGGATCCTGATCGTGCTGACCGTCAGCATCGGCGTCATCAACCCGATCCTCCTCAAGCTGGTCATCGACAACCTGACCGGGCCGCGCGACGTGGGGCTCCTGTACCTGCAATGCGGGCTGATGATCGGTCTGCCGATCGTGACCAGCCTGCTCGGCGTGTGGCAGAGCTACCTGTCCAACGTGGTCGGCCAGAACGTGATGAACGACCTGCGCCACGCGCTCTACACGCACCTGCAGTGGATGCCGCTGCGCTTCTTCACCGAGACGCGGACCGGCGAGATCCAGAGTCGCATCGGAAACGACGTCAATGGCGTGCAGTCGGTGGTGACCGATACGGCCGCGTCGCTGCTTTCCAACTTCGCCACGGTGGCGACCACCGTGATCGCGATGCTGATCATCGACTGGCGGCTAACCGCGCTCAGCCTCGGCATGCTGCCGATCTTCGCCTACATCACCTACCGCGTCGGCAAAGTCCGTCGCGTGGTGAGCGGCCTCACCCAGCGGTCGCTGGCGGAGGTGAGCGCCATCACCCAGGAGTCGCTGTCGGTGTCTGGCATCCTCCTCTCCAAGACATTTGGCCAGCAGCGGGCCAGCATCGAGAAGTTCCGCCGCGAGTCCCGCCGCCTGGGCGACCTCCAGATCCGGCAGCAGATGATCGGCCGCTGGTTCTTCGCGCTGATCGGCACCTTCTTCTCGATCGCGCCCGCCTTCGTCTACCTGCTGGCGGGGACCCTCATCATCGGCGGCGACACGCACGTCAGCATCGGCACCATCGTCGCCTTCACCACCCTCCAGAGCCGGCTCTTCTTCCCGCTCGGCCAGCTCCTGGGCGTGCAGGTCGAGATCCAGGGTGCGCTGGCCCTCTTTGACCGGATCTTCGAGTACCTGGAGATGCAATCGGAGATCACCGATGCGCCAGATGCGGTCGAGCTGGACCAGGCCACGGTGCACGGCGAGCTGCGCCTGCGCAGCGTCTCGTTCCACTATCCCCGTCCGCCCGTCATCCTGGCGGCGCCGTCCGAGGCTGAGGCCGCCGACGAGGCGGAAAGCGCGGTCGCGCCGCCGGCGCTGCCGGTCAGGCCGTTCGGCCTGAACGAGATCGATTTCGACGCGCTGCCCGGGCAGCTGGTGGCGCTGGTCGGCCCGTCGGGCGCCGGCAAGACCACTACCACCTATCTCATCCCGCGGCTGTATGACGTGGATGAGGGCGCGGTGGAGATCGACGGCCTCGACGTGCGGCGCATCCGGCTCGAATCGCTGGGCCGGGTGATCGGCGTGGTCACGCAGGAGACGTACCTCTTCCACGCCTCGATCATCGACAACCTGCGCTACGCCAAGCCCGATGCCACCATGGCCGAGATCGAGGAGGCGGCGCGCGCGGCCGCGATCCACGATCGGATTGCCGAGCTGCCCGAGGGCTATGACACGATCGTCGGCGAGCGCGGCTACAAGCTGTCGGGCGGCGAGAAGCAGCGCGTCGCGATCGCGCGGGTGCTGCTCAAGGACCCCCGCATCCTGCTCCTTGACGAGGCGACCAGCGCCCTCGACACGGTCAGCGAGCGGCTCATCCAGGCCGCCCTCAACCGGCTCATGGAGGGGCGCACCACGATCGCCATCGCGCACCGCCTGTCGACCATCCTGCGTGCCGATCAGATCCTCGTCTTCGACCGGGGCCGGATCGTGGAGCGCGGAACGCACGACCAGCTGCTTCGGCACGAGGGCCTGTACGCGCAGCTGTACCACGAGCAATTCGCGGCCGAGCGGGAAGGACGCGCGTGAGCGAGGCGCCCTCCGCGTCCAACCGCCTCGCGGGCGAGACCAGCCCATACCTGCTCCAGCACGCGCACAACCCGGTGGACTGGTATCCATGGGGTCCGGAGGCGCTCGAACGGGCTCGCGCCGAAGATAAGCCGATCTTCCTGTCGATCGGCTACTCGGCCTGCCACTGGTGCCATGTCATGGCCCACGAGTCGTTCGAGGACCCGGCCATCGCCGCGCAATTGAACCGCGACTTCGTGGCGATCAAGGTCGACCGCGAGGAGCGCCCCGACCTCGACGACGTGTACATGGCCGCCGTGCAGACCATGACCGGCGGTGGCGGCTGGCCGATGAGCGTCTTCCTGACCCCGGCGCTGGAGCCGTTCTTCGGCGGCACCTACTTCCCGCCCGAGGATCGGCACGGGATGCCCGGCTTCCCTCGCGTGCTGGCCGGCATCGCCGACGCGTACCGTACCCGGCGCGACGAGGTGGTCGCCCAGGGGCGGGAGCTGGCCGCGCACCTGCGCGAACAGCTGGACGTCCAGTCCGGTGGGGCGGAGGTCGAGCGAGCGCAGCTCGAAGTGGCCGCCGCCCGCCTGGCGCAGTCATTCGACCCGACCCACGGCGGCTTCGGGGGCGCACCCAAGTTCCCGGCGCCGATGACGCTCGAGTTCCTGCTCCGCGCCTGGCGACGAAGCCGGGATCCGGAGACCCTGCGGATCGTGACGCTGACCCTCGACCGCATGGCGGACGGCGGCATCCATGACCAGCTGGGGGGTGGGTTCGCCCGCTACAGCACCGACGCCCGCTGGCTGGTGCCACATTTCGAGAAGATGCTGTACGACAACGCCCAGCTGGCGCATGCCTACCTGGAGGGGTATCGGGCGACCGGCATGGACCGATATGCCGACGTCGCGCGGCGCACGCTCGACTTCATGGTCCGCGAGCTGGCGACCGAGGACGGCGGCTTCGCATCGGCTCTCGACGCCGACAGCGAGGGCGAGGAGGGGCGCTTCTACACCTGGGATCAGGTCGAGTTCACCGAAGCCCTCCACCGCGCCGGCCTGGATGATGCCGATACCGGCTTACTGGCCGATTACTGGGGCGTTATCGCCGCCGGCAACTGGGAGGGCCGCTCGATCCTGCACGTCACCTCAACGCAGGCTCCAGCGGCGGACCTGCTGGAGAGGGCCCGGCGCGCCCTGCTCGCAGCCCGCGATGGCCGCGTTCGGCCTGGCCGCGACGACAAGCAGCTCGCCGCCTGGAACGGCATGGCGCTCCGTGCGCTCTCGGTCGGGGCGCTGGTCCTCGGCGATGAGCGGTTCGCCGCTGCCGCCCAGCGCTGCGTCGCGTTTGTCCGGGCGCGCCTGCTGCGCGACGACGCACGACTGTGGCGCACCACTCGAGACGGTGTCGCGCACACGCCCGCCTTCTGCGAGGACTACGCCCATGTCGCCGATGGGCTGCTGGCCGCGTACGCCGCCGCGGGGCAGGTCGAGGACCTCCTGCTCGCGGCGGCCCTCATGGATCGAGCCGTCACCGACTTCTGGGATGAGGAGCGCGGCATCTTCTTCGACACGAGCGACGAGCACGACCGCACGGTGGCGCGCCCGCGCTCGGTGGTCGACGGCGCCACCCCGGCCGCCAACTCGGTCGCCGCCGACGTGCTGCTGCGCCTGTCGCTCCTCACCGGGGACGCGGATCACGACCGCCGTGCCCGCAGCATCCTGCGTGCCGCCGGGCCGGCCCTCGACCGCCACCCCGCGCAGTTCGGCAGGATGCTGGCCGCCGCGGATCGCTCCCTGGGGGAGCCGCTGGATGCCGTGATCGCCGGCGAGAGCGACGATCCCCGGGCGCTGGCCCTGCGACGCGCGGCCGCCGTGCCCTACGCCCCTGATCTGGTGATCGCACCGCTGCCGAAGGGGAGCGACGTTTGGGGCTGGCCGCTCTTCAAGGGGAAGGCGGCGCGGGACGGCGCGCCGACTGCGTACGTCTGTCGCGGTTACGCCTGCGACCAGCCGACCTCGGATCCCAACCGCGTGGTCGCGCAGGTCAATGCGCTTGTCCCGACCGCCAACGGTGAGACGGCCACGCCATGAGCAGCTCCGCCACCGCGTTCCTGCGGCTCCTGCTTCTCGCCGGATTGATCACCGGCTGTGCGACCGCGTCGCCGACGCCGTCGCCGACCCCGGTGCCGACCGCGGAGCCGACACCGACCGCCAGTCCGAGCCCGACGCCCACGCCCAGCGCAACCCCCGTGCCCAGCCCGATACCGATCCCGGTCGACGAGGAGATGCTCGGGCGACGCTTCACCGTCCTGGTTGCCGGCGAGGACACCAGCGCCAGCCGACGCGCCGGAGGCCTGGAAAGCTGGCGCACGGACGCCCTGATGGTGGTCAGCGTCAGCGCCGACAAGTCGCGGATCGACATGATCTCGCTGCCGCGCGACACCGTCGACGTGCCGATGGCCGATGGCCGGATCTACCACGGCAAGATCAACGCGATCTCGGAGGCGTTTGGGATCGAGGCGCTGCGGGGCGCCGTATCGACGCTCCTCGGTGTCCCGATCGACCGCTACATCCGGATCGACATGGACGATTTCGTGTGGATGGTCGACGTGGTCGGCGGCATCGACGTCGTGGTGAAGACCCGCCTCTCGGACCCGAAGGTGCACCTCCATCTGGCGGCAGGCCCCACGCACCTTGACGGCGCGACGGCACTCGCCTTCAGTCGCACCCGAGCCGATTCGGATTATGAGCGGGCCGCCCGCCAGCAGCAGGTGATCCTGGCCCTGGTCCGCAAGTGGCTCGAGCCGGGGACCGGGTCGTTGGTGGGCAGCGTGCGGCTCCTCGGGTCGCTCAAGACCGACATCCAGCTGGGTGAGCTGACGACGCTGCTCGAGATCGGGCGTCGCTCGGCGACCGCCGCGGTGACGGCCATCGTGCTGCAGCCGCCGCGCTACTCGCTCTTCGCCGGCATCGAGCCGAACACCAAGCGCGGCTGGGTGATGATCCCCAATGTCAGCGCGATGCGGCGCTACGCCCGGGCGGCGCTGGCAGGCTGACGTGCGGCCCGCCGAACGGGAACGTCAGGCGGCGGCGCTCAGTCCGATGCGGTCGCCAGGGTGGCGTGCGTGCCGCACCGGTAGCAGGACTCGTCGGCGGCTCGAATGGTCGCTCCGCAATTGGCGCACGAGACCAACAGGTCCGCCTCGCACTGCGTGCAGAACCGCGCGCCGGCGGGGTAGCGCAGCCCGTCGTTGGGGCAGTAGGGCACGCCGCGTGACGTCTCGATGGCGCCATCCGCGGCGCGGGGCAGGAGAACGGCCGGCAGCGTCACCGCCTGGGCCTCGATCCCCACCTGGGAGACCCGCAGGTATCCGATCACCAGCCAGAGCAGGTAGAGCCCCACCAGCCCGATGAAGCCGAACGGCGCGAGCGTGGCCAGCAGGCTGCCCAGGCCGGTGGAAATGAACTCGATAACGTGCCGGATGAGGTCCATGGCGCGGCGATTCTAGCATCGGACACGGCGTGCGCCGGGCAGGGAGGCTGCGCTACACTCGGCCAAATCGTCGCCCCTTGAGGACCATGCCCCGCCCCCGGCTCGACCCCCGCATACCGCTCACCGAGCTCCACGTCCACCTGGGCGCAGCAGTCACCCCGGCCATCATGTGGGGCATCGCCCACGCCCAGGGGATCCGGCTGCCGACCAAGGATTACTGGGCCTTCCGTGACCTGATCACCGTCGGTCGTCGCCGCTCGTTCAACGCCTACCTCGACCTGTTCCACTGGACCGAGATGATCCAGTCCAGCCCGATTGCCGTCGAGCGCAGCGTGTACGAGGTGATCGGCGGCGCGTATCGGAAGAGCAACATCACCCAGATCGAGCTGCGCTTCAACCCGATGAAGCGCAACCGTGGCGGCGAGCAGGACCTCGACCACATCATCGCCGCGGCTGTGCGCGGCATGGACCGCGCCGTGCTCGAGTACCCGCAGGTGCGCGCGGGGCTCATCTTCTGCCTCGACCGCGGCTTCAGCCGCGAGCTCAACGAGATTATCGCCGCCAAGGCGATCAGCTGGCACAGCCGCGGGGTGGTGGCGGTCGACATCGCCGGCCCCGTCGAGCCGTCCTTCCGCTTCGCCGACTACCGTGAGCTCTTCGCCGAGTGCCGGCGCGCGGGCCTGGGGGTGACGGTGCACGCCGGCGAGACGGGCGGTCCCGAGGAGGTGCGCGAGGCGATCGAGGCGCTCGAGCCGACCCGCATCGGGCATGGCATCAAGAGCGCCTACGACCCCCACGTGATGGCCATGCTGCGCGAGCGGGGCATCGTGCTGGAGGTATGCCCCTCGTCGAACCTCACCACGCGGGTGGTGCGCAACGTGGCCGAGATGCGCTTCATCCTTCGCTCGCTGATCGACAACGCCGTGCCATTCACGCTGTCGACCGATGGCCCGGAGATGCTCCGCTCCCACCTGCGCGACGAGGTGGCGCTGCTGCTGCGGACCGAGATCATGTCGCTCGACGAGATCGGCCGAGCCATCGCGACCGCGCACGCCGCCAGCTTCCTGGACCGCCTGGCGCCGTCCGGCGAGGCTCCCGGGGGCCACCCGTTGCCGCCCGACGCGCACGCGCCGATGGCCCTCGAAATCGAGGTCTAGGCTGATAGACTGCCGGCCGTGTCCTCGATCTGGCGGCCGGTCCGGGAGCGCAACCCCGCCCGCAGCCTGATGGCCGTCGTCGCCCACCCGGGCGACGAGGCGTTCGGGTTCGGCGGTGCGATCGCCCAGGCGGCGGCCTCCGGCGCGTACACCGTGGTGGTGTGCGCAACCCGCGGCGCGTTTGACCGGCGGCTCATGGATCCGGCCCCGGCGCCCGGCGGGCGCAACCGCTCGTACCAGAAGCCGGTCGTCTGGCGCAACCTGGATACGGTCCGCGAGGACGAGCTGCGCCGGTCGGTTGGCCTGCTGGGGGTCCGCGTGCTGCGCATGCTCGACTACGCCGAGGAGGGGCTCGCCGCCGTCGACTTCGACGAGCTCGTCGGGCGCATCGTGCAGCCGATCCGGATGCACCGGCCCGAGGTGATCCTGACCTTCGGGCCCGAGGGCGTGACCGGCGATGCTGACCACATCGTCGTCGGTCGAGCCGCGGCGGCCGCCTTCGAGCGCGCCGCCGAGCCGCTCTCCTACGAGGATGACATGGAGGAGGACCAGGTCGCGTGGCGGGCGGCGAAGCTCTACCAGCTGGTGGTGCCCGCCGCCGCGGTCGCCGCCCTCGGCGAGCGCGCGCCGGACAGGTATGGCTCACCGGACGGAACCGACACCCTGACCCTCGAGCTCGGCGAGCTGGCACAGGTCAAGCTGGCCGCCATCGGCCGTCACGTGTCGCAGACTGGGTCGGCCGGGCCGTTCCACGATTGGCGGCCGGAGGTGCGCGACGCGTTCCTGGGGACCGAGCACTATCGGCTGGCCGGGTCGAACCTGCCGCTGCCGGTCGGCAGTGGGGCCGCGCCCGCCGAATCCGGGCTGTGGGACGGGCTCGCCTGAGGCGTCGAGGGCGGTTCTCAACATAGGTCGCATCGGCCGCGTGCACCGCTCTGCTACCCTCGCCGCACCGTCAGCCATCGGCAGACCGAAAGGAAGACCGCCGCGATCATGCCCGACCAGCTTACCGATGAGAACATCATGGCCGCCCTGGCGCAGATCAAGGACCCGGAGATCGGGCGCGACCTGGTCAGCCTGGGGATGGTCAAGTCGATCGAGATCACCGGCTCGACCGTCGACCTCACCGTTGAGCTCACCACTCCGGCCTGTCCGCTGAAGGCCAAGATCGAGTCGGACATCGTCGATGGCCTGGCACTCCTGGGCGCCACCACGGTCCGCGTCGACTGGGCCAGCAACGTCAAGCGCTCGTTCGGTGGCCCGGCCGCCGACCTGATCCCCGGGGTCAGGAACACGATCGCGGTAGCCTCCGGCAAGGGCGGCGTCGGCAAGACCACGGTGGCGGTCAACCTGGCGGTCAGCCTCGCCCGAGACGGTGCCCGGGTTGGCCTGCTCGACGCCGACATCACCGGCCCCAACGTGCCGCTGATGATGGGCACCAGCGGCTCGCACGTCACCGGGGTCGGCTCCCGCGTCAACCCGGTGGTCGCCCACGGCGTGCAGATGATGAGCATCGAGTACTTCCTGACCGGCGGGGCGCCGGTGATCTGGCGCGGGCCACTGATCCACTCGGCCATCCAGCAGTTCCTGCGGGACGTGGAGTGGGGCGAGCTCGACTACCTGGTGGTCGACCTGCCGCCGGGGACCGGGGACGCCGCCCTCAGCCTGAGCCAGCTGATCCCGCTGACCGGGGCCGTGGTGGTCACCACGCCGCAGGAGGTGAGCCTGCTCGACGCGCGCAAGGCGATCGCCATGTTCAACAAGGTCAATGTCCGAACGCTGGGCGTGGTCGAGAACATGAGCGGCTTCATCTGCCCCCACTGCGGCACCCAGCACGACATCTTCGGCACCGGTGGTGCCGCCAGCCTGGCCCGCGAGCTGGGGCTCGAGGTCCTGGCCCACATCCCGCTCGAGCCTGGCGTACGCACCGGTGGCGATGCCGGCGTGCCGATCACCTCGGCCCAGCATCCGGCCAGCGAGTCTTCAGTGGCAGCAGCGGCGCTGCGCGAGCTGGCGCGCACCGTGGCGGGCCGGATCAGCGTCATCGCCGCTCCGTTCGCGGGCGCCCGCGCCAGCTAGGGCCGCCAGCTCGAACCGAAGTCCTGCCGGCGGGGGATTGCCTGCGGCGCCGCCGCGGGCAGAATGCCGTCCATGCGGATCGCGGTGATCGCCGACCTGCACGCCAACCTGCCCGCGCTGCAGGCCGTCCTGGACGACGTGATGGCACTCGGCTGCGACACGATCTGGTGCGTGGGCGATGTGGTTGGGCGCGGACCCCATCCCGGCGAGGTCGTGGATGAGCTGCGCCGGCTGACGGTCACCACCGTCCAGGGCAACTGGGACGAGGCGGTCGGGCTGCGGCGGGAGCATCCCGGCGTGACCTGGGCCAGCCCCGAGGCCGAGGCGGCCGGGCTCGATTCGCTGGCCTGGACGATCGCCCGCTGCAGCGATGAGCAGCGCTCGTGGCTTCGGCAGCTGCCCGCCGCGCATCGGTTCACCGTCGAGGGCCGCTCGGTCCTGCTCTTCCACGGATCACCGCAGCGCCAGAACGAGTACCTGTGGAGCGACCGACCGAGCCGCGTCTTTGCCCGCATCACCAGCGACGAGGGCGATGACCTGCTCTGCTTCGGCAATACGCACGAGGCCTTCCACCGGGTGGTCGGCAAGAGTCATTTCGTGGCGGCCGGCTCGGTCGGCTGTGGCTCGCTCGAGGACCCGAGCGCACGGTACGCCGTGATCGACCTCGCCGGCACCGAGCTGATGGTCAACTTCCGATCGGTTCCCTATGACCACCTGGGCGTCGAGGCGGCCATGCGCGTGCTGGGGCTGCCGCCGAGCCTGCTGTGGGCGCCACCCTCCGAGCACGGCGCGCCCGAGGCCGAGGCGGATCGCCTGGTCGAGGCCTAGGCGCCGGCGCGCCCCCTGTAGGACGCCAGCGCACCGATCATCAGGTCCCAGAAGCGATCCACCTCCAGGTCCACGCCGACGTCGACGTTGGCCGGGCGCCCGGTCACGCCGTGCACGTCACAGACCGTGCGGCCGGCACTGAACTCCGCGTTCGTCTCGATGTCGACGCGCATGTGGCGTGTCGGCACGACGCTTGGGTCGATCAGCCAGGCCACCGCGCACGGATCGTGGACCGCTGGAGCGGCGAAGCCAAAGACGCGGAGATAGGTCTTGCCGAAGAATTTCAGCAGGTCGACGCACAGGTGCGCCAGCGGGAAGTCGAGCGCCGCGATTCGCTCGATCACCGCCGGCGTGGCGAGCGCCCGGTGCGTGGTCTCCAGCGGCACCATGGTGATCGGCACGCCGGACTCGAAGACGGCGCGGGCCGCCTCGGGATCGGCCCCGATGTTGAACTCGGCTGCGGGAGTCACGTTTCCAAGACCGATGGCGCCTCCCATCAGGACCACGCGCCGCAGTCGACGTGCCAGCCCGGGGTCGCGTGACAGGGCTGTGGCCACGTTGGTGAGCGGGCCGGTCGCCAGCAGCACCAGGCCGTCGTGCGCGTGCGACGCATCCAGGATCACCTCCACCCCATGCCGCGGGTCGAGCGGGACGGTGGGCACCCCGAAAGCCGGGCCGTCGAGCCCCGACTCGCCGTGAATTTCCGGCGACGCGATCCGCGGTCGGACCAGCGGAGCGTCACAGCCCGCCGCCACCGGCACGCCGCTGATGCCCGCCACGCTGCAGATCCGGCGGGCGTTCAGCGCCGTCTTGGCGAGGCTCTGGTTGCCGGCCACGGTGGTGATCGCCACCAGCTCGAGCGAAGGGGCCGCCGCGGCCAGCAGGATGGCCAGCGCGTCGTCGTGGCCGGGGTCGCAGTCGAGGACGATCGGCTGCCGCGTCGGGCGGCCGGAGCTCATTCCTTCTTGTAGGGTCGTCCGTCGGCGGCCGGCGCACGCACCCTCCCCACCAGGCCCGCGACGACGATGACCGTGACCAGGTAGGGGACCATCTGCAGGAACTGCGAGGGCAGACCGATGTTGAGGATCGAGAGGCGAACCTGGACGGCCTCGGCGAAGCCGAATACGTTCCCCGCCAGGAACGCTCCGAACGGCGCCCAGCCGCCGAAGATCATGGCGGCCAGACCGATGAAGCCGCGTCCCGCCGTCATCTCCTGCTGGAAGCTGCCGGTCGATCCGATCGTGAAGTAGGCGCCGCCCAGGCCGGCCAGCATGCCGCCGATGATCACGTTCCGGTAGCGGACGAAGTAGACGTTGATGCCGACCGTGTCGGCCGCCATGGGGTGCTCGCCGACGGCGCGCACTCGCAGCCCCCAGCGCGTCGAGAAGAGCATGAAGTGCAGGATGACGATGGCGGCGATGCAGGTGTACACGAACAGGTTCTGGCGGAAGAGAATGCCGCCGACCAGGGGCAGGTCGCTCAGGAAGGGGATCGGGATCGGGCCGAAACGCTCTGGGTTATTCAGCTCGGGCAGCCTGGCGAGGACCCTGGCCGCGAGAAATGAGGTGATCCCCACCACCAGGATGTTGATCACCACCCCGGCGATGATCTGATCCACCAGGTAGCGGATGGCCAGGACGGCCAGCAGGGCGGCCAGCAGGCCGCCCGCCACGATCCCCGCGACGATCCCGATCCAGGGGTTGGCGGTCGCGCTGCCGACCACCGCCGAGGCGAACGCACCGGACAGGAGCATCCCTTCGATGGCGATGTTCACCACGCCCGCCCGCTCGCAGATGATGCCCGACATCGCCCCGAAGGTGATGGGCACGCTGCGCTGGAGGGAGGTCTGCAGGATGCCGGCCAGGCTCACGCTGCCACCCGATGCGGCCCAGGTCAGGAAGGAGAAGGCGAAGCCGCTGATCACCACCGCCATGACGATGCCGGAGCGAGCGCCAAAGCCGCGGGTCAGCTGGATGACCCCCGCCATCGCCGCGAGCGCCGCCAGCAGGTAGGCGGTGCCCGCCGAGGGGACGACCAGGTCGGGTACCCTGGCGCCGCCCACGTTCATGCCGAAGGAGGTCTGCGAGCCCGGGTCCACCCGGCCGAAAAAGACGGCGATGACGATGGCCAGCAGCAGGTAGAAGATGCCGTATCCCTGCTGGCGGCGACGGCTGAGGCCACCCCGGGCGGGCATGGCTACGCTCGCGGCGGTCACGCTCCCCACCCCTTGATCGAGATCTCGGTCCCGGTCGTCTTGCCGGCCTTGATCCGGTAGATGCCGCGCACCAGTGCCGGCGCCGCGATGAACAGGATCACCAGCCCCTGGATGACGACCACCAGGTCGATCGGGATGCCGGTCTGCGCTTGCATCGGGGTGGCGCCGGCGCGCAACGCGCCAAAGAGGATCGCCGCGCCCACCACGCCGATCGGCCGCGACGCGCCAAGCAGCGCGATGGCGATGGCATCAAAGCCCCAGTGCGGCGAGAAGCCAGGGGTCAGGCGATGGTTCGTTCCGAGGATCTCAGCGGCGCCGGCGAGCCCCGCGAGGCCGCCGGAGATCACCATGGTCAGGATCACGGTGCGACCGATGTTCATCCCCGCGTAGCGCGCCCCCGACGGGTTGAGGCCCACCGCCCGGAACTCGAAGCCCTTGGTCGACCGAAACAACAGCCACCACACGGCGACCGCTGCTGCCAGCGCGATGATCAGACCCCAGTGAAGGCGGAGATCGCCGAAGAACTGCGGCAGCAACGTCGGCAGGGTGGCGCTCGATTCGATCGTCTTGCTGGTGGGGTCGGAGCGGCCGGGCTCCTGGTAGAACGGGGTTCGCAGGGCCAGGTCCACGATCAGGTACGAGACGTAGTTGAGCATGATCGTGGTGATCACCTCATGCGCCCCGGTGCGAGCCTTCAGGAGGCCCGGCACGAATCCCCAGACCGCTCCCCCGACGAAGCCGGCGAGGACGGCCAGCGGCAGGTGGATGAACATCGGGAGACCGGTGAAGCCGACCCCGACCCCTGTTGCGAACAGGGCGCCGATGTAGATCTGGCCCTCCGCGCCGATGTTGAAGAGTCCCGCTCGGAAGCCGAGAGCCACGGCCAGGCCAGCGAAGATGAGGGGTGTGGCGCGCAGCAGTGTCTCGCTGATGGGGTTGATGTCTACGAACGGGTTGCCGATCGCGCCGATGTACAGCCCGCTGTAAGCACCGCCCACGGCGCCGAGGCCCGCCGCCAGGGCAGCCCCAGGATCCGACCCTACCTTGGAGAAGAACTGCGGGTCGGACAGGATGATGACAACCGCCCCGATCACGAGAGCGGTGATGAACGAGAGCACGGGTACCAGCAGCTGCCGCGCCCCACCGGCGATGACCGACAGGATTCGACCTGCTCCGCGCGAAGGCGGCTGCTCCGGGGTCGAGGGGACGGCCTCGCTCCCGCCGCGGGGGCCGGCCACCGCGGTCATGACGCCGCTCCTTCGGGCGCCAACCCTTCCTCGGGATGTGCGCCGCCCATCAGCAGCCCAAGCCGTTCGGGCGTCGCCTCCGACGGATCGAGGATGTCCGTGATCCGCCCCTGGTACATGACCGCGATCCGATCGCCGAGCGAGAGGACCTCCTCGAGCTCGGTTGATACGATCAGGACGGCGGTCCCCTCGTCGCGCTTGGCCACGATCCGCTTGTGGATGTACTCGATCGACCCAACGTCCAGCCCGCGTGTGGGCTGGGCGGCCACCAGCAGCTTGAGCGGTCGCGAGAACTCGCGCGCCACGATCACCTTCTGCTGGTTGCCGCCGGACAGGTTGCCGATGTCGTTCAGGACCGATGGGGTGCGGACGTCGTATTCGCGCGTCAGCTCGGTGGCGTTGGCCAGCATCGCGTCCTGGTGCATGGCCAGGCCGCTCGAGAACGGCGCCTTGTAGTAGCTGTTCAGAATCATGTTCTCGGCGACCGTGAAGCCGACCACCAGGCCCTCTTCGAGGCGATCCTCGGGGACATGCCCGACGCCGGCGGCGAAGACGTGCCGCGGATCGGCCCTGGCGGGGGCGCCGGCGATGCTGATCTCCCCGCGCTCGACCTGCCGCAGTCCGGTGATCGCCTCCACCAGCTCCGTCTGACCGTTGCCCTGGACGCCGGCGATCGCGACGATCTCGCCGGCGTGGACGGTCAGGTCGAGGGAGTCGACAGCGATCTGGTGCCGGTCATCGCGGACCGTTACGCCCCGCAGGCTCAGGATCTCCTCGCCGACCCTGGCGGGGCTCTTGGTGACCTCCAGCTGGACCGGCCGGCCCACCATCATGCGAGCCAGCTCCGCCTCATCCGTGGTAGCCGGGGTGGTTGTGCCGACGACCTTGCCGCGTCGGAGCACGGTGATCCGGTCGGCGATGACGAGCACTTCGTTGAGCTTGTGCGTGATGAAGATGATCGAGGTCCCGGCGCGGGCCAACGAGCGCATCACCTCGAACAGGTCGTCGATCTCCTGCGGGGTGAGGACGGCGCTCGGCTCATCGAGGACGAGCACGTTCGAGTGGCGGTACAGCGTCTTGAGGATCTCGACCCGCTGACGAACGCCGACCGGGAGGTCCTCGATGAAGGCGTCCGGATCGACCCGCAGCCCGTGCTGCTCGGAGAGCTCTGCGATTCGTCGCCGAGCCTTGGCACGGTCAAGGGCCAGAAATGGCCCAGAGGTCGATTCCACGCCGAGCATGATGTTGTCGGTGACGGTGAAGACCGGGATCAGCATGAAGTGCTGATGGACCATCCCGATTCCGGCGGCGATCGCATCGCCGGGATCGTTGAACTGCACCTGCTTGCCGTCGATGATCACCTCGCCCTCGTCCGGCCGGTAGAGGCCGTAGAGGACGTTCATCAGGGTCGACTTGCCGGCCCCATTCTCGCCCAGCAGGGCGTGGATCTCGCCGGGCACCACGGTCAGGTCGATGCCATCGTTGGCGACGACCCCGGGGAAGCGCTTGGTGATCCCCTTCAGTTCCAGCTGCATCGCATGGGACTCCCCGGAACCGGGTAGAGGGACAGGCGGCCCCGCATTGCGCGAGGCCGCCTGTCTATTGGTCTAGAGGCGAGGGACGAGGTGAGGCTTACGGTGCTGGGGTCGCCTTCGGCTTGCCCGAGAAGTCAACCGCCTTCACGCTTCCATCCTTGAGAGCCGCCGTCAGCGCCGTGATCTCATCCTTGAGAGCCGCCGGGATCTTCGCGTCGAAGTTGTGGAACGGCGCCATCCCGACCCCGTCGTTGGCCAGGGTGCCGACGTACAGGTTCGAGGTGTAATCGCCCGCCATGGCGGCCTGGACGGCCGAGTAGACGGCGTTGTCGATCCGCTTCAGGACGCTCGACATGATGATCGTCTCGAACCCGGGCACGGAGAGGAACTGGTCGACGTCGACGCCGATGAAGATCGGTGCCGGGCTCATGTTGCCCGTGTTGTCCTTGACGGCTGCCATGGCGCCCTGCCCGACCGGGCCGGCCACCGGGAAGATGACGTCAGCGCCCTCATCCATCAGGGCCTGGGCCGTGGTACGGCCCTTGTCCAGGTCGGTGAAGTCACCGGTGAAGGTGCCGTCCTGCTTGACCGGGTCCCAACCCAGGACCTTGACGCTCTTTCCCTTCTTCTGGTTGTAGTAGTTCACCCCGGCCACGAAGCCGTCCATGAAGTCGGTCACCGGACCGATCTTGATGCCGCCGAAGGTGCCGACCTTGCCGGTCTGGCTCATCCCGGCTGCCAGGTAGCCCTGCAGCATGGAGGCCGACACGGTGTCGAAGACCAGGCCGAGGATGTTCGGCTTGGCCGGGGTGTACGCGAAGTCGACGATCGCGTACTTGGTGTTCGGGTGCACCGCTGCGGACGCCTGGGTGTCAGGACCGAGCAGGAAGCCGACCGTCACGATCAGGTCGCAGCCCGCGTCGGTAAAGGTCTTGAGGTTCGGTGCGTAGTCGGTTGCCGCGTTGGACTCCAGCAGCTTGATCGCGATGTGGAGGTCGGTCTGCGCCTTGAGCAGCCCCTCGTGCGCGTTCTGGTTGAATCCCTTGTCGTCGACACCACCGGTGTCGGTGACCTCGCAGGCCGTGAACGACGCGGCGGTCGACGCCGCAGCCGACGCCGCAGTGGACCCTGCAGCCGACGCCGCGGCCGAGGTTCCGGGGGTCTGGCACGCGGCCAGCACCACAATCAACGATACGAGGGCGGCGCTCGCGCCGAGCCATCGCTGCTTCCGCATTGAAACTCCTTCTCCCCTCACTCATTGATTGCCGGCGCCGCATTCGATCGCGACGAGTCGGTCGCGTTCTGGCCCGAGGGCGAGGCCGGCGCGAATCCGGCCGATCATACTGCGCCGTCAAGCGCGCGCTCAAGTGATTTGTGCGGTTGGCATCTCTATCATCCGTCCGCATGGACCCATCACTTCAGCCGGCGCCGCGCCTCGTCATCTTCGACCTCGACGGGGTCGTCTATCGTGGCCGCCAGGCCGTTCCGGGGGCCGCGGCGCTGATCGCCGCCATGCGCGAGCATGGGATGCTCATTCGCTTCGCTACCAACGCCGCGATGCGGACGCGCGCGAGTTACGTGACTCGGCTCAATGGGATGGGGATCGCCGCGGAGGTGGGCGAGATTGTCACCTCCACGTCGGCCACCATCGATTATCTGCGCGCGAACCTGCCGGAGGTCCATCGCGTGCTGGTGGTCGGCGCCGCCGGCATGCTGGAGGAGCTGCAGGAGGCCGGATTCGAGGCCACCGCGGCCGCGGACGCGGTCGAATCGAACTACGACGGCGGCCCGATCCCCACGTCCTATGACGCGGTGGTCGCCGGGCTTGATCAGGCATTCGACTATCGCCGGCTCGCGGCCGCGAGCAGCGTGCTGCGAGCCGGAGCGCGCTTCATCGCCACAAACGCTGACCTGCGCTACCCGACCCCGACAGGGTTCCTGCCCGGCGCGGGATCGATCATCGGCGCGCTGCGGGCTGCCAGCGGAATCGAGCCGCTCGTCATCGGCAAGCCCGAGCCACGCATGTTCCGCGCGATCGTGGATGGCGCCGGGGTTCAGCCCGCCGAGGCCCTGGCCATCGGCGACAGCCCCGACACCGACATCGTGGCCGCCGCCCGGGCGGGCATCCGCTCGATCCTGGTTCTCACCGGCGTCACCGATGCCGCCACCGCGGCGACGCTCAGTGGCGAGCGCCGCCCGGATCGCATCGCTCGCGACCCGGCGGAGGTGGCCGCGATGCTGGGGCTGACGCTCAGCTGATGTCGGGGCCCCGGGCCGCCCAGTCGGACCACGCCCGCTCCGCGGCGCGGGCCATCGGCTCGAGGACGATGCGCGGGCCGAACGCGCGCCGGAAGGCATTCACCGCGATCGCCGCGAGCTCCGCGCGCGTCAGGTGCAACGCCGTCGCCGTGCGCGCCATCTCATCGGTCAGGGTGGTCGCGGACACCGTCCGATCATCGGTCGAGAGGGTGACGCTCACCCCGGCGCGGTGCAGCTCGGCGAGCGGGTGGGAGGCGAGGTCGGGCACGATGCCGGCCTGCACGTTGCTGGTTGGGCACAGGTCGAGCGTCACGTCCCGCTCGCGTAACAGCTGCATGACCTCGGAATCCTGGGCTGCCGTCACGCCATGGGCGATCCGTCGCACACCAAACGCGAGCGCCTCGCGGATCCGATCCGGGCCGGGCACCTCGCCGGCGTGGGCGGTCAGCGCCAGCCCGCCCTCGGCCGCCGCGCGGAACGCAGCGGCGTGCGGCGGGGCCGGCCACTCCGCCTCCAATCCGGCGAGGTCGAAGCCGATCACCGGCGGGCCGAAGAGGGCTGCGGCGCGCGCCAGCTCGACGTTCGCAGCCGGCGGGTGCGAACGCATGGCGGTCACGATCAGGCCGATGAACGGCGTGCGCGGCCCGAGCCGGGACGCCGCCTCGCTGACGCCGGTGGCCACCGCCTCCATGACCGCCACCATGGAGAGGCCGCCATCGAGGTGGAGGCGCGGCGCCCAGCGGATCTCGGCGTACGTCAGCCCGTCGTCCGCCATCGATGCGACGAGCTCGGCGGTGACCCGTCGCAGGGACGCGGCCGTCTGCAGCAGGGCGATCGGCAGGTCGAAGAATTGGAGCAGCTCGGCCTGGTCCCGGCAGCGCGGCGGCCCGATGAGGCGAGACTTCGCCTCGTCCAGCGTCATGCTGGTGCCAGCCTCAGCCGCCAGCTCGATGGCGGTCTCGGGGCGCACCGAGCCATCCAGGTGCTGGTGCAGCTCCGCCTTTGGCAGCATCCGCAGGCGATCGAGGTCCATCGGCTGATGATAGGAGGCGGCGGCCAGCGCCGGGTGGTCACGGCCATCGTCGTTGCCTTGCTGGTGGGAGTGGGGCTCGGCCTCCGTTCCGCCGATCCGTTGCAGGCCGACCCGCCCACGGCGGCTGCCCGCGCGCGCAGCCTGGCTGCGGCTGCGGTCGCCGCGGACGAGGCGCTGGCGCGCCTGAGCGCCGTGTTGGCGGATGCCATCGACCACGGGCGGCGGGGGTCGGCGCAGACCGTGGCCGGGAACGTGCCTCCGGCCACCGAGCTGGAAGCCGCCGCCGCCCGGCTGGTTGCCGGGGCCGGGGCCGCCGACGCGGCCCGACGAGCCGTCACGGCCCTGGCCGGGATGGCCGCGGCGGTCGTACCGCGTGCGCAGGTGCCGGCCCTGTCGTACAGCGGTCCCGACCTGCTGCTGATCGCCGACAGCCTGCGGACCAGCGCCGACGACGCGACGCTCTTCGTGCAGCGGCGCGACGCAACCCAGGCCGTGGTCAGCGTCCTCGGCGATGCGGTCGTGCAGCTCGAGAGCGACCAACCCGAGGCCGCGCTCGTCAGCCTTGATCGCGCAGCCGCCCCCGTTGCCCTCCTCGACGCCTGGCAGCTGCGACCGCCGCTGCTCAGCTACTGGATGAAGGTCACCCGCGACCTGCTCGATGCGGCACGGGGCATCGCCACCGCCACCATCGACGGGGACCCGGCGGCGGTGCGGGCCGCCGCGGCCCGATATGCGACCGCCGGGGCGGCGGCGCGTGGCGCCGACAACGCGCTGGCCGTATCGCTCTCGGAGGAGGGCGCTGCGGTGAGCGGCATCCCGCTGCGGCGCCTGGCAGCGGCGGCGTCGCGAGCCGCCGACCTCCGCGCCGCCGTGCAGCCGCTGATGCGAGGCGGGTCCTGACCGCGGGAGAACCTTGTCTATACTGGCTTGACCGATCCGCCGCGCAGATTGGCCGTGATCGGTCAACCCCCCGAGCCATCCTGAGGAGCATCGATGCGCGTCCGTGCCGAGACCACCAAGCCGGCATTGGTCCAGGCCGACGTGCTGGCGCTGCCGATCTACCGCGATGACCGCGAGATGCCGGCTGACCTGGTTGAGCTGGACGCGGCGACCGGCGGCGCGATCTCCCGCACCCTCAGCTGGGGCGAGTTCAACCCGATCGAGGATGAGACGGCGCTCGTCGAGGTGAGCGGCATCGGTGCCGCGCGGATCCTGCTGGTTGCCTCCGGGAGGCGCGGCCGGGGAGCGTGGCGCGCTCGGCGCAGCGCCTCCAAGGCGTCGCGCCGGCTGCAGGGGCGGGGAGCCTCGAGCCTCGCCTTCTGGCTGCGGGATGGCGAGGCCGCGGACGCGTACGCTGCGGCGGCGGTCGGGGCCAGCCAGGGCACCTATCGGCCGTATGCCTACTACGGCCGCGTGCGCGACACACCGGCGATGCTGCGCAGCGTCAAAGAGCTGATCCTGATCGGCGAGGCGGCCCCGGGCGACGGGGTGCTGCGCGACGCGATGGAGCTGGCGGATGGGGTCGAATGGGCGCGCGAGCTGTCGAACCGGTCGGCCAACGACCTGTCCCCGGAGAAGATGGCGGAGATTGCCCAGGGCCTGACGGCGGATGGTTGCACGGTCGAGATCCTCGGCCCCGGCGAGATGGCGGCCCTCGGCATGGGCGCCCTGCTCGGCGTCGGCATGGGGGCTGCCCACGAGCCGCGGCTGATCGCGGTCAAGCTGCCCGGCTGGCAATCCGGTGGCGAGCGGCGGCTGGCGATCGTGGGCAAGGGGGTCTGCTTCGACTCCGGCGGCATCAGCCTGAAGGCGCCGGAGCGGATGGAGGAGATGAAGCACGACAAGGCCGGCGCGGCGGCCGTGATCGCCGCCGCGCGCACGGTGGCCAGGCTCGCCCCGCAGACGCCGCTGATGGCGGTGGCCCCCATGGTCGAGAACATGCCGGGCGGGATGGCCCAGCGTCCCGGCGACGTGGTCAAGGCCATGAACGGCAAGACGATCGAGGTCATCAACACCGATGCCGAGGGTCGCCTGATCCTGGCCGATGCGCTGCATTGGGCTGAGAAGCAGGGCGCGACCCACATCGTCGACGTGGCGACGCTGACCGGGGCCGCGGCGGTGGCGTTCGGCGACCTGATCAGCGCCTACTTCGCGCGGCCCCGAGAGTGGGGTGACGCGGTGGCGGCGGCGGCCGAGGCGACCGGCGAGTGGTTCTGGGAGATGCCGCTCGCGACCGAGTACCGCGACGCGCTCGACTCGGCACATGCCGACATCGTGAATTCGGCCGCGCGCGAGGGCTCGCTCATCAAGAGCGCCGTCTTCCTGTCTGAGTTCGTCACGGTGCCGTGGGTGCATGTCGATATCGGCGGTTCGGCCTACCTGATTCGCGACAAGGCCCACAATCCCAAGGGGGCGCTGGGAACCACCGTCTCAACCCTGGTTCGGCTGGCGCGCGACTTCGCCGTGAGCGCCTAGCAGCCGTGCGCCGGCCCGGGTCGCGGAAGACGCGTTGACCCCGCTGGTGCTGACCGTGGCGGTCGCGTTCGCAGCGCTCGGCGCGGGGGCGGAGCGGCTGGCGACCGTCTGGCCGCCCGATGAAGCCTCGCACCGAGCGCTCGGCATGCGAACCATCCTGCTGGCGGTCGCCGCGGCGCTCGCCGGCGGGGCGGTCGCATGGCGATCGACCCTGCCCGCCGCGGCGCTCGCTGTGCACCTGGCGGTCCTTGCCATCCTGGTGCTGCTCACCGCCACGGACCTTGAGCAGCGGCGGCTGCCGCACGTCCTGCTTGACCCCCTGATCGTGGTCGCCGCCGTCTTCGTGCCGTTCAATCCCACGGTCGCCTGGCCCAGCGCGCTGCTCGGCGCGGCGGTGGGCGTGGCGTTCATGGGTGGCCTGGGCCTGCTGGTGCGTGGGGGCGTGGCGCTCGGCGACCTGCTGCTGGTCGCCCCGTTGGGCCTGATTCTGGGCTGGCAGGGGATCTTCGTCGCCCTGTTCGCCGCGGGCATCCTGTCCGCCGCGGTCAGCATCGGCCTGATGCTGACCCGTCGCGCGGGGCTGAGAAGCTACATCCCGTTCGTGCCATTCCTGGTGGCGGGGACGGTCATCGCGCTGCTCCGGGACCCGGACCTGCTCGGCTCCGCGGCCGCGACGCTCACCACCCTCCTGCGCGCCTGAGCGACTGAGCGCCCGACGGGCGCTCCGAGCGAGTGCCTGCTGGGATGGCGCTGGTCTGGACAGGTCGGGTATCCTTTGCCTCCCCCCGGCGGTCGTCCGCCGGATCGCTCCGGTCGCCGTCGCGCACGCCCTCGCGATCCCGGCTCCGAAGCATCGACCGTCCGTACGCCAAGGAGTCATGTCGATCGCCAGTCGCCCCGCCGCGAAGCGGATCGCCGCCGTCCTGCTGCTCATCGTCGTCGTGGCGCCGATGCAGTGGCAGTCGCCCGTGCGCGCCACGGATCCGATCAACGGGGCGATCGCCGAGCAGCAGCAGATGGAGGTCGAGCTGGCGCGTCAGCGCACCCAGCTCGCCGAGCTGCAACGACAGCAGGCAGATCTGGCCGCCAGCCTGCGCGGCATCAGCGACGACCTGACATCGGTCGGGCTCGAGATCGACGCGGCCTCCCGCCAGGTCGAGCAGGCCTCCCGGGACCTCGAGCAGGCCCGCGGCGAGCTGCGCAAGTACGAGATCGACATCAGCACCCTGGAGCAGACGCTGATCGACCTGTCGAGCGGCATCGAGGTCTCGAAGGTCGAGCTGGTCGAGCGCGAGGCGCTGCTCCAGGAGCACCTGCGCACCGCCTACGAGCAGAGCCAGACATCGGTCCTGGAGGTGCTCCTCTCGACCGACTCATTCACCAAGGCGTCGAGCGAGCTCTCCTACATGCTCACCCTGTCCGACGAGGACCGCCAGCTGGCGAGCGAGATTCGCGATCGCCGCTCGCTGCTTGAGACGCGCCGCGAGACGCTGAGCGTGGGGCGAGGAACGTTGACGCAGCTGCGCGACGCGGCGGCCACCCGGGCCGCTGCCCTGGACGAGCAGCAGCTGCAGCTGGACGCGGTCAGCGCTGCCCTTGCCGAGAAGCAGGCGCAGCTGCTGCAGCTCCAGGACGCGCACGAGCAGCAGTTCGCGGAGGCCGGCCAGGGCGCCGCAACGACGCAGCAGCAGATCGCCGCACAGGAGCAGGCGCTTGCTGCGCAGCAGGCGCTGGTGGACAAGCTCAAGGATGCGGCGAACCGGCTTGACGTCGCCTACCGGGGTCGCTTCGCGTGGCCCGAGCGCGGCTCGTTCATCATCACCCAGGAGTTCGGCGCGACGCCATTCAACTCATTCCATACAGGGCTCGATATGGCCTACGTGAGTGGGTGCGGCGGACCGGTCTACGCCGCCGGCGACGGCATCGTGCTGGCCGACGGCCGGCCGAATGCGAAGTACGGCGACTACGCGATCGGGGTGTTCATCGGTCACTCGCAGCGGCTCGCAACCCAGTACTGGCATCTTTCGCGCGAGGTCGTGGACGTCGGCCAGACGGTGCACGTCGGCGACGTCATCGGCTACGAGGGTGCCACGGGCTTCGCGACCGGTTGCCACCTGCACTTCGGCGTGGAGTTCGACGGGGCGCCGGTGAACCCAAGGATTTACCTGCCCTGATCGAGGTCGGCCGCGCGCGGGCGAGGCCCCGATTCGACCGAATCCCGCGTATGGGGTACCGTTTCGCCTGATGCACCCGGCCATGCAGCGGCGTCGTCATCGGCTGATGATCCGCCGCACCAACCAGCGTCGCAGCCCGCGACGCGGGCTGGCGACCCTCCTCATCGTGTTGGTCGGCGTCTTCATCCTGTTGATGGCGGGCACGGCCGTCGGAACCGGGGCGGGGCTGCTGGCGGCCTACAACTACTTCGCGACCGGCCTGCCCGACCCTCACATCCTGGACGGCATCCAGATGCCCGCCAGCACATATGTCTACGACCGTAGTGGCACGGTGCTGCTCGCCCGCTTCGAGTGCGAGAACCGCGAGGAGGTGCACTTCTCGAGCCTGCCCGATTCGATCGTGAACGCGACCGTCGCGGCCGAGGACCGCACCTTCTGGACCAACGACGGGATCGACTACACCGCCATCGCGCGCGCGGCGCTGGCCGACCTGCGGGCCGGCTCGATCGTGCAGGGCGCCAGCACCATCACCCAGCAGGTGATCAAGTACGCAGGCTCGATCAAGCAGGAGCAGCAGACGACCCAGAGCTCCGGGGAGGCCGCCCCCTCCATCCAGCTCGACCCGGGGACCTCGCCCGCCGCGGTCGACCCATGCACACAGCCGGACCTCACCTTTCTCACCGGTCGTGGGTTCGGGGACAAGATCCGCGAGCAGATCCTCGCGCGCGAGGTGACGGCCGCCTACCCCGGGCGTCCCGGCAAGGAGCGGATCCTCGAAACGTACCTGAACCTGATCTACTACGGAAATCGCTCGTACGGGATCAAGGCCGCCGCCGCCAATTTCTTCGGCACCTCGGACCTGAACCAGCTGACCCTGGCGCAGGCCGCCTTCCTGGCGGGGCTGCCGCAGCTGCCGAGCTTCTACGATCCCTACCAGCCGGTCGACAACCCGCGCGGCCCGGCTCAGGCCATGGCCCGCCGCAACGACGTGCTGGGAGCGATGCTGCACGAGGGCTACATCACCCAGCGCCAGCACGACGAGGCCGTGGCGGTCACCTGGGAGGAGATGAGCCCGAGCAAGGTCACATCGGTCCTGCGCGAGCCTCAGTTTGCCTTCCGCGTGCAGCTCGAGGCCGCGCGGATCCTCGCCTCAATGGGCGTGGCGAACCCCCAGCAGGCGGTGCTGACCGGCGGCTACCGGATCACCACCAGCCTCGACTATCCGCTGCAGCAGGTGGCCAAGGAGCAGGTCAAGAAGTGGGTCACATCGCTTGCCGACAAGAACGTGCACAACGGGGCGCTGGTCGCCATCAACTCGGCGACCGGCGAGATCGTGGCCTACGTCGGCAGCGTCGATTACTACAACCGCGATGACCCCCGGGTGCAGGGCCAGTTCGACGTCGCCGGGCTCGGCCGTCGGCAGCCCGGATCGGCCTTCAAGCCGATCACCTACAGCTCTGCCTTCGTGGCGCGCCAGGCGACCCCGGCTACCTTCCTGCTGGATTCCGTGACGCAGTACGGCTCGTCAAACCCGCGGTACGCGTACATCCCGACCAACGCCAATATCAAGGAGCAGGGGCCGGTGCTGGCCTTCGACGCACTGCGCTACTCCCTGAACGTGCCGTCCGTGATGATGCAGGACCTGGTCGGGGTGGATGTCACCGCCCAGTTCGCGCAGACCATGGGGGTCGCCAGCGCTCAGTACATCCTGGGCCAGGACCCCGGCCTGACTCTGACCCTGGGATCGGTGCCGATCAACCTGACCAACATGACCCAGGCCTATGGCGTCTTCGCCGACCAGGGCTCGCTCCATCCCGCCACCACGGTGCTCGAGATCCGAGACCGCGACGGCAAGGTCATCTACAACCTGGCGGACGACGGGCCCACCGCGACCCAGCCGATGACGCCGGCCGAGTCCTACCTGACGCACTGGATCCTGGAGGGCAACACCAATCCCAAGACCAACCTGCTGTGGGGCAGCCGGGCGCAGCTCCTCGACGTGAACGGCAAGCGCCGCCACGCCGGCTTCAAGACCGGGACGACGAACGACTTCCGCGACGTCTCCGGGTTCGGTTACGTGCCGGGGGGCCTCGTGACCGGCGTCTGGATGGGCAACAACAACCAGGAGCCGCTCTCGAACAAGTTCGGCGGCCTCTTCAGCGCCGATGGCCCGCTCTACCTGTGGCACGACTTCATGAAGATCGCGCTGAACCAGCCCTGGGATTGGAATGGGAAACAGCCGGTCCCGAACAACGACTTCGCGCAGCCTCCGGGCGTCGTGACCGCCAAGGTGTGCCGCTTCAGCGGCATGGCGGCCACGGGCGCCTGCGGGCTGACGATCGACCTCCCGTTCCTCGACGGCACCGTCCCGCCGCCGGACAACGTGCACGTGAACAAGCAGGGCGGGGGTGGTCCGGCGCCGACTCCCGACGCATCGGGCAACGTCGGCATCCCCGTCAAGGGATCGTGCTTCGACGTCGTGGCGGAGGTGGCCCAGGACAGCCGCCGTCCACCGGAGATGGTGGCGGCCGCGAAACGCTGGGCAGACCGCTACGTGAACGGCCAGCTGGGGTCGAAGGGGAACCCGAACCAGATGGGCGTGCTGGGTCCCGACAAGGTGTGGCTGGCCATCTCCCCGCTGTGGGGCAACAGCGGCTTTGGCGGGCCGATCTGCGGCGAGATCCACGCCACGCCGACCCCGCTGCCATCCGCATCCCCGACCGGCGGTGCGCCCGTCATCTTCTCCTGCGGGCATCGCAAGCCGACGCTGTGCACGCCGGCGCCGTCGGCTGCCGCCGTGGCGGCAGACGGGCCACCGTTCAAGCCCGGCAGCCTGGTTGCGGCCTTTGCCGTGCCCGCGATCCTGGGAGGAGTGCCGCTGCTCGCTCGGGCCGGGCGATGGCGGCGGCGAAGGCAACGCCACTGATCACACGCGCTCGGTGGTCCGCTCGGCCTGCCGATGCGCTCCGGCGTGCGAGAATCAGCCCGTGTCGCAGTCGATCCTGACCCTGGTCCTCGCCGGTGGCGAGGGTGAGCGGCTCTCGATCCTGTCGCAGGTCCGTGCCAAGCCCGGGGTCCCGTTCGGCGGCAAGTACCGGATCATCGACTTCGCCCTCTCCAATGCGGTCAACTCCGGCCTCACCGACGTGGCGGTGCTGACCCAGTACGCGCCGCGCTCGCTGATCGACCATATCGGCGTGGGACGGCCCTGGGATCTCGACCGCAGCCGCGGCGGGGTGGCCCTGCTGCAGCCCTACCTGGGACGTGGACGCAGTCGCGAGTGGTACCGGGGCACCGCCGATGCCGTGCTCCAGAACGTGGAGTTCATTGCCGACCGCGACCCGGAGCTGGTCGTGATCCTGGCCGGCGACCATGTCTACAAGATGGACTACCGCCCGTTCATCGAGCGCCATCGGTCCACGCACGCGGACATCACCTGCGCGGTGCGCACCGTGCCGATCGAGGAGGCGCATCGGTTCGGCATCCTGGAGACCGATGCCGAGGGGCGGATCACCGCGTTCGTCGAGAAGCCCGCCAACCCGACCAGCAACCTGGTGAGCATGGGCGTCTACGTCTTCGCATGGCCGTACCTGCGCTCCGTCCTGTCCGGCGAGCGGGTCGATTTCGGGCGCGACGTGCTACCGGCCGAGGTGGATGCCGGCCGGCGGGTCTACTCCTACCACTACGGCGGCTACTGGCAGGACGTGGGCACGGTGGAGAGCTACTGGCGCACCAGCCTCGACCTCCTCTCCGACAGCCCGGGGATCGACCTCTACGACCGCGGATGGCTGATCTACACCAAGAGCGAGGAGCGCGCGCCGGCCATGATCGGGCCGCAGGCGGCGGTGACCCGCAGCATGGTGAGTCACGGCTGCGTGATCGACGGCACGGTCGAGCACAGCATCCTGTCGCCCGGCGTGCGGGTGGGCCGCGGCGCGGTCGTGCGCGACTCGATCGTGATGTTCGACTCGGTCATCGGGGAGGAGGCGTCCGTCGATCGGGCGATCCTGGACAAGGACTGCGTCGTCGGTCCCCGCAGCCGGATCGGTGACGGGGACGACCTGCGCCCGAACCGCAACGAGCCCGAGCGGCTCTTCGCCGGCATCACGCTGGTGGGCAAGCGGGCGCATATCCCGGCCGGGGTCGTCATCGGGCGCAACTGCCGGATCGACCCGAGCGTGGTCGAGGACGACTTCGGACGACATCGCACCATCCGCTCCGGCGAAACGGTGGTGCACGCTGGCTGACGACGCCCCGCCGATCGATGCCTGGCTCGCGGAGCTGGGGGTGGAGCCGATCGGGGGAGGCGGAGCGCCGAGCGACCCGGCCTTCAGCCGCGACCTGCTGCTCGACGGCACGCGCCGCTTCGACCTGCGCGTCACGGTGGCGTGGGTCGCCGGGGTGGGCCTCTCGGCCTGGGCCTATTACGGCGACGAGGGGCTGGAGGTGCCCAAGCGGATCTACGCCCGCATGCTGCGTGCCAACTTCGACTATCCGTTCGTGAAGTTCGCGCTGACCGATGACGATCGGCCGATGCTCATGACCGAGCTGCCACCCGCCGGATTGGACCGCGATGCCCTGGCGCGAGCGCTCGTGCGGTTGACCATCGTTGCCGATCGGCTGCTCGACGAGACGGCGCCGGCGGTCGTCGACCGCGGCAGCCTGCCCGATTGGGCGGGGCGCACCCCGCGCAAAGCCGCGCTCCTGGCCGCGCATCGGGCCGAGGTCGAGGCGAGCATGCCGGCCTGGGAGGTGCCGCTGCCGCGGCGCCGGCGGCGCGGCCTGCTCGAGCGCGTGCTGGGGCTCAACCGGTGATCCGCCGGCTGGCCCGGGCCCTGGCGCTCGCGCTGCTGCTCATGCCGTCGCTCCCTCCGGGTGCCACGCAGGCTGCCGAGTACCAGATGGCGACCGTGGCCCGCTACGTGGTCGACCCCGCGGCTGCGGAGATCGCGGTCACGGTCGAGGTCACCTTCACCAACTCCACGCCCAACCCGCCCGGCCAGCTGAGCGCATTCGATCGGATCGACCTCGCCATTCACAACGGGGCGTCGCAGGTCTCGGCCCAGGATGCCAAGGGGCCGCTCACCGTTGACCTGGTGACCCGCGACGGCGCGCAGGTCGCTTCGGTGAGGCCCCGCGCCCGGGTGCGCTACAACCGCTCGGTCAGCTTCACGCTTTCGTATCGCCTGGTGGACGGCGCGGCGACAGGTGTGCATGTGCGGCCCGAGGTGGTGAAGTTCGCGGCCTGGGGATTCGGCACCAGCAGCGAGGTCACGGTCGAGCTGCCGGCGAGCTACCAGGTGCGGGCCGACGGCGACCCGATGGTGATCGATGCCGCGGGCGGTGTGACGCGCATGACGAGCGGCCCGATCCCGGCGCCGGACCGCTGGCTGGCCCTGGTCACCGGGTCCCGGCCGAGCGCCTACGCCACGTATTCCGCGAGCGTCGCGCTGGCGAGCGGGACAGTCGATCTCCAGGTGCGCGCCTGGGTCGGCGATGCGGCCTGGGGCCGGCGGACGCTGGCGACGCTGGAGGCCGGGCTGCCCATGCTCGAGCAGGCGATCGGCCTGCCGTATCCACGGGTCGGGCCGCTGGTGGTGACGGAGGTGATCGGTGGCGAGGGGAGCGCCGGCCAGCCCCCGACGCCCGCGGCGGAGATCCAGGTGGCGTTCGACGCGTCCGCCTTCACGCTGCTGCACCAGGCGGCCCACGTCTGGATCGGCGAGCAGCTGGCCGCCGACCGCTGGATCCGTGAGGGGCTCGCCTCGCACGAGGCGGAGCGGGTGGCGTCGAGCCTGGGCCAGCCGCTGCCGTACGATCCCGCCGTGCGTGCCGGCGAGCTGGCCTCAGATGCCAGCCCGCTGCTGGGGTGGGGCACGGAGCCCGGCGGCGCGGCCAGCGACGCCTACGCCTACGCGGCGTCCTGGGCGTTCGTCGACCAGATTGCGACCGACGTCGGCGAGGCGCACCTGGCCCAGGCGCTCAGGCGCATCGTCGCCGGCGTCTCGGCCTACGACCCGATCGACCCCGATCCGCTGCCGCCGACCGGGCTGCGCTTCGCCCCGATGGACACCCGCCGCTTCCTCGACCAGCTGGCCGAGGTAAGTGGCGTCGATCTGTCCGACCTCTTCGGCCAGGTGGTCCTCGGCCCGCAGGCCGGTCTGGAGCTTGCGCGACGACGAGCGGCGCGTGATGCGTACGAGCGCCTGATCCTGGCAGCGGGGGATTGGGGCGCTCCGGATCCGATCGCGGCCGCCATGGCCGACTGGCGGTTCGACGAGGCGCGCGCTGCGATCGAGGACGCCTCCGCCTGGCTGGTGGGGCGTGACGCGCTCATCGCGAAGGTGGCGGCGGCGGGCATGACCACGCCGGATCGGCTCCGGGAGCGGTTCGCGGCTGGAGGCGGCGGACCAGACGCGCAGGCCGAGCTTGCCGCCGAGAGCGCGGTGGTCGACGCCGATCTCGACCTCCAGCGGCGCGCCACGGCGCCGCGCGGGCCGCTCGAGACGATCGGGCTCTTCCTTGCTGACGATCCCCGCCAGCTCCTCACCGAGGCGGCGATGCAGTTCAGGGCTGGAGACCTCCGGGCGGCGGCCGGCTCGCTCGACGCTGCCGAGATGCAGCTCAACCGGGCGCCGACCAACGGCGTGGTGCGCATCGCCAGCGCCGGCGTGCTGCTGGCGGTGATCGGCCTGGTCGGGAGCCTCACCGCCCGACGGCGTGGTGGCAGCCACTACACTTCTGTCCCATGACGCGCGACGAGTCGACAGCGAGCAGGGCGGTCGCCCGACCGCAATTCCACCCCGCCGCCGACGTGCTCGCCGGGGACACCGCCGACGTGTATTTCGAGCGGGCGCGAAGGATCCTTGCCGCGGAAGGGCTCGATCCGGTGGTCAGCATGGAGATCTTCGCCCGCGAGGAGGCGATCCTGTGCGGGGCCGAGGAGGCGCTCGCCTACCTGCGCCAGATCCTGGGGCTTGGCTCGCGACAGGATCCGGAGCCGGTGGTCGAATCGCTCCATGACGGCGACGCCATCGGCCCCAAGGAGGTGGTGATGCGCATCACCGCACGCTACTCCGCGTTCGGACTGTACGAGACGGCGATCCTCGGCATCCTTTCGCAGAGCACCGGCTGGGCGACCGCCGCGCGCCGCATCGCCGAGGCTGCGGCACCGATCCCGGTCATCGGCTTCGGCGCCCGTCACGTTCACCCCAGCGTTGCCGACCAGATGGACTACGCCTCGGTGGTGGGCGGCTGCGTGGGCGCCTCCACGCCTGCCGGCGCACGCCTGGCCGGCCTGTCGCCGACCGGCACCATGCCCCACGCCCTGATCCTGATCTTTGGCGACACCGTCCGCGCCGCCGAGGCCTTTGACCGCCACATCGACCCGGACGTGCCGCGCATCGTCCTGGTCGACACCTTCAAGGACGAGACCGAGGAATCGCTGCGCGTGGCCGACGCGCTCGGCGACCGCCTGTGGGGCGTTCGGCTCGACACGCCGTCCGAGCGCGGCCGCGTCACCGCTGACCTGGTCAAGGAGGTCCGTGCCCGGCTCGACCAGGCCGGCCACTCCCGGGTCAAGATCGTCGTCTCCGGCGGGCTGGACCTCGACCGCATCGCCTATTTCAAGGAGTCGGGAGCGCCGATCGATTCGTTCGCCGTCGGCTCGGCGATCTCCGACGCCTCGCCGATCGACTTCACGGGCGATCTCAAGGAGATCGATGGCGCACCGATCGCCAAGCGCGGCCGGATCCCGGGGCGCACCGAGAACCCCCGACTGCGGCGGGTCGAGCTATCGGCCTGACCGAGCCGATGAGCGGGGCGGAGCCGGAGCCGGAGTCGGCCTACGACCTGTTCCGCCGCGGCTCACTGTTCCTCGCCCAGCGACACCCGGGCGCGGCGGCCGTGCTGCTCGAGCGATGCCTGGCCCTCGAGCCGGGAAAGGCGTCGATCCTCGAGGCGCTCGGCCGCGCCTACTACGACCTCGGTGACCACGCCCGCGCCGCTGAACGCTTCGGGACGATCGTGGATGCCAACCCGCTGGCCGATTACGCCCATTTCGGGCTGGGCCTGTCCCAGGTTCGGCTGGGTGACCCGGCCGCCGGCCGGCGGCACCTGCGCATGGCGGTCTTCCTCAAGCCGGAGAACGAGGACTACCGGCGGGCGCTGCGCCGCGCCGACGCGGCCTAGAGCCGGCGGACGACCCGGACCCGAGGCCGGCGCCGGCCAACGATGGAGCGGTCGCGCGGGACGACGCTGATCATGCCGTCCGCCTCGAGCACGGCCAGCTCGACCTCGGCGACGTCGGCGATCCCGTGCTCGCGCATC
>JBGQCU010000004.1:0-39029 GCA_041495495.1 Candidatus Limnocylindria bacterium
CACGCCCATCTTCTCCGGCTACGGGGCCGATGCGGTCGCCAGCCGGCTGGCCGACTGCGAGGCGAAGCTGCTCGTCACCGCCGACGGCTTTGCCCGTCGCGGCAAGCCGGTGCCGATGAAGGCGACCGCCGACCAGGCGCTCGCAGCGGCGCCATCAGTCGGGCGCTGCCTGGTCGTGCGACGCACGGGTGGCGAGGTGTCCTGGAACCCGCAACGAGACGTCTGGTGGGACGCGGCGGTGACATCGGCCTCCGATGAGCCGCTGGAGTCGGCGCCGACCGATGCCAACGACCCGTTCATGATCATCTACACCTCCGGCACCTCCGGCCGGCCGAAGGGCGCGGTGCACGTCCACGCCGGCTTCCCGCTCAAGGCGGCCGTCGACCTGGCCCACGGCTTCGACCTGCAACCGGGGGACACGCTCTTCTGGTTCACCGACATGGGCTGGATGATGGGTCCCTGGGCGGTGGCCGGGGCGCCGATGCTGGGCGCCACGCTGCTCATCTTCGAGGGCACGCCCGACTACCCGGGGCCGGATCGGCTGTGGTCGCTGGCCGAGCGCCACCGCGTCACGCACCTGGGCATCAGCCCCACCGCGGCGCGGGCTCTGATGGCCCATGGCAGCGAGCCGCCGCGGGCCCACGACCTATCGTCGCTGGTGGTGCTCGGCTCGACCGGCGAGCCGTGGAACCCACATCCGTGGTGGTGGCTCTTCAACGCGGTCGGCGGCGCTCGCCTGCCGATCATCAACTACTCGGGCGGGACCGAGATCAGCGGCGGGATCCTGGGCTGCACCACCCTGGCGCCGATCGCGCCCTGCTCGTTCTCCGGCCCCTCGCCGGGCATGGCGGCCGACGTGGTCGACGCGGCGGGCGGTTCGCTGCGCGGTGAGGTGGGGGAGCTGGTGATCCGCCAGCCGTGGCCGGGCATGACCCAGGGCTTCTGGCACGACCGCGAGCGGTACCTGGAGGCGTACTGGAGCCGCCTGCCGGGGATCTGGGTCCACGGCGACTGGGCGCGCATCGATGAGGCGGGATTCTGGTACATCTCCGGGCGCTCCGACGACACCATCAAGGTGGCCGGCAAGCGGGTTGGGCCGGCCGAGGTGGAGTCGGCGGCGATCGCGCACCCGGTGGTGGTCGAGGCGCTGGCGGTCGGCGTGCCCGATGAGATCAAGGGCGAGACGATCGTCGTCTTCGCGGTCGTACGCGACAGCGCCGAGGGCGGCGAGCGGCTGGCGACCGCGATCAGCGACACGGTGGTCGAGCGCCTCGGCAAGTCCTTCAGGCCCGCGTCGGTCTACCTCGTGCCGAGCCTGCCCAGGACGCGGAACGGGAAGATCCTGCGCCGGCTGGCACGCGCCGCCTACCTCGGCATCGATCCGGGCGACACCAGCTCGCTCGAGGACGCCGCGACCCTGGAGCCGATCCGCGCGATGGGCGCGGGGAAGCCGGGCTAGCCCACCGCGGCGGATGCTCACCCTTCGCCCGTTCCGCGGGCTCGGCTACGGGCTTGAACGCTTCGCGGTGCCGGCCCCGCCCGGGATGCGCATCGCCGTCCTGACCGATGTCGTTTGCCCGCCGTACGACATCATCACGTCGGCGCAACAGGCCGAGCTGCTCGCTCGCAGCGAGCGCAACGCCGTGCGCCTGGAGCTCTCAGCGGAGGCGAATCCGCACGCGGCCGCGGCCGCCAGGCTTGCTGCCTGGCAGGCGGACGGCACGCTCGAACGCCGCCTGGAGGGATCGGTCTATTACTACCGCCACGCGCGGCCATCGGCGCCGGATGAGGCGTCGGTGCAGGGGGTGCTGGCCAGGCTGCTGCTGGAGCCGTTCGGGGCGGGGGTGCGGGCCCACGAGCACACCCTGGCCGGACCTAAGGCCGACCGGCTGGCGCTGCTGCGCGCCACCCGCACCCAGCTCTCGCCGATCCTGGCCATCTACTTTGACCGCTCGGCCCGTTACGACCACGTCATGGGCCGCCCCTGGACCGATGAATGGCGCGCGCGCGATGGCGACGGGCTGCTCCATTCGCTGGTGGCGATCGAGCCCGATGAACGATTGCTCAACCACCTGTCGCGCCAGCAGCTGTACATCGCCGATGGGCACCATCGCTATGAGACGGCGCTCGCCTACCAGGCCGAGGTGCGCTCGGACCCTCGTTGGACCGATGCTCCCCCAGGCTCCCTGCCGGCCGACTGGGTGATGGTCGTGCTCGTCAACGCGGAGCGCGAGGAGCTGGAGATCCTCGCCACCCATCGGCTGGTCCTGGATGCCGATGAGGCTGCGCTGCGCTCGCTGGTCACTAATCCTGGCCCGATGTGGCAGGCGGTCCCCGTCGCACCCGGCGAGCTTGGCTCGCGGCTGAAGGAGATGGGCGACGTGGAGCAGCCGATCTTCGGCCTGGTGCTGCCCGGGAACGAGGGCAACCTGTTGATCGGCGATGCCGAGGCGGCTGACGAACGCATGCGAGGCGAGCGGATGAGCAGCGCGGTGCGGGGGCTGGACCTGGCCGTCCTGCACACTGCCATCCTCGGTGACCGGCTGGGAATCTCAGCCGCGGATATCGCCACGGGGGGCGCGCTGGCCTACACTAGGAGCGAGGCTGACGCGATCCGCGCCGTGGCGAGCGGCGAGGCGAAGGCCGCGATCCTGGTCCGTCCCACCCGACTCGATCAGCTGGCCGCGGTGGCCCGCGCCGGCGACGTGATGCCCCAGAAATCGACCTACTTTTATCCCAAGCTCCTGACCGGCTTGGTCTTCTATCCACTGGAGGGCGACTAGCGGCGTGGTGCAGGCGATCAAGCGCGACGAGGTCTACATCGACCCGGAGGGGATCTACGTCGAGACCCAGCAGCCAGAGCGACGCAGCCGCAAGCCTCCGCTCCTCCTCGTCCACGGCGCGCTGACCGGCTCGTGGCTGTGGTCCGCCTTCGGCGCCTACTTCGCCGAGCGTGGCTGGGAGGCGCACGCCATGAACCTGCGCGGCCACTACACCTCCGACCTGGCCGAGCTGGGCGAGACGCGGATGCGCGACTACGCCTCCGACATCGGGGTGGCGGTGCGCCAGCTGGGCCGCCCACCGGTCGTCATCGGCTGGGGGATCGGTGCCCTGGCCGCCATGCTCTACGCGGAGCGCAACCGGGTGCTGGGGCTCGTCCTGCTGGCCCCCTCGCCGCCGGCGGCGGCCCTCCCGCGTCGCCCGATCGAGCACGAGCTCAAGCTGGTGCCCGATGTCTACGACGCGACCTGGTGGGGCTGGATCCAGCCCTGGGACCGGCTGCGCGAGGGGATGCCGGACATGACCGATGACGAGCTTGAGAAGATGCAGGAGATGCTGGCCGGCGCACGCGAGTCGGGCAGCGCCCGTCGCGAGCGGATGCTGGGCGTGCCGGTCGACACCGAGCGGATCACCGTGCCGACGCTGGTCATCGGGGCAGGGATGGACGACGTCATCCATCCCTCCGAGGCGCGGCGCACTGCGGACCTGCTGGGCGCCACCTACGAGTACTTCCCGTCCGCCTCGCACTTCGGGCTGGTGATGGGCTCCGAGACCTGGCCGCAGGTGGCCGGCTCGGTCCTCGGCTGGCTGGAGGAGCGACGGCACGTGATGGTCAGCGCGCTGGCCGGAGCCGCGTCCCGCTAAGGCCGCCCTCCCGTGGTTCGCTTTCTATTTGGTTCCGAAGCGCGCACACTCCATCCATCGGAGGGAGGCACGAGAGCCCGCGGGTTCTCACCAGCGCGGCGTACTCACACGGTCGCCAAGACCGTCGCGCAGGGCCAATGGCGAGCCCGACCCACCCGTCGCCGGGCACGCACGTGCCATGGAGGATCCCTTGGCGTTGTCAGCTGTCGCATTTCCCATCCCGCCCGGAAAGACCGCCGAATGGCGCGACTTCGTCGCGGAGCTCAATGGCGCACGGTACGCGGAGTTCGCTGCATCGCGCCGGCGCGTCGGAATCCATGAGCGGACGTTCCTTCAGTCGACCCCTATGGGCGATCTGGTGATCGTGACCACCGAAGGCGAGGACCCGGCTCGGTCGTTCAGTCAGCTGGCGACCGCGACTGACGCCTTCACCATCTGGTTCCTCGAGCGGGTCAAGGCGATCCATGGCGTTGACCTGGCCGCACCGATCACCGGCGAGCCATCCGAGTTGGTGGCGGACTCCGAGCGGGTCTCCGTCCTGGCCAGCTAGCCGCAGGTCTGCATCTGCGGTTTACAAGAAGGGGCCGCTCGCTTCGGCGAGCGGCCTCTGGGTTGCCAGAGCCATTCGTCACATTCCGCTCTCGGTATACTCCGGCGCCCATTTGAGGCGCCCCCGAGGCCCTTGCTATACTCGCCCGCGTCCCGACGCAGGCCCCGTGCCGCATTCGTCTAGAGGCCCAGGACACCGCCCTCTCAAGGCGGAGATCACCGGTTCGAATCCGGTATGCGGTACCAGATCGACCGATTCGTGCTCAGATGAGCGCCTGAAGATTCAAGTTGAGCCCTTATCTGAGGCGCGCTCCGATCTCCACGATCGTGAGTGCTGCTATCCCGGGGCACGACTTTCGGCCGGTGGCCCTGCGCCCGGGCTGGCAGGGGATGAGCCGGGTCGGGCACGGACAGAACCAGCAAAGAACCGCGGGCGCGCGACGGCCACTCACTACTCGGCCTCGGGCCCAGCCAAGCGGCTGCCGCGTAGCGCGGCGGCGCGCCCTACTGCACCGCGGGCACGATGCGGGTGACCACGAACGTCCCTCGACAGCCCATGATCGCCTCAGCTGGCGTTACCGCGTGCGAGTAGTCGATCATGATCCGGCAGGTCTGAGCCGCCGGATCGTCGTAGTGGCCGGTGACGCGCACGGTCCTGCCGTCGTAATCGGCGAGGGTGATGCCGGTTGCCGGATGAACCTTGAAAAACAGCCATGGGCCCTGGTTTCCCTTGGTGACTGCCAGCACAATCGGGGCGGCCTGCGCCGTTTCCAAGACGACCTGCAGTCCTCCGTCTGGGGGGCAGCTCAGCCACACGGGCTCGACAAACAGGAAGCAGTCGACGACACCGAGGCTGCTGAGAAGCGACCCCTCGACGGTCAGGTCCGCGTGGCCGTAGCAGGCCACGGGATCGGACTGGTAGATGAGGGCCAGGGCATCCGGTGGAGGATTGACGCACTCCGGCAATGGGGTCCGGTCCCGCCAGTTCGGGGTGCTGGTCGGAACCGCTGACGGCGAGGATGCTGCCGCTGTGGGAGAACCCGCTGCCGCCGGCGCAGAACTCGGCGTGTCGCCAGCGATGGATCCGGGCGTCAGCCCGCGCGCACAGGAGGCGAGCAGTGCGATGCTCGCGAAGGTCGCCAGCATGGCGGCCACGGAAGGTCGCGGCATGCGGCACATGATACGCACCACGACTACGGTCAAACTACGACGGAGCCGGCGTCCTGCACGCTACCGATCGCGCGACCGTCTAATGTCGCGTCACCCTTGCGGCAAGACGACCACACCCACCAGGCGGCGATCTCAGCTAACTGCGGTCTTGAGCCCTTATCTGAACCCTTATCGCGGCCGTCCCATTTGTCCCAAGGTGGCCTTAGCGTCCCACCGCGCCCACACTGGGCGGTGTGGGCCGTGGCGCTCGAAATCCGGTATGCGGTACCAATCCGACCCCGCATCGACCCCGGTCAGGTCTGGTCAGTTGTCCAGGTACTTGGCCGGCAGCCGGATGCTGTCGATGATCGGCTGAACGTCCGGCTCGAATATTGCCAGTTCGGCGTCGGGATCGGGGGCGTAGACCATCACGGCCACAACGAAGGTGTGCCGGTTTGATGCCGACCCGATGGATGCCAGGTACAGGCGCACAGCGTGTGAGCACGGGCAGGCCAGCTTTGGGTCCTCAGACGAGTTCACCGTGATGCCAAGAGGGCCGTCCCAGTGGGACGGGTCGGTGAGCGGGAATGCACAGTGGTCGCCGGGACAATCAGCCGGATCGTCGCTCGGCCCCGTTGGATTGACCCGCATCACCAAGGTGATGGCGGGAATCGCATTGCCGATGGTCGCGGTTCCACGTTCCGAGACGATCAGGTCCGGATCGTTGGCGAGAAAGTCCGCGAGCTCCTGAGGCGTTGTGCCGATCCCGGCCGCGGGATGCCCCGTCTGGTCGGCGACCGCGATGTCGCCCCAGAAGGAGAGCATGTCGTTCAGGTTCGTATCGCCGACCGCATGGAGGTTGAACTCCCCCGCATCCTGCTCTGCGCTGGACCAGCCAGCCGGCAAGGTGACCACGAGACCCGGCATGAACGCATGCCCGCCCGCCGTGGCATAGGTCCCGGCGGTGAGATCCTGGCATCTGCTCGTGGACGCGGTGCAACCCACCAGCAGAGGAATCGGGCCTGCGGGATATGACTGACTCGGCGACGGCTGCACCGAAGGGGGCGACGGCTGCACCGCGCTGGCCGATGGTGCCGGGGAGACGGTCCCGCCACTGCAGGCAGTGGTGACGAGAGCGACGAGGATGACGGGGAAGGTGATCGATTTCATGAGAGACCTCTTGTGGGCTGACCGGCGTTCTCGAAGATGCCCGACCCGCCCGAGACGTTCTGGCCATCGGGCGACCACCAGACATGCATAGCAATCACCACGCCCACGCGCCGTAAGGCCCGAGGAGACGCGGCTCGCCACCGTCGACGGCGATGATCCATGGGACGCCGGGTGCGCGCAGCCCTTGGCCGTGGATCGAGAACAAGAGCCATTGGCCGTCTGGAGACCATCTGGGCTCTTCCCCCTCGCTGAGCTTCGTGAGGTGACTCCTGTCAGCGTCCACGACGAAGATGCCGCCGTCACCCGTGAACGCGAGCCGGCGCCCATCAGGTGACCACACGACGCCGGTACCTCCCTGCTCTGCCACGACCGCCTCCTGGCCCTCGGCAAGCGCCAAGGTCTCCAGCGTTCCGGTGCCTGTGCTGCAATACGGAGCATGCTCGTCAGACCCACATACATATCTTCCAAACGCGATCGTCGTGCCGTCAGGTGACCATGCCGCCGAGGAGAACCGGGTCTCGGTCTCGTCGAGCAGCTCCTTCACCGCGGAACCGTCGACCGGCACGATGTAGAGGTGTGCGTGCTCCACCGCGCTTGGCGTGAGCTTTGATGGGTCCGTCGCGAGCGACGCCTCGCGCGACCCGATGCTGGCGTTATTGCAAGGGCGGCAGCCACTGACCAGGACGGCGGATCCATCGGGCGACCAGGAGATTGGACCGTCCCCTTGCGTGCCTGCGGGCAGCGGGAGCGTCCGGAGATTCCCGCCGTCGTCGTCCATCAGCACGACTGCATCCATATAGCTGCACATGAGGCAGCCCGGAAGGTTGAACAAGCGTCCGTGGATCCCGGCGATCCGGTCGCTCTGCGGCGACAGCACCCAGCCACCGGCCGGTGCCACGGTGACGTCGGGCTTTCCCTGGCCCGACGGCAGGACGACTGGCTCTTGAGGCAGCTCGCAACAAATGAAGATCAGCTTGCGACCTGCGTCAGTCTGGTTATCCAGCGGGTTGGGCCCCGGCGCGCCAGTGATCAGCACATGCTTCCGGTCTGCGCCCCACTGGAAGTTGTAGGCCGTCACCTGCGGCAGCGTCCCCAGCAGTGTTAGACGGCCCGTCCCAGCGTCCAGGGTAGATACATCGAACGTCTCCCTGCTGGCATCGGGCTCGGCGGAGTGGACCAGCATCAACCCGCCGCCAAACGGCACATCGGCCACCAGACTCGGCGAGGAGCTGTGCGTCGGACCTGGGATCGGTGACGGGCCGACATTCGGCGACCGAATGAGGAGGCCGATGCCGATCAGGATGGCGACGACAACGGCGGTCGCAGCCAGAAGGACGGAGGCAAATCGGTTCCACGCCGGGAACCTCCATCCATCGGCCAACCGACCTTGCGGCACGGGGCCAAGAACGGCAGGAATGCCGAGGACACTCGCTCGCAGAGCGGACGGTACCGCGTCATCGGCCATATCCCGGAGTCCGGCACGCAGGAATTGTTCGAAATCGCGTTCGGTCACCGCAGTGTCCTCTTGGGGTCAACCTGATCGAGCGAGCTCCGCAGCCCGCGGAGCGCCCGGTGCAGGCGCGACTTGACCGTGCCGGGGCGAACGCCCAGGCGATCGGCAATCTGATCGACGCTCAGGTCTCGATAGAAGCGCAGCGCCACCACCACCCGCTGGTCCGGCGCAAGTGTCGCCATCGCCGGTTGCAGCAGCCCACGATCGTCGGTCGGGCCGTAGGCGTCGGGCGCCAGGAAATCAAAATCGGCCGATAGGTCCTCGGCACGCCGGCGCCTGACGTGTCGCAGACGATTGCGGCAGGTGTTGACCAGGATTCCATCAAACCAGTGCTCGAAGAGCTCGGGATCGCGCAGTGTTGACCACTTGCGCCAGGCGCTGACGAAGGCGTCGTGGGTGGCGTCTTCGGCCTCAGCACGTTGGCCGAGGATCACCTCGGCCAGGCGATAGCTGGCGTCGAGATGCCGATCGGCCAGCGTTCGAAACGCCTCGCCGCGTGCCGCTTGGCTTTCGACCTCCACGCGCTGCCGATCGGCCATGGCCTCGACCTTACTCGTATCCACTGCCTACACGACACCTCGCCAGCAGGGAACGTTCCGTCGGAGCAGGGGTCGGATGCGCAGGGTTAGCGCCGCGGCCGAGTGCGGCTTCGCACTGTGAGCCGCCGGGCTCCCATCTGAGCCCTTATCTGAGCCCTTATCGCGGTCGTCCTAGGTGTCCCACCGCGGTCATATCCGCCCACCGGAACCAAGCTGGGTCGGGTGGGTCAGTACGCCCAGAATCCGGTATGCGGTACCAAATCAGCTTCCGAAGTGCAGCTCGTCCACGATGGCCGAGTAGGCATCCAGGTGCGTGCCGCCAGAGGTATCAAAGATTAGGATGGCCAGCGTGGCGCCCGAGTGGTCCAGCAGATAGAGCCGCATCATGGAGCCCGAACCAATCGAAGTGTCAAGCCCGCGGGAGGGCCCAACGCCCAGGAACAGCGGCACGTCCGGTTCCCCCTGCGAGTAGAAGCACGTCTGCGTCCAACCAGCGGCCAGGCGGATATCGAGGACCAGGCCTTTCAGTCCCCCGACCGAGACGGGCGTCGGCGTGGTGGTCGTGAGACCGGCGCGGTGGGCGAACTCAGCGGCCAGCGCGGCGGCGGTATGCGCCACACCCGGCTGCTCGGATTCCGCGCAGTCGGCGTTGGCGGCGACTACGCTCGTGGCGATGCCGATGTTGTCGCCTGTCGGCTCGTTACTATCAAGGTCAACGCTGAACGCCGGCGGGATGAGCGTGAAGAGGCCGGCTAGGTCCTCCGAGTTAAACCAACCGCCGGCGGGGACCGCGTAGGTGATCGGCGGCTGGAACGTGACCGTGGTGTACGTTCCGGCGGGAATCGGACCGAGACAGTCACCATGATAGGGAACGGGGCACTCGGGGCGCGCGGAGGCGCTCGGTGACGTGGATTCGGACGGGATGGTGCTGGCGGGCACCGACGCCGGCTCAGACGCTCCACCGCCAGCGGTCGCCGATGGCGACGCGGTCGCGCACCCGCTGACCGCCAGCACCAAAGCTGTACCAACCAGCGTCATGGCCAAGCGATCAGTCACCCTTATCAATGGATTCACGGGACCCTCCTGCAGACAACAGTCATGTCACGACTCGCCGCCCGGTCACAAGACTTGGTGGAGGCGGCATGTGCGCCGAGTCGATCACCATCCCCACCCCCCGTAAGGTCCGAGGAGGCGCGGCTCGCCACCGTCGGCCGGGACGATCCACGGGCCTCTTGCGGATGGCGCGTCGCTGATGGGTGAGAACAAGAGCCACTGACTGTCCGGTGACCAGGTGGGTTCCCATCCGTCGGCAACCTTTGTCAGGTGACTCCCGGCAGCGTCCACGACGAAGACGCTGTCAAGAGCGAACGTGATCCGGCGACCATCCGGCGACCAGAATGGATGGTCACCCGACATGTCCGCCACCACGGTCTCCTCGCCGTTGGCAACGGTAATCGTCACCAGGCTGTAGGTCCCTCGCTGGCAGTACGGGGCATGCTCGTCGGCCGCACATTCGTACCGTCCGAAGGCGATCGTTGTGCCGTCAGGTGACCAGGCCGCGGAGTACAGCATGGTCTCTGTTACGTCGAGGAGCTCCCGCACCGGTGAGCCGTCGACCGGCACGATGAACAGGTGCCCGTGCTCAATCTCCGTCGGGGTTATGTCGGCGACGCCTGGGCTGTACGGGTCGTTGCACGGGCGGCAGCCGCCGATCACGACCGCGGACCCATCGGGCGACCACGAGATCGGATATCGGTTCAGGCTGGCCAGGCTGCCAGGGGGCAGTGGAAGCGTGCGGAGATCGCCGCTATCGACGTCCACGATGACGATCGAGTCCGGGGCGCTGCACAGGGCACACCCCGGGACGTCGATCAGGCCGTCATGCAGACCCGCGATCCGGTCACTTTGCGGCGACAATACCCAGTCATAGCCCGGCGGCTGGGCCCAGATGAAAGTCAGGTCCCGAGCAGCAGCAGTGGGGTTGTCCAGCGTCACGGGCCCCTGTCCGTTTTGGGTGATCAGGACGTGCTTCCGGTCTGCGCCCCACTGGAAGCTGTATCTGTTGGAGGAAGGGAGGCTCCCCCCGCCGGGCTGCAGCTTCCCCAGAAGCGTCTGCTGGCCGGTCCCCGCGTCCAATGCGAACACCTCGAGCGGGCCTGGGTTCGACGGGTCATAGACCTCATGAACGAGCAGCAACCCGCCGCCGAGCGGCCCGCTGGGCTGCGGTGTGGATCTGTGCGTCGGGCCGGGGACCGGTGACGGGCCGACGTTGGGCGATCGCACGAGCAGGCCGATCCCGATCAGCAGTGCGACAACAAGGGCTGTCGTGGCCAGGGCCAGGGCCGCGAACCGAGTCAGTCCCGTACGGCCTGTTTTGGGCATCGGCTTGCCACGCAAGCCAGCCAGCCATGCTGGGCTCGGCCGGGTGTGGGCTGTCGCGGTTAGGACCGACTCCAGAAGGCCCTGCGGCTGGCCAGACGGCGCCGACTCCTCAAGCCACGATCGAAGCAGCGCGTCGAACTGGCGCTCACTGGTCATGCGATGCCTCCCGTCGAGAGGGCCGAGGCCCGATCCTGCGCATCGAGTACAGCCCGAAGCGCCTGGGTGGCGCGGTTGAGTCGCGATTTCATGGTGCCCAGCGGAATGCCCATCACGTCAGCAGCCTCCGCCAATGGCAGGTCGAGGTAGTAATGGAGCACGAGCACGCCTCGCTCCTCCGTCGAGAGGCGCCGGAAACCGCGCTCGAGCTGATCGCGAACCGCCAGCTGGCGCTGGTCATCGTCCACCGATAGCAGGTCGTGCATCGGCACCAGCTGCGCCTCCGAGAAGGCGCGGTGCCGCTCCTTGCGTGCCACGCGGTAGCAGGCGCGCACCGTCAGCCTGTGCAGCCAGGCGTCGAAGCGATCGGGGTCGCGTAGTCCGCGAATGTCCTGCCAGGCAGCGATCAGTGCGTTCTGGACGGCGTCGTTGGCAAGGTCTCCATCTCGCAGGATCAGATGCGCGATGCGGTACAGCCCGCCGATCGCCGCGGCTGCCAGCTGGGAGAACGCCGCATGATCGCCGGCGGACGCCCGTACTACCAGATCGCTCTGCATGCTGCTCACCCTACGCGCGGCGACCAAGACGACCGCCTTCGCTTGGTATGGGCACCCCTGGGGCCGATTGGTTCCATCTGGCCCGAGCCGGTTCTCCAGGGTCATTGGAAGTTCGACTCAGCTGCCCGCGGGGTCGAGCCCTTATCTGAACCCTTATGGCGGCCGTGCCAGGCGTCCCACCGCGGTCAGATTCGCCCACGGGAACCAACGTGGAACGTGTGGGTCACTACGCGCAGAATCCGGTATGCGGTACCAATCAGCCCTGATTACGCCGGATTCGTGCTCGAATCTGGCGTTCCACGAGGGTCGGGGTCCCGGGTTGACCCCTGAACTGACCCCTGATCGCCGCAAGCGGCTCCTTGACCAGCCGCTGGCTGCGGAACTTCATGGGCAACCGCCGTCCTCCCCGGTCGGCGTCACCAGCATGCGCATGGCACGTGCGACATCGAGCACCGCGTTCGAGAGCGCCGAGCCAGCATTGGCCACGGGCGATGCAAGGATCAGCATCGTAAGGAAGGCGGCGCCGACGGTTGCGGCGCGATGTCTCGATCGGCGGGGTGCTGGGACC
Organism: Candidatus Limnocylindria bacterium; assembly: GCA_041495495.1. Lineage (GTDB taxonomy): Bacteria > Chloroflexota > Limnocylindria > QHBO01 > QHBO01 > CF-167. The sequence continues at coordinate 12,229 of JBGQCU010000004.1, forward strand.
AGCAAGCCTGCGGCGCGTTTGACCCAGCCAGAAGGGATGCCATCCACACCCTCCTATACTGCCCGGATGGGACATTGGTCCGAGCGGGTCGTCGAGCTGGCCGCTGCCTAGCACTTTGGTTCATTAGGCTCGCCCGCGACGAGGCGACTGGCACGATCGTCGCCCTCAAGCTCCTGGAGGGTCGCGTGTCCGAGCCGCAGAGCGACGCGTCACCGTCATCACAGCAAAGGAGCGAGTTCCGCCCCGACATCGAGGGCCTGCGCGGGATCGCCATCGCGCTCGTGCTCGCCTTCCATGTCGGGCTGCTAAGCGGAGCTCCCGTCAGACTGCCCGGCGGCTTCATCGGCGTCGACCTGTTCTTCGTCGTGTCGGGCTTTCTCATCACCGGGCTCCTCGTCCGCGAGCGCGCGCGAACGGGGTCGATCAGCTTCTCGCGTTTCTACGCCCGCCGGGTCCGGCGGATCCTGCCGGCGGCCGCGGTCAGCCTCGCTGTGGCCATCCCCGTCGCGTATACCGCGGTGGGCCTGCTCGCCCGACCCGACGTCATGACCGACGGCGCAAGTGCCGCGCTCTCGATCGCGAACATCCGCTTCGCCCTGACGACCGACTACTTCAATCCCTCGAGCTACTCTCCGTTCCTTCACTTCTGGTCGCTCGGCGTCGAGGAGCAGTTCTACCTGGTCTGGCCGCTGCTCTTCCTCGTCGCTGGGCGCCTCTCTTACCGGGGCGCAGCCGGGGCGCTCGCACTGGTCCTTGTAGCGTCGTTCGCCGCGAACCTGTACATCACCGATCAGAACCCGAGCTTTGGCTTCTACATGCTGCCGGCGCGGGCGTGGCAGATGGCCGCGGGCGGCCTCCTCGCGATCTTCGTCGAGTCGCGGGCGGCGGGCCGGCTGCCCCGAGTGAACCGACGCGCCGGCGAGCTCCTCGGTATCGCGCTTGGTTGGGGCGCCGCGGTGAGCCTGATCGTGGCGGCCGTCGTCGTCGACGACCGCGTAGCATACCCCGGTCTCGCCGCGCTCGCCCCGACGGTCGCCGGGGTCGCGCTCATCGCGACCGGGTCCAGCCGGTTCGGGCCGGGTGCGCTACTGCGCCTCTGGCCCGTGCGGTTCTTCGGCAGGATCAGCTACTCGCTCTACCTGTGGCACTGGCCGACCCTCATCATCGGTGGGCTGCTCCTCAACGGGCCCGACCCGCTCTCCAGGGTGCTCGGCGCGCCGCCGCAGCTTCTCACCGTCGGCCAGGCGCTCGCCCTCGCCGCGCTGTCGATACCGATCGCCACCGTCAGCTGGGCGGTGATCGAGGAGCCGTTCCGGCGCGGGCAGATCAGGCTACCTCGACCCAGGCGGCTCCTCGCAGTCGGGGTTACCTCGATGGCGATGCTCGCCATCGTGGGCATGCTCTTCGCCGCGAGCGCGCAGGGCTTGCTCGCCTCCCTCGAGGCGCCGTCGTCTGCGCGGGCCAGCGTCGCGGTGGCATTGGCGACGCCCACCCCGACACCTCTGGCCACGCCCACCGACTCCGCCAGTCCGAGCGATAGGCTCGGGCCCACCTCGGTCCCGGAGCCGACGCCGGCACTCACGCCAGGCCCCTCCCTCGCGCCAGGGAGCTTCGCCGTCACGTCCGCCCTTCGCCCGACGCTCCCGCGGGCTCCGCGAGACGTCGAGCAGACCTTGGTCGACGGCTGCCTCGCCCACACGAACGTCTCGACACCGCCGGCTCCGGGGCGGTGCGTCTACGGCGATCCGAAGGGGTCGTTCGTCGTCGCGCTCATCGGCGACTCGCACGGCTCCGCGCTCTTTCCCGCCGTCAACGCCGTCGCCCGAGCCCACGGGTGGAAACTGCTCGTCTACCTCAAGGTTGACTGCAAGTTCGCCGACATACGCACGTACAACGGCATCCTCAAGCGCGAGTACGTGGCCTGCGAGGAGTATGTGGCGCGCGTCATCGCCCGGCTCGATGCCACGCCGCCCGATCTCGTCCTCATCGCCCAGAACCGCTATTTCCAGCCGGCCGACGACAACACGACCGTTCGCTCTCAGGGCGAGGCGATCGCCCGCGAGATCGGCAAGCTGCCGGCGAGTTCGCGGGTCGTGCTGATCGGCGACTACCCGTACCCCTGGAATGAGAATGTCCCGGCGTGTCTCGCGGCGCACCTGTCCGACTACCGAAGCTGCGCGTACTCGCGCGCAGTGGGCTTCGTCGCGCAGTTCGGCGAGCGCGAGCGGATCGCCTCTGAGGGCAATGGCGTACCGGTCATCAACACCGAGGCTTGGACGTGCCCGGGTACGGGTAGCTGTCCGGTTGTGATCAACGGCCTGATCGTCTTCCGCGACCACCATCACCTCACCGCGACGTACTCGGCCTCGCTCGGTCCGGCGCTCGATGCGCAGCTTGCGCGGATTCTGGCCACCTCGTCTGCGCCATCGGCCTCGGCCACGCCTTGGCCCGGATCCACCGAACGCCGTCGGCTGACGGCGGTCGGCTACTACACCCGCGGCCGCCGGCTCGGCCCGTACTTCAGGCCTCCACCGCGATCGGGGTGCACGCCGGTATGGCTTCGTCTCTGCGCTTGAGGAGCCAGGTGCCACCTGGCCCAACCTGAACCCTTATCTGAACCCTTATCTGAACCCTTGTCCCAGCCGTCCCAGGCGTCCCACCGCGGTTAGATCCGCCCACCGGAGCCAACCTGGGACGTGTGGGTTGCTACGCGCAGAATCCGGTATGCGGTACCAAATTCGCCGATCTACGCTCAGACGCAGCGCGATCTGCCCACGCTGAGCCCTTATCTGAGCCATGCCTTCCGCAAGGTCGTCCACGAGGGGGGCAACGCCGCCGAAGCACGTGACCTGTACGAGACTCTCAGGAACGCCAGCCCGGCCGCATAACCTGTATCACGCGGCAGGGCGAACGGCTTTGCCAACCGGGTGGGTAGGCATTACTCCTGCTGTGGTCGTCCGCTCGGTGGGCTGGGTTAGACTCCACCGGCCATGGGAGGTGCGACGCTCTTCACGCGATTTCCAGGGAACCCGATCATCACGGTCCAGGACTTCCCGTATGCGGCGAACACCGTGTTCAACCCGGGTGCTGCTCACATCGACGGGGACACCGTCCTCCTGCTTCGCGTGGAGGACCGCCGCGGCCTTTCGCACCTGACCGTCGCCCGGAGCACGGACGGAATCCACGGCTGGTGGATCGACCCGAAGCCAACCTTCGCGTCCGATCCGGGGCGCCATCCCGAGGAGGTGTGGGGCATCGAGGACCCCAGGGTGACCTGGATCCCCGAACGCGAGGAATATGGGATCGCCTACACGGCGTTCAGTCGCCGCGGTCCCCTCGTCTCGCTCGCCATGACGCGCGATTTCCGGAAGTTCATCAGGCTCGGCCCGGCCATGCCGCCGGACGACAAGGACGCGGCGCTCTTCCCGCGCCGGATCAAGGGACGTTGGGCGCTCATCCACCGCCCGACGCCGCGCGTCGGCCCGTCCCATGTCTGGGTCTCGTACTCGCCCGATCTCCGTCACTGGGGCGACCACTCGCTCCTCCTGCACGCCCGCGAAGGGGCCTGGTGGGACGCCGGGAAGATCGGCGTGGGGCCGCCGCCGCTCGAGACGCCCGAGGGCTGGCTCATTCTCTACCACGGCGTCCAATACACCGCGAGCGGCGCCATCTACCGGGTCGGCCTCGCCCTCCTCGACCTCGAGGATCCACGGATCGTCCTCCATCGGAGCGACGAATGGGTCATGGGGCCAGCGGAGCCGTACGAGCAGGCCGGCGACGTGGCGGGTGTCATCTTCCCGTGTGGCTGGGTCCACGACCCGGCGACGGACGAGCTGCGGGTCTACTACGGCGCCGCGGACTCGAGCGTCGCCGTCGCGACCGCGCTGTTGTCCGATGTCGTCGCGTATGCCCGGTCCTGCCCCAAGCCGGATCGGCGACGGTTCTCGGACCGCCCCTGACGGAGCTCTCTGATCCGTTCGACGGACAGGAGCCACATCAGGGTCGACTCGGCGCCCTCATTCCGGTTGACACCGCCCGCCTCGAGGCCGTCGCGGCAGGCGCCGCGGTCCGCGTCGGCCAGTGCGACCCCGCCGTCGTTCGCGCCGAGGAACCAGCGGTAGGCCTGCGTCGCCGCCTTCGCCCAGCGAACATTGCCGGTCGCCTCCAAGGCGGCGGCCGCGGCGAACACGATGGAGGCGGGCTCGATCGGCTGCTGGTCCCAGCGCGCGGGACGGCCGCCGCGCGGCCACCAACCGCGATTGCCGACCGGTCGGAGAAAGCCCTCGGGCCCCGTCTCGGCGACGAGCAGCCAATCGAGGACCGACGTCCCGAGGGCGACCAGCTCGGGCCGCTTGAGTCGGACGCCGGCGGCGATCAGTGCCTCGGGCACGATCCCGTTGTCATAGGTCACCGGCGTCTCGGGCCACGGCCACGCGGGATCGGCAGCGCGTGCCCGCTTGACGGCCGCTGCCAGCCGGTCGGCAAGCGCCTCGAGCGCGGGCTGGGCCTGGGGTGGTGATGGCTGGCCTTCGAAGGCTGCGGCGCACCCCAGGAGCGCATATGCCGAAGGGCGCGCATAGCTCAGGCCCAAGGCCGCCGGCAGCGCTGCGATGAACAGCTGGCGCGCACCGGCCACGATCGCTCGATCATGGCTGCGGGAGATCGCCTCGCCAAGCGCCTGGACGGCGCGGCCATGGGCGTCCTCCGAGCCGATCCATTCGAGCCAGCGCCCGTCGCTCGTCCGGAGGTTCCGGAACCTGCCGGTCGCCGGGTTGAACGCGGATTGGAGAAACGCGAGCTCGCGGCGGGTCGCAGCCGCGATGATCGGGCTCGCTTCGTTCGCAGCGTGGCGGAGGTCGACCCGCAGCAGCCGGGCGATGTCGTCGGTGCAGTAGCCGTGGGTCGGGTCGGGCCGGCGACCGTCGCCGAACTGGAAGATGCCCACGCGGTCGCTCAGCGCATCGAGGTGGCGCCGAGTCACGGCGGGGACTTCCTCAGCCGCGGGAAGGGCATCCGGGACCTCGGGTAGCGGCCCACCGCTGTCGGCGACCTGGCCCGGCGAGGGCACGACCCCACCCGCGCGCTGGATCGCCATGCGCACAGGCTCCCGAGCGCGCCTTCCCTGTTCTGCGACGACCTCGGCGAACAGCCGGCCGTAGCGCTCCGCGACCCGCGGCCAGATCATCGTCCGGCCAAGCGCCTGTGCTCGGCGGCGATGACCTTCCCGGTTGCCCCTATCCATGAGCAGGCGGGTCAGCGCTTCTGCGAGGGCATCAGCGTCGTCAAACGGGACGAGGACGCCGCGCCCCTCGCCGAGGAGCTCGATTGCGTGCTCGTATGGCGTCGATATGACGGCGGCCCCCGCGGCGAGCGCGTAGGCAAGTGTCCCGGAAGTGATCTGCTGGGCATTCCCGTAAGGGGTCACGAAGATGTCGCTGGCCGACAGCCAGGTCGCGAGCTCGGCATCGTCCACGTAGCGATTCACGAAGTGAACCCGGCCCTCCAGCCCCAGGCGGGCAGCCTGCGCTGCGAGCTCCTCGCGGTAGGTCTCCCCACTCCGGCGGCGGATGTCCGGGTGAGTCGCCCCCACGACCACGTAGCGAGCCTCTCCCACGTCCCCACCGATCCGGGCGAGCGCGTCGATGACGAGCCCAAGCCGCTTGTGCGGTCCGAGGAGGCCGAAGCTGAGGATGAGCGGGCCGTCGCCCATTCCGGTCAGCGCCTTGGCCAACGCCGGATCCTGGGCCTTGAAGTCCGGCACCCCGTGCGGGATGACCTCCACCCGATCGGCTGGGACGCCATAGCCATCGACGAGGATTCTCCGGCCGCGCTCGGACATCGACACGAGCCGCGCGGATCGCTGGGCGAGCCGCTCGAGGATCTGCCGCTGAAGGGGGGTCGGGTGGGCGAGGATTGTGTGGAGCGTCGTGACGACGGGGACCGTCAGGGCATCGAGGAAGCCCAGCAGGTAGCCGCCGCTCTGGCCGCCGAAGATCCCGTACTCATGCTGGATGCAGACCAAATCGACGCCGTCGGCCTCGAGCCTGGCGGCGAGGCGACGGTACTCGGCCCGGTCGCCCTCTTTCAGGCGATGACGGACAACCGGCGGATAGGCGTGCTGCTCTCCGCGGCGCTCCATGGCGACGACCTGGAGTCCGTCGTACGTCAGCCGGTCTGCCCAAAGCCCCTCCACGAGGTCGCGGGTGAAGGTGGCGATCCCGCATTGTCGGGGCACGTATGTCGCCAGGAATGCGATCGACGGAAGTTCGGTTCCCGGTGCCGGTTCGTCGCCGAAAGGCGGCCGCACGTGGCACCTCCAATCTCCGAAGATGCTACTCCGAGATGTCGCCCGTCGCCCGGGCGCTCGCCGGACCGTTGCAACGGGCCGCACCCTCGGTCGCGGCCGGCATTTCAACCCAGCGCGTCCGCAGCAGCTTCCCCGCGAAACATCGAGGCGTGGAGTCGTCGCGGAATCAGCCACCCTTCGATCCTGCAATCTTGAGCCCGCGATTTGACCGCCTAATCTGGCCCCTGACTCGCGTTGAGGCGCCTGACACAAGCAGCTTTTCTTCGTGGTTTCGGCGGGTCATGGCAGGAGTACAATCGGGCGCCGTCAGGGAGGAAGCCGGCTGTGGCTGAGACCGAGCCGGGACAGACCGGCTTGCGCGAAGAGCCCGATCCCCAGCACGCCGATCCGCAGCACGAGGAACGCCTGCGCGAAGAGCCCCTGCCTGGGTCGGCGCGCGTAGGGAACTGGGTGCGTAGGCTGCGCGGCTGGTTCTCGCGCCGTTGGGCCACCCGGCGCGGCCGCGGCGTGCTCGCCGGGTCGGCGCTCGTCGCAGCCACCGGTGCCGCCCTCGCGATCATGTTCGTTGCCGGCGCCTTCTCCACGAACGAGCATGGGCTTCCCCCCGGCGCCTCCAGCCCCGCGGGCGTCGTCTCCACCACGGACCCCACTTTCCAAATGACGGCGACCAAGGTCGACGCCATCGGCATCGATCCCGCCTCGGAGTTCGTGCTCGTGAGCGCAGAGGACCTGCCCGTGGACTCGGTGCGGGCGCTCCTGCACGTCGAGCCGGCGGTGGAGCTGGGCGTGACACGAGAGAGCGCGGGCCACTATCGCATCAGCGCTGCGCAGCTTCTGGCGCCGGGCAAGGTCTATCGCTTCCTGATTGAGGACACGGCCACGAGCACGCCACACGTGCTCGCCTCCTTCGCGTTCCAGACCAAGACGGCGGTCGGCGTGGTGCAGACGATCCCGCGTGACCAGTCCACCGGCGTGCCGATTAACACCGGCATCGAGCTGACCTTCACCCAGGAGGGCGTGCAGGACCTCGAAGGCCACTTCCGGATCGAGCCCGCGGCGCCCGGCCGTTTCGAAGTGCACAAGCGCGTGATCGTCTTCGTCCCGCAGGGCGGGCTCGCGCCGGGCACGCTGTATACGGTGACCGTCACGCACGGGCTCACTGTTGAGGGCTCGGCCGAGGTGATGGCGAACGACTTCGCCCTGCAGTTCGAGACCGGCGACAGCGGGCGCGCGGGCGAGGTCCCCCGCCAGCCGGTCCTCAACTTCACGCGCAAGACGGCGGAGTCCGCGACGAGCGAGGCGCCCGCGCTCGAGACGTACACGTCGGCGAGCGGCGACGTGAAGCTGTCCGTCCAGGTCTACCGGTTCGACGGCATGCAGGGGTTCCTCGACTCGCTGCTGCAGTACGAGCAGCTCCCTGCCTGGGCCGGTGTCACGCGCGACGCGTTCGTCACCGACACCACCGGCCTGGATCGGGTCGCCAGTTTCGACACGGACCTCCAACGCCTCGGCGAGTCCGGCAAGGGCTTCATCCAGTTCCCGGCGCCGCTGCCCGCGGGCTTCTACCTGGTCCGTTCCGAGTTCAGTCAGCAGCCCATCCAGACCTGGCTCCAGGTGACGGACGTGGCGACGTATGCCGCGCTCGCGAAGGACCGCACGCTGGTCTGGGTGAACGACCTGAGCACGCAGGCGCCGCTCGTGGGCGCGCGGGTGGAGTTCATCGGGGCGGACGTCTCAGGGAAAACGGGCAAAGACGGCACGCTGACGCTCGACACGCCCGCCCAGTCCGTTCAAACGGGGGCGATCGGCTCCGGCTACACGAGCGCGGAGGTGCGCGGCAACCTGCTGGTCACCGCCCCCGACGGGCGCGTCGTCGTCGTGCCCCTGAGCTCTACCGAGGGCTATTACTCGGGCTACTACACGAGCTACGGGCAGTACGCCGGGGACGACTACTGGCATTACATCTCGACCGATCGGCCCTTCTACCTTCCGAGCGACACGGTTCGTTTCTGGGGCATCGCCCGGCCGCGACAGAACACGGGCAGCCGCACCGTGACCGTCCGGCTCAGCAGCTACTCGTACCTCGGCTACGACTACCAGCCCGTGGTCGTCGCGGAGACCCAAGTGCAGACGAACGGCCTCGGCACGTTCACCGGCGAGCTCCCGTTCGCGGGCCTCTCCCCGGACTCATATGACCTCACGATGAGCGTCGACGGCCAGGTCATCGGCCAGGCGTCCGTCCAGGTGCAGACGTACACGAAGCCCGCCTACCAGATCAGCGTGACGCCCGACAAGCTCGCGGCGTTCGCCGGCGATCAGATCACGTTCTCGATCGACGCCACCTTCCTGGAAGGCAGCCCGGTGCCCGGTCTTGCGCTCAGCTACAGCGGCGCTGCAGCCGGGCAGGTGACCACGGATGACAACGGCCACGCCAGCGTCAGCATCAATGCCGGCGGGGCCAGCGCGGCAAACTACTACGGCACGCAGACGTACCTGACCGTGACGCCGGTGCGCGCCGAGGAGGGCGAGATCGTCGGCGAGGCCTGGGTCTCGGTCTATCCCGCGAGCGTGACGACCTCGGCCCAAACGGACGTGGTTGGCAACCAGGGCGTGATCACGGGCACGGTGCACGGGGTCGACCTCTCCCGCATCAACGCCGGTACGTCCCAGGGGTACCAGGATATCCTCGGCAACCCCGCGGCGGGGGTCACCGTCTCCTTCGACATCACCGACGTCTCGTGGCGCCAGACCGAGACAGGCGAGTACTACGACTTCATCGCCAAGATCGTGCGCAAGCAGTACCGCTATGACGAGGTGACCGTCGCGCTCGGCACTTTCACGGCCGTCACGGACGCCAGCGGCGCGTTCAGCTACACGTTCCCGGTCCAACAGGATCGCTACTACCGGATCAACATGCACGTGACGGACGGCAAGGGCCGCACGGAGTCGCAGCAGCTGTCCGTGTCCGGCTCACAGAGCCAGTTCAACTACGCGTCCAGCTACCTGTACCTGCGCCGCCCCGACAGCACTGCCAGCGTCTTTGGCGGCGCCGAGCAGTTCGCGCTCGGCGCACCGGTGTCGCTGGCCATGTACCGCGGCTCCGATGAGCTGCCGTCCGGCGGCGTGAACCGCTATCTGTACCTCAAGGCACAGGACGGCGTCCACGACTACACCGTCCAGGGAGATTCCACGTACCAGTTCGACTTCGCGGAGGACGACGTGCCGAGCGTCACCGTCACGGGCGTCTGGTTCAACGGGCGCACCTACCTGGAGGTGAACTACGGCTACCAGATCAGCTTCAACCCCGCCGAGCGGGGCCTCAAGATCGATATTGCGCCGGACAAGGAGCGCTACCAGCCAGGCGACCAGGCGAAGCTCGATCTCACCGTCACAGATCAGCATGGCGCCGCCCAGAAGGACACTGAGATCAACATCTCAGTGGTGGACGAGGCCCTGTTCCTGCTCCAGGGCGCAGGGTCTAACTCAAACCTGCTTGAGGCCGTGTACGTATCGGTGAGCCCCGGCATCCTGCGCACCTACGCTTCGCACCAATACCCGAATGACCTCCAGGTCGGCGAGCAGGGCGGCGCTTCCGGCCCGCCCCGCACCCATTTTGCTGACGTCGCCTTCTACGGCAGCGTCACCACGGACGGGGACGGGCATGCGTCCGTGAGCTTCAAGCTGCCCGACAACCTCACCTCCTGGCGGGTGACCGCGCAGGGGTTCAACGACCGCATCATGGCGGGCACGGCGCTGCGCAAGATCCCCGTTGGCCTGCCGTTCTTCGCCGACGTGACGCTGAGCGACGAGTACCTGGTGACGGACCGGGCCGAGATCCGTCTTCGTTCATTCGGCCGCTCGCTCAACGCGGGCGCCGCCGTGACATTCTCGGTCAGCGCACCTTCGCTCGGCATGAACACGCCAGTCGAGGTCAATGCGCCGGCGTTCCAGGCGGCGCGCGTCGCGCTGCCCGCACTGAGCGAGGGCGAGCACGAGATCCTGATCGAGGCCCGCTCCGGCGATCTCAGGGACAGCCTCGTGCGCAAGATCCGCGTCGTGCCGTCGCGCCTTGTCTCCGCCCGGACACGCTTCTACGAGCTGGCGAGCGGCCTGCGTGTCGAGGGAAGCGACGGCGGCCCGACGCGCGTGGTCTTCTCGGACCACGAGCGCGGGCGCTACTTCGGCCTTCTCCAGCAGCTCACGTGGGGCTCCGGCGACCGCCTCGATCAGATGCTGGCACGTGATGTTTCGGCGCAGCTGCTCGGGACGTTCTACGGCGATGTCGAAGTGCGCGGCGAGCTCTTCGACGCCTCGATCTATCAGACCCCGGACGGCGGCATCGCGCTCTTCCCGTACGCAGGCCAGGACCTCACGCTCAGCGCGCGCGCGGCCGCCGTCGCGCCCGACCGCTTCGGCGCCGCCGCTCTGACGCGAAGCTTCCTTGCCGTGCTCCAGGACCAGGGCGAGACGCGCGAGCGCCAGGTGATCGCGCTGTACGGCCTGGCCGCGCTGGGCGAGCCGGTCCTCGTGCCGCTCCAGTCGCTGCTGAAGGAGACCGACCTCACCTGGCGCGAGCGGCTCTACGCCGGCCTGGCCTTGATGGAGCTGGGCGACGACACCGGCGCACGTGCCGTCTATCGGGCCCTGATCCATGACTTCGGTGAGAGCAATGCGCCCAACTACCGCCTGCGCGTCGGCACAGACCAGGACGACATCCTGGCGGCGACGTCACTGGCCGCGATCCTCGCCGCCGGCCTGGGCGACAGGCTTGCGCCGCAGCTGTTCGATTACACGACCGCGAACTACACCAAGGACATCCTCGTAGAGCTGGAGCAGATCAGCTATCTCGCGAAGGCGCTGCCGCGGCTGTCCTCGGCGCCGGTGCGTTTCGCCTACACCGTCGACGGCAAGCGCACCGCCGTGACGTTGGGACGCGGCGAGTCGCTCACGATCCAGCTGACGTCCGAGCAGCTGGCGAGCCTCCGGCTGGAGCCGATCCAGGGCACCGCCGGCGTCGCCTCGTTCTACACCGCTCCGACCAGTGCCGCCTCTGTGCATGTCGACCCAAACGTGACGGTGACGCGCACGTACGGTACGGACCCGGCGAAGTTCCACGAGGGAGAGCTCGTGCAGATCATCCTGAGCGCCAAGTTCGGCCCGCAGGCGCTGGATGGCTGTTACCAGCTCACCGATCTGCTGCCGTCCGGCCTGCGGCCGGTCGCGCGCCCCGACGCCTGGGGCCTGCCGCCCGGCGCGAACTATCCGTACCGCATCGATGGCCAGCGTGTCAGCTTCTGCGTTTCAAAGGACCCGTCCAACCAGGGCGCGTCGTACTGGGCGCGGGTCGTCACGACGGGCGAGTACACGGCGGAGCCCGCGCTCATTCAGTCGATGCAGAGCGCGCAGAGCATCAACTTCTCGGCGGCGGACCGCGTGATCATCCGGTGACACGCCGCACGAGAGCCCCTGCCTGGGCAGGGGCCTCTCTGATCGCGCTGGCGCTGGCCGGCGCATCCTGCGGCGCAAGCGCGACATCGACAGCTCAGCTCGCGCCCGCCACGCATCCCGCGCTCTTCTACGACAACGCGACGTTCTTCTCGTCCGTGCGCGCCGCGGCAACGCTGCCCTTGCCCGAGGGTGACGTGGCGGGCGGCATCATCCCGCACGACTGGCGGGGAGGGGAGTACATCGCCTGGCTCTTCCGCTCGCTTGCGGAGCGCCACCCGCCGGCCACCGTGATCCTCATCGGTCCAAACCACGACAACGAGGGCTACCCCGGCGTCCTCACCAGCGAGCTGGCGTGGTGGACCCCCTTCGGCTTCGTCCAGCCGGACCACGAGCTCATCGACGCGCTGATTGGCCAGGGCCTCGTTTCCACCGACGAGCCGGTCCTCACCACCGAGCACTCGGTCGCCGGGATCATGCCCGCGATCGCCTACTATCTGCCGGGCGCGCGCGTGGTGCCGCTGATCATTCGCGGCGACGCCGGGCCGAAGGATGCGGAGCGCCTCGGCCAGGCGCTGGCATCCCACCTCGATGGCGCCACCCTCCTCGTGGCCGCCGTCGACTTCTCGCACGACCTGGTTTCCAGTGAGGCGGAGCGGAACAACGCGGTGACCCTTAGAGCGTTGCGCGCCGGCGACAGCGCGATGCTCTTCACGCTCGATAACCGGTACCTGGACTCGCCGGAATCGATCGCGGTCCTGATGGCCTCGATGGCGTCGGCGGGCGCCGGGCCGTTCGTCCTCACGGCCGATACGAACTCGGCTGCGCTGCATGACGATGAGCTCGCCCCGACGACGAGCTACCTGGTCGGCTACTACACCGCGGCCGCCGGCTCTTAGGCGAGGCCACGGGCTGCCCAGGCCCGAGCGGTGAGCACGAACGGCGCGGCGGGGAGCAGGGTGCGGCAGCGTTCGCGAAGCTCGGCCTGGCGTTCGGGGTCAAGGCTGGCCGCGTAGGAACCCGCCGGGCCGACCCCCCGGGTGAACGGCTCCCACCACTCGTCGAAGCTCGGGTGCTCCAGTCCGGCTGAGACGATCGTCTCCTCGACCTCGCGCAGGCCCGCGGCCGCGAACAGCTCGCCCAGGTGGCCCTGGCGGGTGCCCGCCAGCAGCGATTCATCGTCGACCTCGGGATCGAGCTCGCGTGCGACTTGCCAGAACAGGCTGAGCGGGCCCTGGCCGCCGGCGTGATCCCAGACGCACGCGGCGACGACACCATCCCGCCGGGTCACGCGCGCCATCTCGGCCAATCCGGCGACCGGATCTGACATGAAGTGCACGACGAGCTGGGCGAGGGCCGCGTCGAACGCGTGGTCCGGAAACGGAAGTTGCTCTGCCGACGCCAAGAGCACGGTGCCACCGGGGTTGCGCGCCCGAGCAGCGGCAACGAACGGCTGGGACGGATCGACGGCGGCCACGGCCGCAGGTCCCAGCCGCTTGACCAGCTCTGCTGTGAGTGAGCCGGGGCCGCAGCCGACGTCGAGCACCCGTTGGCCGCGGCGCACCCCGGCCAGGTCCGCCAGCTGTGGGGCAAGCAGCAGCGAGTACCTGCCCATGAAGCGGTCGTACGCCTCCGCGGCGACATCGAAGCTCACGGGTTGGCGTGGAGCGTGCAGCCTGCGGCTCGTGCGTCGACGGCCAATGACTCGAGTGGTTCGTCGCTGAGGGCGCTCTCGGTGAGAAGGCCCATCACGCGGTCAACGCCCACCTTGCGGTATGCGGCCAGCAGCTCGACCCGCTTCGGTCCGGCATCCTTCAGGACGTATCGGCTCATGTTCACCGAAAGGCGCAGCGTGGCCGGGTCGCGGCCGATCTCCTCGCAGCGCGACGCGATCACTGGCCGCGCCTCGCTCACCTCCTCAGGCGTCAGCCAGTCGAGGTTCAGCTCATCGGCGAAGCGGGCGGCAAGGCGCCAGGTCACCTTCGGGCCGTTGCCGCCGACCATCACCGGCACGCGCGGCTGCTGGAGGCCCCGGGGCACGTTGATGGCATCGGTCACTGATGCGTACGTGCCGGAGAAGGTCGCGTGCCCGGGGGCGAGCATGCGGGTGATCACCTCCAGGTGGTCGGCCAGCGTCGCCAGGCGGGCGCGCGTGTCGGGGAAGCCGTAGCCGTACGCCCGCCACTCGTCCTCCTTCCAACCGGCGCCGATGCCCAGCTCCATGCGGCCGCCGCTGATCACGTCGAGGGTGCCGATCATCTTGGCCGTCAGGGCGGGATTCCGAAACGCGGTGCAGATCACGACCTGGCCCAGACGGACCCGCTCGGTCGAGGCGGCGAGGGCCGCGAGCGTCGTGAACGACTCGAAGGTCAGCTCGTCGGTGGGATCGGGCTCGGTCTGGAAGTGGTCGAAGACCCAGGCCGATTCGAAGCCCAGCCGCTCCGCCTGGTGGGTGATGGCGAGCGTTCGCTCCCACGCGCGTCGGGCATCCCAGCCGTCGTACTCGCCGGTCCAGCCCTGCGGCACCACCACGCCGATCTCCATGGCGGAACGATAGCCGGGAACGGTGGGCTGCGATGAAGGGACCTTTCCACCGTCGATCCGGGCCCTGTCCACCGCGGCCCTCCCTGTGGAAAGGAATGTGGATAAGTTGGTGGACAGATCCCCTTCGCAAGGTCGGTTGTGGCACCTACCATTCGGCGCCGAGGCCTATCCTCGGTCGAGTCGAATTCATCGGTTCCGCCCGGGAACCAGCCCTCAACCCGCGCTCCGGAGGCACACCCATCATGTCGCTGCGGTCCCTGTCGTCGTCCGCGCGACCGATGCCGGGAGAATCTCCCGCCGATCCGCCTCCGCCCGATGTTGCCGAATTCATCCGCTTCTGCCACGGCCGCAAGCCGGTCGGCTGGCCGGAGCTGTACGACGAGATGTGCGCCGTCGCCGCCCGCCGCGAGTTCAACGGATGGGATCACGAGCAATTTGCGGCGCGTGGCCTGACCTTCTCGCTGTTCGAGATGTCGCGCCTTTCCGGGTGGGTGCGCGCGGTGCTGGCCGTGCCGCCCGAGCCGCTCGAGGCAGCAGCGGGTCAGACCTCGCCCGGCTGAACGGGCAGTTCGCCGCGGTCGGCTGGGAGGTCGGCCCGGGGGACCGGGCCTTGCCTCCGCCGCCCGTCGCCCAACATCCAGGCGCAACCTAAGGGTGGTCCGCAGGTCCCTGGGGAGTTGTCCACATTGGGGTCCGCGGCGGGCCCGGATGTCCACAAAGAGGCGCTCGGCGCCTAGTAGGTGTGGCGGCGCGCCATCTCCCGTTCGATCATGCGCTCCATGACCATGTACTTCTCGATCCGCCGCCGCAGCTCGTTGGCCTCGGGCGTGTAGAGGTGCACGAACTGCTGGAGCTCGAGCGACAGCTTGCGGCTGAACATACGGGCGTGGTCGAGGTTGCGGCGCAGGAGCACCTGGTCCATCCGGCGCAGATGCTCCTCGTTGAGCAGGTCCTCGTCGCGCAGGAGCTGCCGGTCGACCTCGATCTGGGTCGGCTGCAGCTGGACCGGGGCGATGATGCGGTCGTCGGCCATCGGCTGGCAGTCTAGCCGACCACCGTCGCCGGGCGCGGCGCCCGCGAGCCCAGGGAGAGGACGATCCGGTAGGCGGTCAGGAAGACCACCGCCGCCGAGGAGCCGACGTAGAGCCACCAGGCCCAGGCGGCGCCGCTGTCAGTGCCGGCAACCAGCCCGTGCGCCGCGGCGCCGACGAACGCCAGGAAGGTGAGGTAATGCAGGAGCCGCCAGGCGCGCTGGCCGATGTGGCGCCGCACGTAGAAGCTGAGCACCACCGCCCCGGTCAGGTAGAAGGCCAGCTGACCGAAGCCGACCCACACCGGCAGGTACGGTGCGAGGAAGGGGACCCCGATCTGGAGTGCGGAGAAGGGCATGGTGTGGTCCAGCGAGAGCAGCGCGCCGTGAATCCCGGCGAGGACCAGCCCGACAATGGCCAGGTCCTGGTGCAGGGCGAAGGTCACCGGCCGATGTGCGATCGCATCGAGGATCCTGGTCGACAGCAGCAGCCCGTAGACCACGGCGCCCCAGACCGTCAGGTAGGCGAGGAAGGCAAACAGGCGCTCCGCGTACCAGGGGAGGTTCGCGGCGTTCTGCTCCACGGCATGGACGATCCCGGCCCCGAGCGTGGGGAGGGTCGCGCCCAGGACGATCCCAGCCGCGATCGCCGCCATGCCCCAGCGAGCCCACCCTGTCGCTGGGTTGAGGGCTGAGGTGGTCACGCCAGCCAGCGCATGGTGCGGGGCGAAAGAAGCAGCTCGTCTCGGTCGGTGAGGAGCATCACGCCCCGGGCATCGGCTGCCTCCAGGAACTCCATTCCGCGCTGGCTGCCCAGGATCACGGCCGTCTTTGCGAGCGTCTCGGCGGTGCGGGCCGATGTCGCCACGACGGTGGCCTGCACGACGTCGGTGACGGCCGACCGCCCGCTCCGGGGATCGATCAGGTGGTGGCGCGTCTCACCGTCGACCACCCAGCGATGGACCGATGTGCCCGAGGTGGCCACGCCGAACCGGTCCGCGCCCGCCGATGCCTCGAGCCGCAGCACCGCCAGGTCCCATCCGGGATTCCGCGGATCGGCCACGCCGATCGACCAGCTGCTGCTCCCCGCACCGACGGCGACGGCGATGTCTCCATCGGCATCCACGACGCGATCCCGGTAGCCGGCGAGCATGGCGAGCGCCCGGTCCGCGATCCAGCCCTTCGCCACGCCATCGAGATCAAACCGGACCCTGTCGCTCCGATAGACGGTCGTCAGGCGCCGCCCCCGGCTCGTGGACCACGCGCGCCATGGCGCGTTCTCTGATGGCGAGCTCGCGGGGGCAAGCCCCTCCGCCGCGATCCGCTCGTCGAGCAGAGCAATGTCGACGACCCCGCCGCTGAGCGACTCGGCTGCGCGCCCCCAGTCAAGGGCCGCCGCCAGCGTCGGGTGCACCAGCGTTGCAGAGGATGGGTCCGCGTTGAGAACGGACAGGTCAGAGCCCGAGGAGTGGCGCGTCAACCGCTCGGCCCACCGACCGATGCGCCGGAGGGCCCGATCGGCGTCGCGTTCCGCGTGAGCGGCGACCTCGGGAGCGGTCCCGCCGGTCCGCAGGTGGATGCTGACCCAGCCCCCCATCAGCTCGGCGCGGCGGGTCACCTCGGACCTCGGTGCGGAGGGCGTGGCGCCGAGGGAGATCGGAACCGCCGGGTCAGACGTGGCGGGCTGCACGCCCATCAGCCCGCTCACTTCACGCCCGACTGTCGGGTCGTGATCGTCACGACCCGGGGCGCCTGCGCCGGTGCCTGCTGCACCGTCGTGTTGGGCGGAGCGGTCTGCCCCGGCTGGAGCTGGACATAGCGAACGACGTGGACCACCTGGGCCGGCTGCGCTGCGACGGCCACCTGGCCCGCGCTGGTGTTGAAGGACGGGGGTGGCGCGACGATCGCGGTCCCGATCGCGCTGGCCGATGCCAGGCCGGCGAGCGCGACCACAAGTCGCATCGGGCCGGGACTCGGTCGCTCGCGGCGGGGAGCCGCTCCGGCGGGGAGCGGCGGCAGCGCCCGGTTGGGGGATTCCGCTCGACGCGGCGGCAGCGGTGGCAAGGGTCGCTGGGCGGTCACCTCAGTCGTCTCCCGCGGAGCCCGCGGCCTCGCCGTCGTCGCCCTCGCCGGCCGGTGCCGTTCGCCGAATGGTGATGGTCTGGATCGGCGGCGGGGCCGCGACGTAGACCGTATCGACCTGCACCGTCGGCTGCGCAGTGGATGCGCTGACGGGTGTGAGCGGGGCCGCCGTCGCCGGGCCGGCGACGCTGGAGAGGAGCAGGGCGGTCGCGACGGTTGCCGCCGCGGCCAGGCTGCCGATCAGGATCGCGACTCGTTGGAGCATCTGGATGATTCCTCGGGTTGCATGGCTGGGTTGTCAGCCGTGATGCTCCAGGCGCCGCATGGGCTCCCCCTTGGTGCTTCGTGAGAAAGCTCCAACAAAGGACATCCGGCCCTCGACTCCCCCGAGCTCCGGCCGTAGGATCGCGCCCGTGCACATCCTGCTTGTCGAGGACGAGCCCAAGATGGCCCGCCTGGTGGAGCGGGTGCTGGTCGCCGATCACCACACCGTGGATCTCGCCGCCGACGGCGTGGGGGCGCTCAGCCTCGCGACCGGGCGGCCATACGACGTGGTGGTGCTCGATCGGATGCTGCCCGACCTTGACGGGCTGGAGGTGCTTCGCCTCTTTCGCAGCCGCGGCGTCAAGGCCCCGGTCCTGCTGCTGACCGCGATGGGCTCGGTCGAGCACCGGGTCGACGGCCTCAACGCGGGAGCCGATGACTACCTGCCCAAGCCCTTCTCGTTCGCAGAGCTGCTCGCCCGCGTGCGCGCACTCGGAAGGCGGGCGGCGGCGCCCGGGGAGCAGCGCTTGCTGGCCGGCGACGTGGAGCTCGATGAGCTGCGGCACGTCGTCCGCGTCGGGGATCGCTACGTCGACCTGTCGGCCCGCGAGTTCGCCCTGCTCGGATACCTGATGCGGCACCCCGGCCAGGTGCTCACGCGCCAGCAGATCCTGGACGCGGTCTGGGGCGCGGAGCCGGACGTCTACTCCAACGTGGTCGACCTCTACATCCACTACCTGCGCCGAAAGCTCGCCGAGCTCGGGCGCGAGCGGCTGCTGCGGACGGTGCGGGGCGTGGGCTACACCCTTCGCCCCAGCGCCTGACCTTCGTCGCCATGACGGGGCTAACGAAGCGTGTCCTGGACGAGACCAGGCGTCGCCTGCAGGCGATCACCCTTGGGCTCCTGGTCCTGCTGGTGGCAGGGATCGGGGCGGCAACCGCGGTGATCGGCCTGGCCCAGCTCGATGCCGATGTTGACCGGTCGCTGGAGGTGACCGCCACGACCGCGATCGCTCACCTCGACGGCGAGCTGCCGGCACCCCAGGAGAGCAGCGACGAGCAGGCCCCCGCGCCGGCCGACACGATCGTGCTCTATCTCGATGCGAACGGAGCCCTGGTGGCTCTCCCGTCGCACGTTGGCCTGGCGGGCCTCCCGGACCAGGCCGCGGTGGCTGCCGCCCGCGCCACGGGGCGCGACCTGCGGACGGTGCTGGCCGGAGGCGTCCGGGTCCGCCTGCTGACCCTGCCGATCACCGGTTCCCAGGACGGGCAGGGGAGCGTGATCGGCTACCTCCAGGCGGGCTTCGTCCTGACGCTGCATGACGAGCAGTCGGCGACGCTGCTGTGGTCGATCCTCGTGGCCGCCGTCATCGGGCTGGCGGCGGCGGCGATCATCACGGTGCTCGTCACCGGCCGAGCGCTGGCGCCCATCCGGCGCTCATTCGAGGCGCAGCAGCGCTTCGTCGCCGACGCGTCCCACGAGCTGCGCACGCCGACCGCCATCATCCGCAGCACGGCCGATGTCCTCGAGCGCGAGGCCCTCGTCAGCCCGGCGGGCCGCCCGCTCATCGGCGACATCATCAGCGAGTCCGACCGGATGGGTCGCCTCGTCGGCGACCTGTCGACCATCGCCTCCCGCGAAGACCAGCCTCTCGTCCTCCAACGCTCGGCCCTCGACCTGGCCGATCTCGGCAGGCAGGTCGTCCGCCGCATCCAGCCGCTCGCGGCGAAGCGGGATCTCCAGGTCGCGCTGTCGTCGCCGGAGCAGGCGCCGATGCGCGGAGACGTGGACCGCCTGACGCAGCTCCTGCTCATCCTGCTCGACAACGCGCTCGACCATGCACCCCAGGGAAGCGCCGTGCGCCTTGACATCGGGCGACCCGATGCGTCGCTGGTGACGGTCAGCGTCACGGACCAGGGGAGCGGCGTGCCGCCTGAGTCCCGCGAGGTCATCTTCGAGCCGTTTGCCCGCCTGGCGAGGGGCGGGCGGCGCCGCTCCGGCGGCAGTGGCCTGGGGCTTGCCATCGCGCGCCGCATCGTGTCCGCTCATGGGGGCGAGATCAGCGTGGGCTCTGGTCCGGAGGGCGGGGCCGTGTTCACCGTGCGGCTGCCGGTCGGCGCGCCCGTCTGAGCCTGCTCTACCTTGGAGATTCCCCATCTCCGGCAAAGTCGCTGCCTATCGGACGCATGCATCGTGGCGGTTGAATCCGTTTCCAACCGTTCCACCGAGCGTGAACCATGGCCTACGTCATTGCCGCACCCTGCGTCGACCACAACGACCAGTCGTGCGTTGCGGCCTGTCCGGTCGACTGCATCACCGCCGACCCGGGAGTCGATCGCAAGTTCTACATCGATCCGGAGGTATGCATCGACTGCGGGGCGTGCGCGGTCGCCTGCCCGAACGCCGCGATCTTCCGTTCCGATCAGCTCCCCGCGGCGTGGGCGGACTTCGCCTGGGTGGACGCCGCGTGGTATCGCGATCCGAGCGCGGCGCGGCCCGTGGTCGACGAGCTCGTCCGCGCGGCCTGAGGCTGGCCGAGATGGCAATCCAGGCGCTCCCCGCGTTGGCGCCGCGCCCGACGCCGTTGGTCATACGTGCGAACGCGACGCTCACCGGTCGAGACGACCTCAGCGACGCGATGTCGGTGCTGCGGGTGCGACCCGATGCGGGCGTTCCGACCTTCCGCCCCGGACAGTACTTCGCGCTGGGGCGGTGGATCGACGATCGCCTCGTCCAGCGGCCCTACTCCGCGGCAGCAACCACCGCCACGTCGGGTGATCTCGAGTTCCTGATACGGCTGGTGCCTGGCGGCGAGCTGACGCCCCACCTCTGGAAGCTGCGGTCGGGGGCTCGCCTGCGCATCGGGCCGCCGAAGGGCCTGTTCACGGTGCTCCCAGACGACGAGCGCACGCATCTCTTCGTGTCGACCGGGAGCGGGCTCGCCCCCTTCATCGCGATGGTCGACGCCCTCCAGCGGCAACCGCGGCCGCCGCGCATCGTCGTCATCCACGGCGCTGCGCACGTCGCCGAACTGGCCTATCGAGGCTGGCTCGAGGCTCGGGCCAGCGGACCAACATCGAGGGCGATCAGCTACGTGCCGGCGATCTCGCGCCCCTGTGAGCCCGACAACGCGAGCTGGCGAGGGGCGCTGGGCCGCGTGGAGGCAGTGCTCCCGCGGGTCTGGAAGGAAATGCGACTCGGTCCCGAGACGACCGTCGCGTACCTGTGCGGTAACCCGGGGATGATCGAGACCGGCAGGCAGGTCCTCCTCGAACGCGGGCTCGCCCGCGACGCGATTCGATACGAGGAGTACTGGACCGAGGGTGCCGCCGGTACGCTCTCCTGACGGCGCCTAGAATCGCCGCTGGGGCAACGAATCCCGTCCCCGTAGCTCAGTGGACCAGAGCGGCTGCCTTCTAAGCAGCGGGTCGCAGGTTCGAATCCTGCCGGGGACGCCAGCCTCAGCCGATCGGAAGGGCCGCGCCGGCCGGTGCGTGGATCGGCTCAGCGGACTTGACCCGCTCCCGCGGCTCGCGGACCACCAGCACCGATCCGTGGGTGTGGAGCAGCACCTTGCGCGCGACGCTGCCGAGGGCGAGTCGAGTGAGCCCCGAGAGGCCACGCGAACCGACCACGATCAGGTCCGCGTCGTCCTCGCCGGCCGCGTGCAGGAGCTCCTCCGCCGGGTCGCCTTCGCGCAGCTCCGAGGTGGCCTGCAGCCCTACGCCCGCCAGGTCCTCGCACGCCCGCTCGGCGATCTGCTCGAGCTGGCCACGCCGCGCATCGATGGTCGAGTCGCGCATCTCCACGAAGGCCGGGTAGAAGGCCGCACCGATCGAGACCGCCCAGCCCGCGGGCGGCTCCGCCACCGACACGACGCGTGCCGGGAGGCCGGCGAAGATCGGCCAGGTGGCGAGGGTTGCGATGGCGCGCTGGCTGCTGGTCGAGCCGTCGACCCCCACGATCAGGCGATGCACGCCCGGCTGGCGCGCGACCAGCACCGGGCAGGGAGCATGGTCGACCACCTCGGTCGAGACCGAGCCGACCAGCACGGTGGCCAGCGGCCCGTGGCCACGGCTGCCGATCACGATCAGGTCAGGCTGCATGGCATTCGCCTCGTCCAGCAGTGCCGATGCGGGACGACCGCGCACGACGCGCGTTTCGACCATCCGGTCGGGCGCGTGGAGCGGGGCGGAGGCGGCGAGCAGGCTCGCCTGGAGGTCGGCGAGGAGCAGCTCCTCGGCCTCGTGCGAGTCGTGAGGCACCACCGCGAAGTCGGGAGCGCCAAAGAGATCCGGGCCGCGCTCCAGCGCGGCGACCAGGGTGATCGCGGTTCCGGCCGGCCAGCGGAGGTGCGCGACGAGGTCGCGGGCCGCCTCGGCCCCAGCCGATCCGTCAAAGGCGAGCATCACACGCATGGGGGCCATCTCCGATCCTGTTTCACTGGGGCGACCGGCGCGGGCAGGGCGTCCCGCACCGGGCCCATCACGCAGCCTGCCCCCGGCCAGGTAACCCCGAAAGGGCCATCTGTCGCGAACGTCCGGGACCGATGTCCCGAGCAGCGGTCCATGCGGCCGTGGCCGGGGGAGGGTGATGGCCGCAGGATCAGCAGCGAAGACTCGGAGTCCGCGCTGAAAGAGGGCATCGATGGCGCGCATGGCGCCGGACCAGGCGTGGGTGGTCTGCCACGGGGAGACGCGGCTGGTCGTGCGCCGCTCGGTCGCGTGCCCCACCCGCGGGCGTGTCCCCGGCAGTGTCTGCATGACCTGTCGCCACCTCGTCACCTGCTCCGCGGAGCGTGCGCGCGACCGATGGTGTGCCATGGGCGACGGCCCGGAGCTAGGCGGCGCTCTGGAAGGCCTCTCGGCGCAGCTCCATGCGGATCGATTCGCTGCCCGGCTCGAGTGCGTGGCAGGTCCAGGGCAGCCCGGCGTGCTCGAGCAGCGCGTGGATCGGATGGTTGCCGGTCAGCATCGTCGCCTCGAGGGCAATGACACCGCGACGCCGGGCCGACGCGATCGCCGCGTCCAGCAGCGCGTGGCCCAGGCCACGGCCGCGCCAGTCCTCGGCCACCGCGACGGCGACCTCCTCGACGCGGTCGCGCGGCACGTCGAGCGGCTCGAGGCACAGGTGGCCCACCACGGCACCCTCGGCGTCGAGCGCGATCCAGCCGTGCGCCCCGCGGTCGTCGGCGCGGGCGAAGCGCTCGGCCTGCCGTACGCTGATGGCGCGGCACGCACCAAAGAACCGCGTGCGGCGGCTCTCCGGAGTCAGCCGCGCGTAGAAGGCGGCGATCGCCGCCGCGTCGCCGGCGCGGACCGGCCGAATCTGCGCGCGCTGGGCGTCCATGGAGCAAGGATCCGTCGGAGGCCGAGGTCGGGGCGAGTGCCGTTGGGCCCCTCCCTGCCGGCCGCTCGGTCCGGGTCGGTCGTGCCCTTGGTCACTCACCGTTGAGACGGCCTCGCCCGTAGACTGCAGGGCATGCACATCGTCACGGCCGAGGAGGCGGTGGCCGGCATCTCGTCCGGCCAGCAGGTCTTCGTGCACGGCGGCGCGGCCACGCCATCGGTCCTGCTCGACGCCCTGGTGGCTCGCGCGGCGGAGCTCGAAGCGGTGAGCATGGTCCACTTCCATACCGAGGGGCCGGGTCCACACCTCGCCCCGGAGATGGCCCCGCATTTCCGGCACAAGGCGCTGTTCATCGGCGCCAACGCCCGGCGCGCGGTGAACGAGGGGCGCGCCGACTACGTCCCGATCTTCCTCTCCGACGTCCCCGATCTGTTCACGTCGGGCACGCTGCCGCTCGACGCCGTGCTGCTCAACGTCACGCGGCCCGACGCGCACGGCTTCTGCTCGCTGGGGACCAGCATCGACGCGGCGCTGGCCGCCACCCGCACGGCGAAGGTGGTGATCGCGCAGCTCAACGCCTCGATGCCACGCACCCTCGGCGACACCTTCGTCCACATCTCGCAGATCCACTTCGGGGTCGAGGTCGACGTGCCGCCGTACGAGCACATCGAGGCGCCCCTCGGAGAGGTCGAGCGGCGCATCGGTGAGAACGTGGCCGAGCTGGTGGTCGATGGCGCCACGCTGCAGCTGGGGATCGGTGCCATCCCGGCAGCCACCGCGCTGGCGCTGCGGGACAAGCGCGACCTGGGGATTCACACCGAGATGTTCACCGATGCGGTCATGGACCTCGTTGAGTGCGGGGCGATCACCGGCGCTCGCAAGGAGATCAACCGCGGCAAGATCGTCTCGGCATTCCTGATGGGCAGCCGCGCGCTCTACGGGTTCGTCCACGACAACCCGATGGTCGAGATGCGACCGGTCGACTACACCAACGACACGGCGGTGATCCGCCGCTTCAGCCGGATGGTGGCCATCAACTCGGCCATCGAGGTCGATGTCACGGGGCAGGTGGTGGCCGACTCGATCGGCTCGCGCTTCTACTCCGGGGTCGGCGGCCAGATGGACTTCATCCGTGGCGCGGCCCTCTCGGTGCAGGGTCGCGCCATCATCGCACTGCCGTCGACCGCCGCGAAGGGGAGCGTGTCGCGCATCGTGCCGCTGCTCCAGGAGGGCGCCGGGGTGGTGACCACGCGCGCCCACGTGCGTACGGTGGTGACCGAATACGGGGTGGCCGAGCTCCACGGTCGCACCGTCGCCGAGCGGGCACGCGCGCTGATCGCGATCGCGCACCCCGACTTCCGCGATGACCTGTTGCGGCGCGCCAGCAAGACCCACTACCTGTAGGACAGGACTCGGCTCAGATCTCGGCGATCCGCTGCGGGGCGAGGCGCGGGCCATAGCGCGGCGGCGAGATGCCGCTCACCTCGAGCAGCCGCTGGACACGGCCGCGCTGGCCGCGGTACGGCTCCAGCAGCTCGAGCATGCGGGCGTCGTCGGCGCGCGGCTCGCGGGCGAGCGCCCAGGCCACGAGGTTCGGCAGGTGGAAGTCGCCGACGCTCAGCGCGTCGGGGTCGCCGAAGGCGATGCGCCCCACCTCGGCCAGCGTCCACGGCCCGATCCCC
Source organism: Candidatus Limnocylindria bacterium (assembly GCA_041495495.1). Taxonomy (GTDB): domain Bacteria; phylum Chloroflexota; class Limnocylindria; order QHBO01; family QHBO01; genus CF-167. The sequence goes on from JBGQCU010000004.1 coordinate 36,933, forward strand.
GGCACCGCTCCCATCAGGGCCGTGGCCCGCGCCGGGTCAGCCTGCTCGATGCGTGGCGCCAGCTGCGCCGCGCGGCGGATGAGGTCGGCGCGGCGGCGCTCCAGCCCGAAGCGGTGGAATGCGAAGTAGGGGAGCGCGGCGAGGGTCGCCGGCGCCGGCGGCAGGCGCAGGTTGGCCGGCCCGGGAGCCGGCTCGCCGTGCGCGGCGATGATCCCCCGGAACGCTTCCCTTGCCTGGGTGCCGGTCACCTTCTGCTCGCAGATCGCCGGCAGCAGCGCCTCGAAGGGGCGGTTGGTACGAGGCAGCCGCAGGCCCGGGAAGCGGTGGACCAGCTCACCAATGAGCCGATGCCGTGGGACGAGGGCGGTCGGGTCGTCGTGTGCGCCGACCAGGTCCACTGCGCCCTCGATCGCTGCCCCGGCGCCCGGACCCCAGGCGGCGACGGCCACGCCACCCTCCGCCGCGCGCAGCTGCAGCGTGGCCGGGCCGGCGGGCGTGCGCGTCGCGCGCCAGATCCCGTCGGGGCCGAAGCGGATGGTCGGGTCGCCGCGGCCGTGAGCGATCGGCGCCAGGGTGAGGGCCAGGTCGATCGGCTCAGCCAGCGAGACGAACCCGGCGGCGTCCGGCTCGGGCATCGGGCAGCCAGCGACCGTCAGCGATGCATGCTGAGGACGACCGGTGCCTCCGAGCGCTGGGCCGCCTCGAATTCCTCGCGAGTGCGGATGCCGCGGTAGCCCTCGGCCACCACCAGCTGCCCGCAGATGCCACCCAGCGAGTTGCCGGGACCGGGCAGCAGCAGGACGTCCGGCGCCTCTTCGCGCAGGGCGACCCGCACGCTGACGGCGAACCGGAAGGGCGTCGTCACCTGCTCGCTGAGGGTGTAGTCGCGCAGGGCCGCGGGATCGGTCGACCACGGCGTCCAGCGCGCCCCGCGCCCGTCGATCAGGGTCGCCGACGGGGCGCGCCAGTCGAGGTCCGCCAGCCGCTCGCTGGCCGCCCGGGCCACGTGGGCCACCAGCGGCGTGTGGTACGGCCCGTGCTGCGACAGGCGCAGGGGGAAGAGCCGCTCGCCGACGCGCACCGGGGCCAGCCGGCCGAGCAGGCGCGCCACGCCTGCCTCGTCACCGGCCAGCACGGCATAGGCGCCCAGGTCGATGCTCTCGTGGACGTGCCCGTCGCCATTGACGCCCGGCTCGGCCAGCGCGGCGGCGACCGCCGCCCGCAGTTCCGGATCGGGGCGCCAGGCGGCGTCGGCCAGCGGGTAGATGACCTGTCCGCCCGGGCCGTCGGCGGGGAGCGGCTCCTGCTGGAGGATGGCCATCTCCTGCACCAGCCGGAAGGCGTCCTCGAAGGGCAGGGCACCGACGACCGCCAGGGCGGTGTACCAGCCCAGCGAGTTGCCGATGGCGGCCGTGATGCGGTAGTCGGCGGCGGCGCTCTCCGCGTCGAGCATCGACACCAGGAAGATGAGTGGCGAGGCATGGATCGGCTGCAGGTGCCGCGCCGGGTCGAAGCGCTCGGCCCGGTCGAGATCGAGCAGCGGCTCGAGGCCGTAGCCGGCCCGCAGCTGCTCGGCGCGCACGACCCACGGATGATCGGCCTTGAGCGAGCCGAGCGATGCCGCGGCATACGAGCCGCGCCCCGGGCAGGCGAGGACGGCGCGCAGGCTCATGCGCGCAGCCGGCCGCTCACCGTGGTCAGCGCTGCGGCCACGATTTGATCGGTCCCGACCAGCACCGCGCTGGTGGCGGTGCCGAGCGGCACGAAGCTGTCGACGGCGCGGACCGACCACAGACGGCGCCCGATGCCGGCCTCGGCGAGGTCGGCCACGATCGCGTCGGCGACCCCGCCGCCGGTTCGCCGGCACTCATCGACCACCAGCACCGCGCCGATGGACGCCGCCTCCTCGCGGATCGCCTGGTATGGCAGTGGATTTAGCCAGCGCAGGTCGAGCACCCGCGCCGCGATCTCGTGCTGCTCGCGCAGGCGGCGCGCCGCCTGCAGCGACAGGCGCAGGCCGTTGGCGTAGGTGACGATCAACAGGTCCGCCGTGCTGGTGTCGAGCGGGCCGTAGATGCCGACCTCACCGGGGAGGAG
>JBGQCU010000005.1:0-36915 GCA_041495495.1 Candidatus Limnocylindria bacterium
CCGGCCCTCGTCGTCGACCTCGACATCTTCGAGGCGAACGTGGCGGCCATGGCCGAGCTGCTCGGCGGCACCGGCAAGACGCTCAGGCCACACGTCAAAACCCATCGCACCCCCGAGCTCGCCCAGCGCCAGCTTGGTGGACCGGCGATCGGCATTACCTGCGCGACGGTCGGCGAGGCTGAGGCGATGGTCGAGGCCGGGATCGACGACGTGCTCGTCGCCAACGAGGTCGTAGAGCTGGGCAAGATCCAGCGACTCGTGACTGTCGCCCGTCGCGCGCGAATCGCCGTCGCCGTGGACGACCAGCAGCCGGCGGCCGCGCTCTCGCAGGCCGCCTCCCGGATGGGAGTCACCGTCGATGTGCTGATCGACGTCGACGTGCTCCTGCACCGCTGCGGCGTCGGATCGGCCGACGAAGCGATCGCCCTGGCGGGCGTGGTCGAGCGATCCCCAGGCCTCCGGCTGCGCGGGATCATGGGCTACGAGGGGCGGATACGCCTTGGCGACGAGGACCGCGCGGGCAAGATCGCCCGCGCCTATGCCCTCATGGCCGAGGTAGTGGCCGCGCTGCGCGGGGCCGGCTTCCCGGTGGAGGTGGTCTCCGGCGCGGGCACCTCGACGCTGCGCGAGGCGATCGCCGACCCGACCATCACCGAGATCCAGGCCGGCGTCTACGCGCTCATGGAGCCGGAGCTGCTGAATCTCGGCCTCCCATTCCGATGCGCGGTGGCGATCCGTGGCACGGTGATCAGCCGCCACCCGGGGCGGATCGTGCTCGACATCGGCCGGCGCTCGGTCGGGATCGAGTACGGGCCACCGGTGCCGATCGGCTTCGATGCGGGCGATATTGCGATCAGCGACGAGCACACCCGGATCGCGATGCCCGATCCACTCCCGGCGCTCGGCAGCCAGCTCGACATGGTGCCCGGCCAGATCCGGACCACCTTCAACCTGCACGACGAGGTGTGGGTCAGCCGTGGCGGTCGGCTGATCGACCGCTGGCCGATCTCGGCGCGCGGCAGCTCACAGTAGGGCGGAGAAGCGGAGCAGACTCAGGCCATGCATGATCCAGCCCCTCTCATCACCGAGGCTCACGAGCGGGTTCGCGGCCTCTACCGATCCGCCCTCGGTCGCCCGCGCGACGAGCTCACAACGCCGGCCCTTCTGCTCGACATGGCCACCCTCCGCGCCAACCTCGACCTGATGGCCGCCGGCATGCGCGACGCGCCGGCCACGCTCCGCGCACATGTCAAGGTCCACAAGAGCCCCCACATCGCGCGGATGCAGGTCGAGCACGGCGCGATCGGGGTCGGCTGCGCCACGGTCTGGGAGGCGATCGTGATGGCCCGCGCCGGGATCAGCGACGTCTTCGTGATCAACGAGGTGGTCGGCCCAGAGAAGACCCGCGCGCTCGCCCTCCTCGCCCGCGAGGCCGATGCGAAGGCCTCGGTGGACGACGCCGTCCAGGTCGACGAGCTGTCGGCCGCCGCGGTCGCGGCCGGCTCCACGATTGGGGTGCTGATCGATGTCGACGAGGGGATGCACCGCTGCGGCGTCACCTCGACCGCGGAGGCCCTGCCGCTCGCGCAGAGGATCGCAGCGTCGCCCGGCCTGCGATTCATGGGGCTGACCGGCTACGAGGGCCACTGCTCGCTGGAGTTCGACGAGACCAAGCGCCACGCCATGGCGCGCGAGGCGATGGCGCTGCTGACGGGGATCGCCGCCGACCTGGCGGCCGCCGGCCTGCCGTGCCAGATCGTGTCGGCGGCTGGCACTGGGACCTGGGGCACGACCTCCCGCTACCCGGGCGTGACGGAGATCCAGCCCGGCTCCTACGCCACCATGGATGGGCACCATCGCGGGCTCGATCCGCGATTCGGCTGGGCGGTGACGGTGCTCGCATCGGTCATCAGCCGGCGGCCGGATCGGATCGTGACCGATGCCGGCAGCAAGACGGTGGGCGCGTCGCACGGCGTCCTCAAGGGTTGGGATCTGGAGAAGTACCGCTTCGACGAGGAGCATTCGATCTTCCTCGCCGATGCGAGCGTGCCGCTCGCCACCGGCGACAAGGTCGAGATCCTATGCAACTACACCCCGTTCGCGATCAGCTACTTCGAGGCCTACCACGTCCTCGAGGACGGCAAGGTGCTCGACATCTGGCCGGTGATGCCGCGCGGGCCGGAGTCCCGCTGGCTGCTCGATATGCTCGAGCGGGGCGAGTGATGCGCGACCTCGCCCCGATCATCACCGAGGCCCACGAGCGCGTGCGGCGCTATTACGGTTCGGCCATCGGGCGCAGCAAGTACGAGCTGGTGACCCCGGCGCTGGTCATCGACCGCGACATCCTCCACGCGAACCTCGAATACATGCAATCGCGTCTTCCCGAGCTCCACGCGCGCCTGCGTGGGCACGTCAAGAATCACAAGAGCCCCCACGTCGCCCGCATGCAGCTGGAGCACGGCGCCTTCGGCCTCTGCGCGGCGACCGTCTGGGAGGCGATCGTCATGGTCCGGGCCGGGGCCGATGAAGTGCTGATCGCCAACCAGCTGGTCAACCCGGTGAAGCGCCGCGCCGCCGCGCTGCTCGCGCGCGAGGCGAACGTGACCGTCAATGTCGACGACGTCGATGACGCGGCGGCGCTCTCCGCCGCGGCTGTGGCGGCGGGCACGACCCTGGGGATCCTGGTCGAGGTGGATACGGGGATGCATCGGGCCGGGGTCGACTCGCCTGCGGAGGCGCTGAAGGTTGGGCGGGCCGTGCAGGCGCTGCCCGGCCTGCGGATGGACGGGCTCTCCGGATACGAGGGCCACTGCTCGATGGAGATGGACCCCGAGAAGCGCCATGAGAAGCAGGCGGCCGCGATGCAGCACTTCGTGGGTGTGGCTGACCATCTCGAGGCCAACGGCGTGCCGTGCCCCATCCTCTCCGCCGCCGGGACGGCGACCGCCTTCTGGACCGGAGCGAACCCGCGAATCACCGAGCTCCAGCTCGGCTCGTACGCGGCGATGGACGACTACCACTTCCTGATGGAGCCGCGCTTCAAGAAGGCCACCACGGCGGTCGTGACGGTCATCAGTCGCAGGAAGGATCGGGTCGTGCTCGACCTCGGCAAGAAGACCTTCGGCTCGGCCGAGGTGGGGAGCATCGCCGCTCACCCCCGCATCTTTGGCCACGAGGATCTGAAGCCCTACCGCTTCGACGAGGAGCACGCCACCTACGAGGCCGATGAGACCTGCGATCTCAAGGTCGGCGACGTGGTCGACTTCCACCTCGGCTACACGCCCTTCGCGGTCAACTACTTCGATGCCTACCACGTCGTCGAGGACGGCACCGTGGTCGACATCTGGCCGATCATGCCGCGCGGCCCCCTTCATGGCGGCCTGCTCCAGCACCTCGAAGCCGGCCACTGAATGGATGGCGGCGAGGCGATCGACCGAAGCCAGTTCGTCGTGGCGACCTACCAGTACCGCGCCTCCGCTGCGACCGATATCGAACGCCTGGCGCGCAGCCTGGCCGAGCTCCAGTCGAGCGGCGCGTGGGTCGACCTGGCCGGCGAGACGGATCTGATCCGTCGCCGCCATGCCGGCCGCGTGCTCAAGACCTGGGAGATCCCCGGCGACGAGGCGGGGGCCTGGGGGATCGAGATCGCGTATCCGACCCACAACATGGCCGACCAGATCCCCCTCCTCCTCGCCACCGTCTACGGCGAGTGCGCCTCCTGGCGCGACCTCAAGCTGATCGACCTCACGCTGCCCGAGGCGTTCGTCACCGCCTTCAAGGGTCCCGCCGTCGGACTGGAGGGGATCCGCGGGCTGGTCGACGCAACGGATCGGCCGCTGCTGCTCACGATCCTCAAGCCTGCCATCGGGCTCACTCCGATGGAGAGCGCCGCCGTCTTCTACGAGGCGGCGATCGGCGGCTCCGACGCGGTGAAGGACGACGAGAAGGTCGTCTCGCAGCCGTGGAGCAACTTCCTCGACCGCGTTCGCGAGCATGGCCGCGCCGCCACTGCCGCCTTCGAGCAGACCGGCCATTGGACCCTCTACTTCGTGAACATCACCGATCGGCCCGACCGCCTAATGGACAACGCGCACGCCGCCGTCGAGGCGGGTGCATCGGCGCTGCTGGTGAACACCTGGACGGTGGGCATCTCGGCCCTCTCGATGCTGGCCGATGATGCGACGATCGGGGTCCCGATCATGTCTCACCTCGCCTTCGCGAGCGCCATCTCCGGCTCTCCCTGGTCGGGCATGAGCCCCCACCTGACGATGGGGACGCTGCCGCGGCTGGCCGGTGCCGACGTGGCGGTCTACCCGAGCCACCTCGGCTCGTTGCCGTTCTCGCGCGACGACGCGCTGCGTACGAGCGCGGCGCTCACCGACCCGTGGTTCGGGTTGCGGCGGTCGCTGCCGATCGCGGGCGGCGGGCTGCACGCCGGGATGGTGCCGCGCCTGGTCGCGGACCTGGGAATCGACTGGGCCCTTGCCGCCGGCGGCGGGGTCCACGGACATCCAGGCGGGACCGCGGCGGGCGCCCGCTCGATCCGCCAGGCCTTTGATGCTGCCGTCCGCGGGGTATCCCTCGCGGAGGCAAGGAAGGAACATCCGGAGCTGTCGGCCGCGCTCGAGAAGTGGCCTGAAGCCGCAGCGTGAGGAGGACGTGGCGATGACCGAGAAGGTCAGCCTGGCGGAGTTCGAGCAGATCTTCGAGTCGGTGAAGAATTGGGGCAAGTGGGGCCCGAACGACCAGCTCGGCACGATGAACTACATCACCCCCGAGCACGTGAAGGCGGCGGCGGGGCTCGTCCGTTCCGGGCGACGCGTCTCGATGGAGATCCCGATCAACACGGTGGCCGGGCCGGACAATCCGAATCCCGCCATCCACTTCGTGAGTCAGGGGCACGACATCGACATCGGCTCGGGCGGCCTGCGCTTCGGCCTCGACTTCATGGGAATGGCCTGCCACGGGGACTGCCATACCCACATCGACGCCCTCTGCCACATCTCCTACAACGGCCTCACCTACAACGGGCATCCCGCGGAGGAGGTGCTCACCAGCAAGGGCGCGACCTCGCTCGACATCACGAGCTATGGGAACGGGGTCGTGGGACGCGGCGTGCTGCTCGACATCCCTCGTTTCCGTGGCGTGAAGTGGCTCGAGCCGGGGGAGGCGGTCCGGCGGGCAGAGCTCGAGGCCTGCGAGAAGTCCCAGCGCGTGCAGTTGGGCGAGGGCGACATCTTCGTGTTCCGCACCGGCCACCATGGGCGGCGCCTTGCGCTGGGAGCCTGGGACAACGGGACCGAGGGCGAGGGCAAGGCGGGCCTCCACGTCGACACGATCCCGTGGATGCACGAGCGCCACATCGCTGCCTTCCTGCCCGATGGCGACGGCGAGGCGATCCCGAGCGTGGTCGAGGGGATGACCTACCCGATCCACCCGCTCCAGATCGTGGCGATGGGGATGCTCGCCTCGGACAGCCTCCAGTTCGAGGACCTGGCGCGCGCCTGCGAGGAGGAGGGCCGCTTCGAGTTCATGGTCGTCGGCCTGCCGCTGCGCCTGCCGGGGGGTACCGGCTCGCCCTGGAACCCGATCGCGATCTTCTAAGAGCGAACTCGCCCGGCCGGGTCAGGGCTGCCTCAGCGACCGGTAGACCTCGAAAGCATCAACGGGACGCAGCCCCTCGTGAACGACCTTGCGCACGGCCTGCATCATCGCGGCCGGGGCGTCGCTCTGGAAGATGTTGCGGCCCATGTCGACGCCGGCAGCGCCCGCGTCGATCGCTCGCCATGCCATGGTCAGAGCCTCGAGCTCGGGCAGCTTCTTGCCGCCGGCCATGACGATCGGCACGGGACAGCCTGCGACGACCTTCTCGAAGCCCTCGTCGCAAAAGTAGGTCTTCACCACCTGGGCGCCCAGCTCCGCACAGATCCGGGTTGCGAGGCCGAGGTATCGGGCGTCGCGGACGAGCTCCTTGCCGACGGCGGTGACGCCGAGGACCGGGATGCCGCGGCGGTAGCCCTCGTCCACGAGGCGGGTCATGTTGTGGACCGTCTGGGTCTCGAACTCGCCGCCGATGAACACCTGGACGGCCATCGCCGAGGCACCCAGGCGAACGGCATCGTCGACGTCCATCGCCAGCTGCTCGTTGGACAGCTCCTTGAGGATGCTCGGACCGCCGCTCGCGCGGATCACCAACCCCTGTTGCATCGCGGGCGGGACGACGCTCCGGAGCACTCCCCGCGTAACCATCAGCGCGTCGGCCAGCGGCACGAGCGGCAGGATGTTGAGGTCGACTCGTTCAAGCCCGGTCGTCGGGCCCTGGAAATAGCCGTGGTCGATGGCAAGCATGACCGTGTGCCCGGTCTGCGGCCGGAAGATCGCGGCGAGCCGATGCTGCATGCCCCAGTCGTACGCGCCGGAGCCCTTGAGGTAGAAGGCGGTGTTCCGCTGTGGGACGTCCTCGTGGTAGTGCTTGGTCGTGTTCTCGTCCTGCTCAGGCATGGTGCGGGTCCTTTCGCGAAGGTGTCATGCGCCGGCCGGCCACCACATCGGCCGGAGGAGTCCGGACTCGGATAGCGCGAGGATCTGGGGGTAGAGCGCCCGCCAGGCGGCATAGCGCTCGTCGTAGGTGCGACGGGCCTCCGCGACCGGTTCGAAGGTTCGCTCGGTGCGCACCAGCGAAGCGGTCACCTCCGCCAGGTCGCGGTACAGGCCGGCCCCGATGCCCGCGTAGAGTGCCGCTCCGAGCGCCGTCGACTCCTTGACGACAGGCACGCGCACCGGCAGGCCAACCACATCGGCGACGATCTGCGGCCACAGCCGACCCTTGGCCGCGCCACCGGTGAAGACGAGCTCGGTGTAGGTATTGCCGGTCAGCTCCGAGACGATGGCCAGGTGGCCGCGCGCAGTGTAGGCAGCCTGCTCTTCGAGTGCGCGGATGCATGCCCGACGGTTGGAGGCCGCCGGCCGGTCGAGGTCGAACCCGAGGAACGACGGCGAGGCCTGAACCCAGCGCTTCGCATCCATGACATTCGAGAAGATGGCGGTAATCCCCTCGGATCCGGGCGGGACGAGAGCCGCCGCTTCCTCCATGACGAGATAGGCGTCGACGCCCCGCCGGGCCGCCTCCTCCTGCTCGAGCTCGCAGAAGGCGTCACGGAACCAGCGCATCGCGATCCCGCAGTAGAAGCCGATGCCCTCCGTCATCCACAACCCGGGCACCGCATGGCAAAGCGTTCGAAGGCGCGCCTGGGGGTCGATGAGCGGCTCGTCGGTTACCACCGTCAGTTGCCAGAAGCTCCCGCCCACGAGGGTCAGCCGGTCGGGCGCCACCACGCCGATGCCGACGAGGCCGAGCTGCGTATCTGCCCCACCCACCACGACCGGCGTCCCGATCGCCAGCCCAGTCTCGTCTGCCGCCCGAGCGGTCAACGGACCCACGACGGTGCCCGACTCGAGGACCTCCGGGACGATCTCCGGCGACAGGCCGATCAGGTCGAGGGAGGTGCCCGACCACGTTCGCGAGCGCAGGTCGAACAGGTTGGAGCTCGAACCCGCCGATGGGTCGGTCACGAACCGGCCCGAAAGGCGGTAGAGGACCCAGTCGCTCAGCATCCCCATGTGAGCGATTCGCCGAAAGGTCTCAGGTTCGTGCGCCCGGATCCAGAGGAAGCGAGCGGGCGAGGTGATCGATACCCAGTCGCCTCCCTGCTCGAAGATGCGCCGCGCGAGGCCGCTCGTGACCAGCTCGGTGGCTTCGGCGGCGGCGCGCGAGTCGACGTTTGGGCACGCCCAGATCTCGCGTCCGTCTGCGTCATAGAGGACCATCCCCTCTCGCATGCTCGTGCTGCTGACGGCCGCCACGTCGGCTGGGCCGATCCCCGCACGATCGAGTGCCTCGCGGATGCACTCGCAGATGAGGGTCCAGTTGCGGGACGTGTCGAACACCTGCGATCCGGGAGCGTCCGACAGCCCCGCGTGCGACCACTCCCGTTGGCCGATCCCCGCCTGGGTGCCATCCTCGGCGAACAGGACCGCCCGGCAGCTGCCCGTCCCAAGGTCGATCGCCAGGGTGTGGCTCATCGGTTCATGACCTGCGCCCCGGACGACCCGAGCGCCGCGCGATCTGCGACGTTGTGGAGTGCCTCCCCACGAAGATACCGCTCGATTTCGGCCGCGGCCATCTCGCCCGCGTGGCGGACCGTTTCGTACGTGGCGCCTCCGATATGGGTGGTGATGATGACGTTTGGGTGGTCGAGAAGCGGATGCCGCCCCGTTGCAGGCGAGGGGCTGACGAGGTCGACCGCCAGGCCCGCAAGTCGCCCGCTGCGAAGCCCCGCCAGGACGGCGTCCTCATCGAGCAGGGAGTCGCGCGCCGTATTGACCACGAAGGCGCCGACCTTCATCAGCGCGACCTGGTTCGGGCCGATCAGCCGGGCGTTGCCCGCGGTCGCGCGGGCGTGAAGGGACACGAAATCGGCGGTCCCGAGCAATGGCTCAAGCTCGGTCGGCTCGACCCTGTCAGCCACCATCGAACCCGCGTCGATAAACGGATCGAAGACGACCACCCGCATGCCGAAGGCCAGTGCCCGCGTGGCCACCCGGCGACCGACCTGGCCGTAACCGACCAGTCCGAGCACCTTGCCCGCCAGGTCGTGGCCGAACCAGTGGGCGCCTTCGTAATTGTCATGCGCGAACTCTCCGCCGGCCTCGACGTAGCGCAGCACCTCGGGGAGGCGCCGGGCCAGCATGATCATGAAGGCGATCGTCAGCTCGGCGACGGCATCCGCGTTCTTTCCCGGCGTCGTCACGACCGGGATGCCGCGGGCCGTCGCGGCAGCCACGTCCACGTTCACCGGCCCACCGCGCGCACAGCAGATGAGGCGCAGATCGGCATCGGCGTCGAGCACCGCCTCGGTGACCGGGGCGCCCTGCATGACGAGCACCTGGTGGCCGTCAAGCAGTTCGATCACCTGGCGCGGGCTGCCCATGTACTCCCTGATCCGGAGATCGGACGGCGTGACCGGGACCCAGCCTGGTTCGTCCACTACATCGGCGTAGTCAACCTCGTTCGTGCCCTCGAGCTCGGAGAATGCACTACGCATGACCGATGAGGGGCAGAAGGTATCGCCGACGACGAGGATGCGGGCCTTCACCTGCTGACCTCCGCGGACCCGTCCGCCGGGGGTCAGGTTGGGGGATAGACGCGACTCGGCGTCAGGTCAATGGCGTGCCCGCTGCCCGACTCGAGGATGAACTTGAGCATCGGCTCCGTATCGAGGTAGTAGAACTCGATCGTGTCGCCGATGCGGCCGCCCATCAGGACCTTGGCTCCACGCGCCTCCCACGTGCGCTTGAATTCGTCCGAATCTGCCTGCGAATGCATCATGCAGGCGATGTGCTGGACGCCCTCACCGTGCTCCTCGAGCCATTCCTTGTAGATGCTCGGTCCCTCGAGGGGCTGAACCAGCTCGAAGACCAGGCCCGGCTGAACCTCGCACTCCGCCCCGAGCATGGAGAAGTCGACGGCCTGGCCGCGCAGATGCGTGTGGTGAAGCTTTGGCGGAACGTGCTCGTAGACGTTCCAGGGTCCCCAGCCCAGGGTTTCGTGAAGGTGCTTCATGGTCGCGTCGAGGTCGTGGACCACCATTGCCACCTGCGAGATTCGCGTGGGCTGCTTCGGCTCTTCCATCGTCGTCCTCTCGTGCTGGCGTCGGCTCGGCGGACGCGGGGTTAGTATGTGGAAGCCCTCGATTCTTGGCAATGCGCGTCGCACCGTACGGTGGCGTTGAGGAGAGACGGAACGGTGAGCAAACCGGTCGCCATCGGCAGCGACGAAGCCGGATACCGGCTCAAGGGAATCCTGATCGAGGTGCTGGAAGAGGACGGGCTCGAGGTCGCCGATTTCGGCTGCCACTCGGAGGACCCGGTCGATTACCCGGACGTCGCCTTCGAGGTGGCAGAGGCCGTGGCTCGTGGCGATCACGACCGCGGAATCCTGATCTGCGGCACTGGGATCGGCATGTCGATCGCGGCGAACAAGGTCCCCGGCGTCCGTGCCGCGCAGGCACATGACCCGTATTCAGCGGAGCGCGCTCGCAAGTCCAACGACGCACAGATCCTCGCCCTCGGCGCGCGGGTCATCGGGCCCGAGCTCGCCAAGTCGATCGTCCGGACCTGGCTGCGGGCAGAGTTCGAGGGGGGAGGTTCGGCCCGCAAGGTGGGCAAGATCAACGCTGCTGACCAAGCCATGCATCGGGCCGGTCACTCCGCATGAGCCTCGGTTGGGCGGGTCCGGGTCATTGCCGGCGGCAACCGTGACCTCGGGCGGCGAAGGGCGCCGCGCGGCATGCTCAAGAAGCTGATCAACGATCCCTTCGACGCGGTCGACGAGATGCTCGACGGCTTCGTTGCCGCGCATGCGGACCGGGTCCGGCTCGTCGGCGAGCGGGTCGTGGCCCGGATCGCGCCCGACCGAGCCAAGGTCGGCCTGGTCATCGGCGGAGGGTCGGGCCATGAACCGGCATTCGTCGGCTATGTCGGTCACGGGCTGGCCGACGCCGCGGCGGTGGGGAACATCTTCGCGGCCCCGTCGCCGGACAACTGTCTCGAGGCGATCCGCGCCGCCTCGGCTGGGATGGGCGTGCTTCTCGTGTACGGCAACTACGCCGGAGACATCATGAACTTCGGCATCGCCGCCGAGCGAGCGGCCGCCGAGGGTATCGAGGTCCGCACCGTCCTGGTCACCGACGACGTCGCCTCGGCACCGAACGCTGAGATGGAGCGGCGACGGGGCATCGCGGGCGACGTGGTGGTCTTCAAGTGCACCGGCGCAATGGCCGAGCGGGGGGCGATGCTCGATGACGTGGAGCGCGTGGCGCGCGCGGTCAACGCAGCCACCCGCAGCATGGGTGTGGCCCTCTCCCCATGCGAGGTCCCCGGGGCGGGTCGGCTGTCATTCGAGCTCTCGGACGATGAGATTGAGATCGGTCTCGGACTCCACGGCGAACCGGGCATGCGGCGCGGCCCGCTCCTCACCGCGGATGAGACGGCCGAGATCCTGGTCCAAACGATCCTGGCCGACCTGCCGAAACCCTCCGGCCACGAGGTCGCCCTGCTCGTCAACGGCCTGGGCGCCACCGCCCAGCTCGACCTGTACATCCTGTATCGGGCGGCCCGACTGGCGCTCGAGCGAGCGGGCAACGTCGTGATCCGCAGCATGGTGGGGGAGTTCATCACCTCCCTGGAGATGGCCGGCGCATCCGTGACCGTCACGTTGCTCGATGACGAGCTGCGAGACCTGTTGGACGATCCAGCGCGGGCCGCGAGATTCGACCGATGAGCGACGGCCTGTCCGCGGCCATCCTGGCCGCCGCCGACAGCGTCGACGCGGCGCGCCAGGAGCTCGGTCGACTTGATGGAGCCGCCGGCGACGGGGACCACGGGATGACCATGAGCATCGGGGCCCGCAACGTGCGCCGCAGGCTCCGGGCCGCCCCTCCCGCGGCGTCCCCAGCCGACCTGTTACGCCTCGTGGCACAGGCCATGGCCGACGTCGGCGGGGCGATCGGGCCGCTCTATTCTGCCGCCCTGACGGCGGTGGCGACCGAGGTCGGATCGGCGGCGACGAACCCCGCGGGCGATGTCGCGCGCCTGCGCCGAGCGGCTGAGGTGGCCGAGGACGCGATCGTGGGCCTCGGTCACGCCGGCCCGGGTGACAAGACGGTGATTGACGCGCTCCATCCGGTGGTGGAGTCGCTGCGCGGCGCCGAGGCGAGGTCAAGCGGACTTCCGGCGGCGATCGAGGCGGCCGCCGAGGCCGCCGAGACGGGGGCGGCCTCCACCGCCGACATGGTCGCCCGGATCGGTCGTGCGAGCCGCCTGGGAGAGCGGAGCCGGGGGCTTCCGGATGCCGGCGCGACGTCATTCGCGATCATCGTGCGGGCCGTGGCGGACGCGCACCTCCGAGCGCGAACGGGCAACCGGTAAGACCGCTGTGGGCCTCCTCATCGGCACCAGCTCCAAGATGAACCTCACCTCGAGCGAGGCCGCGGCATATCTGGAAGCCCTTCGGCCGAGCGTCGAAGACATCACCGACCGCGACCTGTTCGTCCTCCTCCCGTTCACCTCGATCTGGGTGGCTCGCGATCGGTTGACCGGCAGCAACATCCGCTGGGGCGCGCAGGACGTCCACCCAGAGGACGCCGGGGCGCACACCGGCGACATCTCGGCCCCGATGCTGGTCGACCTCGGATGCACCTACGTGGAGGTGGGCCACCACGAGCGTCGCCGGGACCACGGCGAGACCGATGAGCTGATCGCGGCCAAGGTCGCCGCGGCCCAGCGCTGGGGCATGACCGCGATCGTGTGCGTCGGTGAGCAGCGGCGCGTCCCGTTTGACCGGGCCGTCGAGGAGCTCGACCGACAACTTCAGCTCCTCGCAACGTCGGACCTGCGCCGGCTCGTCATCGCCTACGAGCCGGCCTGGGCGATCGGTGTCGGCGCGCAAGCGGCGCCCGCGGAATGGGTCGGTCGCGTCCACGCGGCCATTCGCGCCCGGCTGGCATCGTCGAAACCGGAGTCCCGGACAATCCCAATCATCTATGGAGGAAGCGTGGATGTGGCGGGTGCTGGCGCGCTTCTGCAAGAGCATGAGGTTGACGGACTGTTCGTCGGGCGCCAGGCCCTCGACCCGCGCGTCTTTGCGGCGATTGCGCACGCGCCGGCGCAAGGGTCGCAGCAGCCCAGGGGGCGGTAGGGCTCGTGTCATCATCGGTGCGTGGCGACCTGATCCGTCGCGACCGGGCAATCCGGGAAGCCGAAGAGCAGCGCCTCTCCCCGGCGGCGAGCCGCTCGAGCACCAGCCGCGGGCGTGCGCGGTCCGAGGAGCCCGACGCCTATCGGACCGCCTTCGAGCGCGATCGCGACCGGATCATCCACTCCAAGGCCTTCCGCCGGCTGAAGCACAAGACGCAGGTCTTCCTCAACCCGGAGGGAGACCACTTCGTGACGCGCCTGACCCATACCCTGCAGGTGGCGCAGATCGCCCGGGCCCTGGCGGCCGGCCTCTCGCTCAACGACCCGCTGGCGGAGGCGATCGCCCTCGGCCACGACGTCGGCCATACGCCGTTCGGGCACACCGGCGAGGAGGCGCTGTCGCCCTACTTCCCGCCCGAGGGCTGGCACCACGCAGCGCAGAGCGTCCGGGTCTACGAGGTGCTCGAGGACCTGAACCTGACCTCGGAGGTGCGCGACGGGATCCGCGCCCATTCCTGGAAGATCAACCCACCGCCGTCGACCCCTGAGGCCTTCTGCGTACGCTACGCCGACCGCATTGCATACCTGACTCACGACGCGCTGGATGCGATTCGTGCCGGCGTGCTGGCCGCCGACTCCTTCCCGCGCGGGGTGCTGGCCCGACTGGGGGAGCCGGGGCGAGCCTGGGTCGGGGAGATGATCGAGGCGGTGCTCGAGCACTCGCTGCAGGTCGGCGAGGTGCGCATGGACGCCGAGACGCTGGCCGTCATGCATGACCTGCGCGAATTCATGTTCGAGCGGGTATACCTGGCGCCGTCCCTGCTGCACGAGCAGCGGGCAGCGATCGATGTCCTGCGCGACCTGGTCGATCACCACCTGGCGCACCCCGACCAGATCCCGGCCAGCTACCGGGAGGACGACGCGCCGCTCGTCACCCAGGTCGCCGACTACGTCGCCGGCATGACCGACCGGTATGCCCTGGCCGCCCACCAGCGCCTGGTCCACCCGACCTAGGGCGAAGGGCTGCGTGCCTCGTACGCCTGCACGCGCCCGTTGTCGCAGTCAAGGAAGATCCGGTAGGGGCGGTCGGTGGCCGACTGCGATGGGGCGCTCCCGGGAGGCCCCCACACGCGACGGGTGGTGAGGCCGATGAAGGTCGACCCGATCTCCACCGGCGACCCTTGGGCAAAGCTCGCCTCGGCGGCCGGCGAGCCGGCCGGCAGGTAGCCGCGGTCGCCCCACTGCAACCGATCGGGGCAGCCCTCCAGCCGGCTGAAGGCCATCGACATGCCAAGCAGCCCGATCGCCACGAAGACGACGATGGCCAGGGTCCCGCATCCGATCGCGCGCCAGTTCATGGGCGGGTGATCTGAAAGCGGCCATAGCCGCCGGACGCCGGCGAGCGGATGGCGTCGACCCGCTCGACGACCGAGCCCGGCGGCCCGTGGTGGAGGAGCCGCTCGAGCTCAGCGATGGCGGCCTTCGAGCCCTCGGCCACCAGCTCCACCGATCGCTCGTCCGGACCATTCATGATCCAGCCGGTGAGACCCAGCCGATCGGCGGCGGTCCGCACCCACCACCGAAAGCCAACCCCCTGCACCCGGCCGATGACGGTCGCCGACAGGCGCTCAATGTTCCCCTGCGCCTCGGCGCTCACCGCCCCGTTCCCGATGGCCAGGCGAGCATCGCCACCTCCAGGGCCAGCCGCGGCGCCGCGTTCAGGCGCAGCCCATCGCGGATCCGCTCCAGCAGGACGATGAACGAGCGGATCGCCGGCTGGCCGATCCGCAATGCCGCCGACGCCAGGTCGGGGAGCACGGTCACCGACGCCGCGATCTGGGGCCGTCCGGCGGCCGCCACCAGCAGGTCGCGTGCCAGCCCCAGCCAGGCTTCGACGATCAGCAGCGCGGCTTCGCGCTGGGCGGCGCTGGTGGGCCGGGCGGCCTCGCCATCGGCCCCGGTCTCGTCGCCGCCGTCGGCCGGCGGCTGTGTGCCAAGGCGCGCCGCCTCCTCCAGCAGGTCGCGCACCGAGCTGAACCGGTCTGCGCGGCCGCGTTCGATCAGGCCCAGCAGCTCGCGCTGTGTTCTCCGGCGCCAATCGACCGATGTCGGGCTGCGGGCGTAGCCGATCGCGGTGCCGGCCATGCCGCCCGCTATCCGCGACAGGTCCTCGGCCTGGTCGATCGGCAGCCGCTCCCGATCGACCAGCCACGCCACCAGCTCGGCGCGCGGCACGGCTCCGATCCGCAGGGGCTGGCTGCGCGAGCGAATGGTGGGCAGCACCCGGGTCGGCTCATCGGCCACCAGCACGAACATGTGTCGGCTGGTCGGCTCCTCGAGCGCCTTCAGCAGCGCGTTCTGGGTCTGCTCGTTGGCCCGATCGATCCCCTCCACCAGGACCACGCGGCGCTCCCCGGCGATGGGAGCACCGGCGGTCTCTGCCAGCCAGCTGCGCGCAGCGGAGACGATGCTCTCCCCGGTCGAGCGGCCCTCGCGCCAGCGCTCCGGCGAGCCGATCACCAGGTCTGGATGCGTCCGTGCCCGTGCCTCGCGACAGCCGCGGCAGGCATTGCAGGGCCGCTGGCCGGTCGTCTCCTGGCAGAGGAGGAGCGCCAGCAGGTCGTCCACGAAGGCGCCCTTGCCGCTGCCCGCCGGGCCATGGACGAGCAGGGTGCGCTGCAGTCGGCCACGGGCCGCCGACCGCTCCGCGATCGCCCGCGAGGTGGCCTGACCCAGGCTGCGGAAGCCGGGCTGGACCGAGATCTGGCTCACCGCCGGAGTATAGGCAGCGGCGCCCGTAAGCCGGCGGTAAGGGGCCGGTCAGGCCCGATCGGCAGGATACGGGATGCCCCGCCGGGTGCCCGGGCACAGGCGCTGGCGGCCGGCCGGCAACCGGACCCGCCGCATCGGTGAGGCAGCCGGCGGGGCGCCACCGTGCCAAGAGTGCAATACTTTGGCCACGCCCCCACCTGAGACGCAAGGAGATGCCAGCCATGGCCGATCAGGTACCGACGAAAGCCAGATCGATCGTCGAGCGGATGCTCGACCCGGAAATCCAGGACCAGCTGACCAAGCGCGGCCGCACCTTCGCAGAGGCGATCAACGCCGCTGCCGAAACCGCCTCCGGACGTGCCGCAACGACCTGGCGCGACGCGGAACTGGTTCGCCGTCAGGCCGCGCAGGCCGGACGCGAGGCCCTGCGTTGGGGCGGCCGCACCTGGAGCAGGGAGATGCGGCCGAGCCTCCGCCGACTGTGGAGCAACCGGACCGCCGCGCTCGGCGCGGCCGGGGCCGCGGTCCCCGCCGCCCGCGAGCTGATCGACGATGCCGCCGCCCGGCTCGGGATCCGCAGGCGGCGTGAGCAGCGCCACTGGGGAGCCTTCTTTGCCGGTCTGCTGATCGGTGCGGCGGCCGGCGTGGTCGCCGCGATCCTGACCGCTCCAAAGGCGGGTCGCGAGATGCGGGACGAGCTGGCGGGAACCGCACGGGACACCGCGACACGCGCCCGTGGGGTCGCCTCGCGAGCTCGCGAGGTGGCTGCGTCGGCCGGGGAGTGGGTGCCCATCTTCCAGCGGCCTGGCGTGAGCGCCGAGGCCAATGGCGAGGCAGATGGTGAGGTGGCAGCCGAGGCGGTGGAGATGCCGGAGGCCACGCGACCCGCGCCGAGTCGCAAGCGAACGGCGCCCGGCGCGCCCGTCGACGAGGCCGAGCAGCCCGGCTGATCGGCTGGACCCGGACACCGAAGAGGCCGGCCCGCGGGCCGGCCTCCGTTTGCTCGAGGGGAAGTTACGGGGCCTTCGTCCGCCCCGAGCGGAACCGCTGCCAGATCCCCTCTTCCGCGCCTGCCGCACCCTCGGGCCCGGCGGCGGGCGTGGCGCGCGATCGCGTGCGGGGCTTGGCCACGCCGGCCTGGGGAGCCTCCGCGGGCGCTTTCGCCGGCCGTCGTCGTGGCTTCGGGGCCTCGAGCACCGCCGCCTCCGCCGGCGGAGCCTCACCCGCGGCTGCCACTGGTCGGGCACGGCTGCGCCGTGGCTTGGGAGCCTCTGACGCCGGCGCGGTCGCAGGCGCCGCCTCGACCTGACCCGGCTGCGCGGCGCGGGCGCGGCCACGGCTCGGCTTGGGAGCCTCGACCGCCACCGCGGGGGCGCTCTCCCCGGCGGGAGGCAGCAGCCCGAGCTCGGCCAGCGTTGCCTCATCGGCCTCTTCGAACGTGTACTCGCGCACGTCGTCAGCCTCGGTCAGGCCGACCTGCGAGATGTCGTCCAGCTCGGTCCAGGCGATCTCGCCACCCTCACCGGCCTCACCCTCCGCCGGAGCGGCGGCCGTCGCTGCCTCCTCGACCCGACCACGTCCGCGGCCCCGGCCGCGGCCACCACGCCGGCGACGACGGCGACGGGCCTCGCCGGTTGCGGCCTCCACGGTTGCGGTCTCCCCGACGCTTCCGGCCGCCGGGGCCGCCTCGGGCGGCTCCTCGGTGCCGGGGGCCATCGCCTCGACCGGCGGCGGCTCGGGCCGCGTTCGTCCTCGGCCTCGAGCGCGTGCAGCGGGCTTCGCCCCACCTTCACGGATCGCCGCCAGGGCGGCGGCCGCCACGGCGGCTGGAGCCTCGCGGAAGCCGAACTCGGGCACGACCTCCTTGGCCGGCATCGGCGGGGCGCTCATCACCTTGCTCGCCTTGTCCGCATCCTTGCCGCGGCCGATGCCGATGATCTTCATGATGTCGATGAACTCGTCGGCCACCGCGATCAGATCCGAGCTGGTGTTCGGCCGGAAGCTGATCACCTCGCAGCGAACGCCCTTGTCCTGGAGGGCGCGGATGGCGGGCGCGAAGTCGCCGTCACCCGAGACGATGACCGCGATGTCCATCCGATCGGCGAGGCGGAAGAGATCCACCACCAGCTCGATGTCGAGGTTCGCCTTCACGCGGCCGTCGCCGAACTTGCGGATGTCCTTGTGAACGACCTTGTAGTCGTTCTTGCCCAGGAAGTCGATGAACTTGCGCTGGTTTTCATTCTCCGGGTCGAGCCCGGAATAGGCATAGGCGCGAATCAGGTCGCGCCCCTTGGTGGCCGCTTTCAGGAGCGCGACGTAATCGACGTCCACCTCCAGGCCGCGGGCCGAGTAGTACAGGTTGGCAACGTCAACGAAGACGGCCACGTTCTTGCTCAAGTGAGCTTCTCCTAGGTTTGATTCCGATGCGGTTGGCGTCGCGAGGTCCCGGCCCGGCGCGCCCCGACTGAACGATCAGCCGGCGGCGCGGCTCAGCAGCGCCCCTCGTCTCGCGAACCCGGCGCGCTTCATGAGCGCCGGCTCGGCGGTGGCGAGAGGATCGGTGACATCCACGCGCGTACAACCCTTGTTGCGCGCCGAAACGACGAGGTGCTCGATGATCGAGACAGCCAGGCCGCGTCGCTGCGCGGCGTCTGCTGCCGGCGCGGCGCTCCCCGACCGTCCGTCTGCGGCTGCCACTCCGAGCTCATCGATGACGCCGATGAACGGACCCGAGCGGACCGAGGGACGGATCGAGAGGACCCCGATGCCGACGATTCGGCGTTCCATCTCGGCGACGACCACGGTGGCCGACGGCACGAAGAGGAGGTTGCGGAGCCGATCGGTGTCCTCGCGCTGCTGATCGGGATCGGCCGGATCGCGCACCAAGATGCGGATTGCGGCGTCGACATCGGTCAGGCGGGCGCTGCGGACGTGATACTCCACGGGAGCCTCTCGGGAGCGAAACGCAGCGCGAGGGCTGCAGACGTACCCGCGCAAGGATAGCACGCCGCGCTTCGTGCTCACCCGGCCTGGCCAAATGAACTCACTGAAGCGCCCCGCACTACTCTGAATTGCAGCACAAACACCTTGCGCTGGACGTGAGGGCGCCCTTATGATGCGCCCCACTCTCTACCGAGCAGGCGTGCTCGCGCCTTCCCGAGCAATTGGAGGATCACTGGATGCGGAACCTTTTGCGATGGAGCGCTGTCCTGACGGGCATGCTCCTCGTCCTTGCGGCGTGTCAAAACGCTGGCAGCTCGCCGAGCGTGGCAGCAAGTGCTGCTGCGAGCAGCGCGGCGGCCGATCCCACCGCGATCTGCGCGGCGGATGCGTTCCATTGCGTCGAAGTTGCCGCGGGCGACCCGATCAAGTTCGCCAGCGCCAACGCGATCTCCGGTGACGTTGCCTTCCTGGGCAACGACATCAACTTCGGCATCCAGGTCGCCATCGACGACCGTGGCCAGCTGCTTGGTCACGATGTCGAGCTGGTGAAGGAAGACGCCGGATGCGGCGACGCCGCCACCGGGCAGACCGCTGCCCAGGCGATCGTGGCCGACAAGCAGATCGTCGCCGTGGTCGGTACGAGCTGCTCGCGGACCGCGGTCCCGGCCATGCCGGTGCTCGCCGCGGCTGGCGTGACCATGATCTCGGCAGCGAACACCGCGCCGTCGCTCACCAACCCGGACAAGCCGGACTTCGGTGGCCCGTTCTACTTCCGCACCGCGTACAACGACAACGTGCAGGGAGCAGCGGTCGCCAAGTTCGCGTGCGAGAACCTGAGCGCGAAGACGGCCGCGACCGTGCACGACGGCAGCCCGTACGCGGAGCAGCTGCAGCAGGTCTTCCAGGACCAGTTCACAGCCCTCTGCGGCGGCAAGACCACCTCAGCGCAGGCGATCAACATCGGCGACACCGATTTCCACTCGGTGCTGACGACCATCGCCTCCAGCAACGGGGGCAAGGCGCCGGACGTCTTCTTCTTCCCGATCTTCGACCCCGAGGGGCCGCTCCTCGCGAAGCAGACCGCGGACGTCGCGGGCCTTGAGAACATGAAGCTCATCGGAGCTGACGGCATCAAGGACGGCGGGTTCATCACCGCGGCCGGTACCTTCGCCGCTGCCCACGGTGGCCCGATGTACTTCTCTGGGCCGGACCTGAACTTCGGCACCGCGTACACCGGCACCTTCCTGCCCAAGTACTTCGCACTCTCCGGGACGACCACCCCACTGGCCCCGTACCACGCCCACGGCTTCGACGCGATCAACATCCTGATGGATGCTGTCGCCCACGTTGGTGTGAAGGATGCCTCTGGCAAGCTGTTCATCCCGCGCGATGCGGTTCGGCTGTACGTCCATAACCTGGCCAATTACGCCGGCCTGACCGGAACCTTGACCTGCGACACGAATGGCGACTGCGGAAGCAAGTTCGTCTCGATCGCGCAGCTCAAGCCCGACTCGACCGGCGCTCTCACGTTCCAGTCGATCTTCAGCACCCGACCGTAAGCGGTCTGCGTCTGATCTCGATCCACTAGAGGAGCGGGTGAGCCGGCAATCGGCTCACCCGCTCCTCCTTCCACACCCGGACCTGATCCGAAGGAGACGCAGGTGCGGCGATTCCGGCGCCTCTCGATTGTCGACGTCATCCTTCTCGCGCTGCGCGTCGTCGTGGTGGTCGGCGTGGCGGTGGGATCCTGGGCGACGCTGTCCGCAGGGCAGCTGCGCGGAGACCAGTGGCGCGACCTGCTCGTGTTCGGCGTCGCCCAGGGCAGCGTGTATGCCCTGATCGCCCTCGGCTACACGCTCGTCTACGGCGTCCTGCTGATGATCAACTTCGCCCACGGCGACGTCTTCATGTTCGGGGGCATGACCGCCTTCTTCGTCGCCGACGCGCTGAGCCGAGCCGGCTTCCTGGAAGCCAACCCCATTCTCGGCATGACGGCCGTCCTGCTGGTCGCCATGTTCAGCTCGATGGTGCTGGCCATCCTGCTCGAGCGGCTCGCGTACCGCCCGCTGCGGCGAGCGCCACGGCTCGTGCCGCTGATCACCGCCATCGGCGCCTCGCTCTTCATCAGCAACAGCGTGCGCGGTCTGTACGGCGAGCAGGTCAAGGCTTATCCCGCGCTCACCATCCTGCAGGGCAAGGTCGACCTCCTCGGGATTCCGATCCTGAAGACCCACCTGGTGGTGATCATCTCCGCCCTTCTGATCATGCTGGCGCTGTACTGGTTCGTGGAGCGCACACGGACCGGACGCGCCATGCGCGCCATCAGCGAGGACAAGGACACCGCCGCGCTGATGGGCATCAACGTCGACCGCATCATTGCCGTCACCTTCGCGGTCGGCGGGATGCTGGCCGGCGCTGCCGGCGTCCTGTATGCCCTGGTCTTCAACCAGGTGCACTGGTTCATGGGCTTCCTGCCCGGCATCAAGGCGTTCACCGCAGCGGTGCTGGGCGGGATCGGCAATATCATCGGCGCCATGCTTGGTGGCCTGAGCCTCGGAGTGCTTGAGTCAGTCGCTCCGGCCCTCCTCCTGTCGGGCTTCAACGTGCCGTCCCCCAACCAGCTGCGCGACGTGGTCGCCTTCAGCGTGCTGGTGCTGGTGCTGATCTTCCGTCCGTACGGCATCCTCGGGCGCCCGGAGGGCCGCTGACATGAACGACGGCCGCGGGCTGCTGCGCCGCGCTCTCTGGTTCGGGTTCATCTCGGGGGCGCTTGTCCTGTACCTGATCACCGTCGGGATCGTGCTCGCCTTCTCCGCCCGCAACACGATCACCGGCGTCGTGGCACTGGGTCGGCTGATGCTGGTTGCCCCTCCTCTCGCCCTCGGATTCGTCACCGCCGCCCAGGGGACCGGGACTGCGCGGCGTCTGGGCGCTGGCCTGCTAACCGGGCTGGCGAGCGGCCTGATCCTCGCCATCTTCCTCGTCTTCGTCAGCGCGGTCGATATCCGCGGCATCCTGGTGCGCGTCTCGCCGGCGCTGACCACGTTCGTGAACTTCGACAAGGGCGCCACCACCGGGGCCGCGATCAACGTGGCGATCGCCGGCGCAGCCGGCCTGCTCGGTGCGGGAGTCCGCGTCATGACGGCGCGGTTCCGTCGGCCGCTTGTCAGCGCGGCGCTGGGCGTCGTGATCGTCAGCATGCTCGAGCCGTTCCTGTATCCGCGCCTTACCGATTTCGGGCTCATCGTGATCGGTCGTTTCCTCTTCGATCACAAGGGCCTGACGGTCGTGGCAGCGATCGTCGTCTTCGCCATCTTCGCGGTCGCCACGGTCGGCTGGCCGATCGCGCGTAGGGCGACGCGCCAGCGGATTGCGGCGACCGACCCCGGCACGCAGGCGACCATCCGCGGCATGACCCTGTTGGTGCTCATCCTCTTCCTGCTGGCCCTGCCGCAGATCGCGGGGGCGTTCCTGAGCCAGGTGCTGGTCTTCGTGGGCCTCTACACCCTGCTGGCCCTGGGCCTGAACATCGTGGTCGGCTATGCCGGCCTGCTGGACCTGGGCTACGTGGCGTTCTATGCGGTCGGCTCCTACCTGACCGCGCTGCTCACCTCGCCCATCTCGGCGCTGCATCTCGGCTTGCCGTTCTGGATCGCGTTGCCCATCGTGATCCTGGGAGCCGCACTGACCGGCCTGTTCATCGGTGCGCCGGTGCTGCGCCTGCGGGGCGACTACCTGGCCATCGTGACCCTGGGCTTTGGCGAGATCTCCCGCATCCTCTTCCTGTCCGATGCGCTCAAGCCGTGGTTCGGAGGCGCGCAGGGGATCCTCAGCGTGCCGCCGCTGCTGGGCGTGAACCACATCTCGGTGCCGATCCTGGGCTGGGAGCTGAGCGGCCCGACCCTCACCTACTACCCGCTCCTCTTCTTCTGCGCGGTGGCCGCGTTCGTCGCGTATCGCCTCAAATACTCCCGCGTCGGGCGCGCCTGGAATGCCATGCGCGAGGACGAGGACGTGGCGCAGGCGACCGGCGTCAACACGGTCAACCACAAGCTGCTGGCCTTCGCCCTCGGCGCGTCGGTGGGCTGCCTGGGAGGGGCGGTCTTCGTGACCCACCTCGCGTCGGTCTTCCCCGGCACCTTCAGCATCCTGGTCTCGATCACGGTGCTGTCGATCATCATTCTGGGCGGGATGGGGAGCATCCCCGGCGTGGTGGTCGGCTCGCTGGCCCTGATCGGGCTGCCCGAGCTGCTGCGCGAGTTCGCCGAATTCAAGCTGCTGGTCTACGGCGGCGTGCTGGTGGTGATGATGGTTGCCCGCCCGGAGGGCCTGGTGCCGGACGTCACCCGCCGCCGCGAGCTGCACGAGGCCGAGGCCGCCGAGCCGGTGGAGGCCCTGCCCTCCTCCGAGGGTGCCTGACCGATGGAGTCGCACGCCATCGACACCGCCAGCATGACCAGCCAAGAGTCGAACGAGTCGCTCCTGCTGGAAGCCCGTGGCGTCACGAAGCAGTTCGAGGGGCTCGTCGCCAACCGGGACATCGACTTCGACATCCCGCGCCATTCGATCGTCGCCATCATCGGGCCGAACGGCGCCGGCAAGACGACCTTCTTCAACCAGATCACGGGCATCTACGCACCGACCGCCGGCACCATCACCCTGGATGGTGTCGACATCACCGGGTTCCAGCCACACGAGGTGGCCCAGCTTGGCATCGCCCGCACCTACCAGAACATCCGGCTCTTCCAGAACATGACCGTGCTGGCCAACGTGCAGGTCGGCCGCCACGTCCGGATGCGGGGCCAGTGGTACCACGCCATCCTGGGCACCGCCTCCATCCGCCGCGAAGAGGAGGCGACGGTGGCGAAGTCGCGCGAGCTGCTCGAGCTGGTTGGCCTGCGCCGATCGGTCGAGGACGAGCTGGCCAAGAACCTGCCGTATGGCGACCAGCGCCGCCTGGAGGTGGCGCGCGCGCTGGCCAGCGACCCGAAGCTGCTGTTGCTGGACGAGCCGACCGCAGGCATGAATCCGGGCGAGACCCGGCAGATGACCGACTTCATCGCGCGCCTGCGGCGCGACCTGCGGCTCACGATCCTGCTCATCGAGCACGACATGAAGGTGGTGATGGGGGTCAGCGAGCGGATCACGGTGCTCGACTACGGCGAGAAGATCGCCGAGGGGACCCCGGCCGAGATCCGCGCCAACCCGCGCGTCATCGAGGCGTACCTGGGCAAGCAGGCGACCTCCGCATGACCCGCCTGCTGGAGCTGGACAACATCCACACCTACTACGGCAATATCCATGCGCTGAAGGGCGTGAGCCTGTTCGTCGACAAGGGAGAGGTCGTCACGCTGATCGGCTCGAACGGGGCCGGCAAGTCGACCACCCTGCGCACCATCAGCGGGATCCAGCGCGCCCGCGAGGGCCGTGTCCTGTTCGACGAGCGTCAGATCCAGGCGATGCCCCCGCACGAGGTGGTCCGCCTCGGCATCGCCCAGGCCCCCGAGGGTCGCCACGTGTTCGCGCGCATGAGCGTCTACGAGAACCTGCAGATGGGCGCCTTCAGCCGCCCGGGAGCGCCCATCGGCGACGACGTGACGCGCGTCTTCGACCTGTTCCCGCGGCTCAAGGAGCGGCGCACGCAGAAGGCCGGCACGCTCTCCGGCGGAGAGCAGCAGATGCTGGCCATCGGCCGCGCCCTGATGGCGAAGCCGACCCTGCTGCTGCTCGACGAGCCGTCGATGGGTCTCTCGCCGATCCTGACCGAGCAGATCTTCAAGATCATCGCCGACATCAACGCCCAGGGCACCACCGTGCTCCTGGTCGAGCAGAACGCACAGATGGCGCTGAACGTCGCCCATCGCGGCTACGTCCTGCAGACGGGGCAGATCATCCTCGCCGACACGGCGGCCAACCTGGCCGCCAACGTGCAGGTGCGGCAGGCCTACCTGGGCGAGATCTAGCCGGAGCCGATGTCCGGCGACCCGCCTCCGCCGCGCCGCTCCCCCGGCGACTACCGGCCCGACCTGCGCCCAATGCTCGTCCTGGGCGGCCTGCTGCTGGCCGTGATCGTGGGCTGGATCCTGATCAGCCCGCTGGTGCTGCCCGCCAGATAGCGGCCTACACCGGGCGGCGGGCTCCCAGGCCGCGACCCGCTCCGTACAGCACCAGCCCGATCCCGAGCGCCGCCGCGGCGAGCCCCGGCGAGCGCTGGGGGAGCGGGAGGAAGCCGACCGACCAGAGCTCCCAGATGCGATAGGCGAGCGCCGCCGCCGCGACCAGGCCGAGCGCCAGGTAGACCCACGGCGCATCGAGGACGAAGCCCCAGCGCCCGCGCATGTAGCCGATGTCGAGCAGGACCAGGGCAGCCAGCGCGGCACCATAGACGACGATGCCGGGCCCCTCGAGGCCGATCCCTGCGCTTGCGGGAATGGGAACGCCGTTGACGCTCTCCCCGCCGACCTGCCACCAGGTGAGGAAGCCGGCGGCCACCATCAGCAGGCTGCCAAGCAGGATCGGAACGCGATAGCGGCCGCCCGGCGCCCCGTCGGCCATGCCCTACTCCGGGGTCGCCGCGCCGTAGACCGATGGCCGCAGGACGCCGATGTAGGGCAGGTTCCGGTAGCGCTCCCCGTAGTCCAGGCCGTAGCCGATCACGAAGCGGTCCGGGATGGTGAAGCCGCGGTACGCGATCTCGATCTCGGCCAGGCGGCGGGCCGGCTTGTCGAGCAGGCAGCAGATGCTGATCGAGGCTGGGCCCTTGTCGGCCAGGTAGCGGAGCAGGTAGTTGAGGGTCAGGCCGGTGTCGATGATGTCCTCGACGACAACCACGTCCCGCCCGGCGATGGAGGTCGAGAGGTCCTTGAGGATCCGCACCTGGCCGCTCGTCTCGGTCGAGGCGCCGTAGCTGCTCACCTCCATCAGGTCGATCGAGAGGGGGATTGGCATGGCACGCACGAGGTCCGCCAGGAAGATGATCGAGCCTTTCAGGACGCTCACCAGCACCGGGTCGCGCCCCGCATAGTCGGCCGCCAGCTGCCCTCCCAGCTCGGCCACGCGGGCCTGGACCTGCTCGCCGCTCAGCAGGACCTCCTCCACGTCCTGATCGATCATCAGTCCTCCAGCGGGCCGTTGCCGTTCATGGCGGCGACGTCGGCCAGGAAGTCGAGGCGCCCGTACTTGACCATCAGCGCCCGGAAGTCACGCGCGTAGAAGAGCTTCACGCGCAGCTCGGGGTAGAGCTGCCGCAGCCAGCGCAGCTTGCGATTCTTCTTTCGCACGAGCGCCTGCTTGAGGGTCGTCAGTTCCAGGTACAGGTCGATCTCGGGCAGGTAGAAGTCCGGGGCGAACGACTCGACGACCTCGCCGTCGGCGTTCCAGGAGATGGGGAACAGGTCGGGTTCGTACCGCCATGCGACACCGTAGAAGTCGAGGATCCTTGCCAGCTCCGCCTCGCTCTGGTGGGCGAAGCGCGGCTGGCTGTTGGTCAGCGTCGCCGCCACTGCTCCCCGATCGTACCTGCCCTCCGGGCCCCTGGTGCCATCCGGGGCGAGTATATCCCCGCGACTTATCCACACATCGCCCGCGTACGCGGAGGTTGGTGGATAACTCTGCTTGCCCCGGCCCGGCTCCGGCTGGTACGGTGGCCGTCCTGCTTCCCCGGCGGCCGAGTACGGTAACCGGGCACGCGCGGGGCCGATGCGAGAGCCGGCCGAAGGACCGCCCGTGACCGGGAAGACCGAAACGCCACCGGAGAGGCATTTCCTTTGTCCATCACCGATGACGCCCGAGCCGCCCAGGCGCGCGCCACCCTCGAGCGGATGCTGGGTGATGCGCCGGACATCGCCGCGGGCCTGCCGACCGGTTTCCTCGACGCAGCACAGCGCTTCGTGGCCCTTCTGCTCGAGGCCAACCGGGGCCTGAACCTGACCCGTATCACGCTCCCCGACGACGTCGCTCGGCTGCATCTGCTCGACGCCCTGGCCGCGCTGCCGCTCATGGACGGCTGGGCGCCGGATCAGGCGATCGACCTTGGCTCGGGCGGCGGCATCCCCGCGATCCCACTTGCGCTGGCCCGGCCCGAGATCCGATGGACGCTGGTCGAGTCGGTGGGCAAGAAGGCCGCCGTGCTGCGCGACTTCGCCGAGGCGCTGGGGATGCGCAACGTGGTGGTGCTGCCTGAGCGCGCGGAGGCGCTGGGCCAGGACTCCCGCCACCGTGCCCGTTACGCCGTCGCGACAGCGCGGGCCTGCGCTTCCCTTCCGATCCTCGTTGAACTGGCGCTGCCGCTGGTGCGCATCGGCGGGAGGCTGCTCGCCTGGAAGGGCCCGCTGGCCGAGGGTGACGACGAGGCCCGGCGCGGCCGAGCGGCGATCGGCAAGCTCGGTGGCGGTCGCCTCCGCATCGTCGAAACGGGGCTACCGCTGCTCGGCGGTCATCACTTCGTGATCGTGCTGAAGCCGCGCCCCACGCCGGCGCGCTTCCCCCGCCGCCCGGGAGAGCCCGGACGCCGGCCGCTCGGCTGACCATCGGTATACTCCGACCCCCATGCGGCTAGCGGTCCTGTCGGACATCCACGCCAATCTCGCTGCGCTCGAGGCGGTGTGCGACGACCTGCCGCCGGTCGACGAGATGTGGGCGCTGGGCGACATCGTCGGCTACGGGCCGCAGCCGAATGAGGTTATCCTCCGCCTCCAGCAGCTCGGCGTGCGGGCGGTGACGGGCAACCACGACGGGGCGGCGATCGGCACCGTGGACGCCTCCTGGTTCAATCCCGACGCGGCGGCCGCCATTCGCTGGACCGCGACCGTCCTCGATGAGAACTCGCGGGCCTACCTGGCGGCCCTGCCAGAGGTACGCCGCGACGGGGAGCTGACGGCCGTCCACGGCTCGCCGCGTGAGCCGATCTGGGAGTACATCACCGACGCCTCCATCGCGGCGGCCAACCTGCGTGCTTTTGAGACGCGCCACTGCCTCTACGGGCATACCCATCTGCCGGTCATCTACCGTGCCGATGGGGTCCATATGACGGTCATCCCGGCCACCCCCTCCGCGCCGATCGCCCTGGACGCACGCCGCGCGCTGATCAACCCGGGGAGCGTCGGACAGCCGCGCGACGGGAATCCCGATGCCTCGTACCTCGTGCTGGACATCGAAGCTGGGGTCGCCGAGTTCCGACGGGTCCGCTACGAGATCGGGGTGACCCAGCGCCTGATGCGCGAGGTGGGCCTGCCGCGCTGGCTCATCGAGCGGCTCTCGATCGGGCGCTGAGCGCTGTCAGGGCGCCGTAGGATATCGCTCGCATGATCTTTGGCCGCCGAGAAAAGCGTCCCGCACTTCTCAGCTTCGACCGCATCCTGGTGCCACTGGCCGGCACGGAGGCCGATGACGCCGCGCTGCGTCTGGCGACCATCCTGCTGGCCGGGACCGCCGGGCAGGCCTTCCTGCTGCACGTGATCGAGATCCCCTTCGAGCGGCAGCTGGACGCGCAGGACCCCGCTGCGGTCGCCTTCGCCGACGAGACGCTGGGTCGGGGCGAGGCATTCCTGGCCGAGCACGAGGTGCGCGTCGAGACCGGCATCGCCCAGGCGCGTGCCGCCGGCGCAGCGATCGTGGACGACGCCGTGGAGCGGCATGCCGACCTGATCGTGATGGGACTACGCTATAAGAAACGCTTCGGCGGGGGCTGGGATGCGGGGCGCACCGTCCCGTACGTCATGCGCAACTCGACGGCGCCGGTCTGGTGCCTGCGGGCCGAGACAGAGGAGCTGGCACACACGCCATGAGGGTGATCATCATCGGCTGCGGGCGGGTCGGAGCGCGAACGGCGGCCGAGCTGGACCAGCGCGGCGATCACGTGACGGTGATCGACGTCGACCAGCGTGCCTTCAACCGCCTGCCGAGCACCTTCGCAGGGGTCACCCTGCGCGGCAGCGGCAGCGACGAGGACGTCCTGCGCGGGGCGGGCGCCGACCTCGCCGACCTCCTGATGGCGCTCACCGAGGGCGACAACCGCAACGCGCTCGCCGCACAGCTCGGCAAGCACATCTTCGGCATCCCCCGGGTGATCGCCAAGATTAACGACCCCATGCGCGCAGAGGCCTATCGCACCCTGGGCCTTGAGACCCTCTGCCGTACCGTCCTGCTGGCCGACGCGCTGGTGCTGGCCGCCACCCAGGGAGCCGAGGCGACCGGCGGAGCGGTGGAGCCCCCGACCGCGGAGCCGCGCCAGGGGGTCCCGCCGGCCGGCTCTCGCGCCGCCGCCCAGGCCGCGGCTGCCATCCGCGAGGCGAGCGAAAGCGGTGGGACGGGCTGACATGTATGTGGTCGTCATCGGCGGCGGAAACGTCGGCTACTACCTGACCAAGGAGCTGCTGGCGGCTGGGCACGAGGTGGTGATGATCGAGAAGGACCCCGGGCGGGCCCGCACCATCGCCGACGAGCTGGGCAGCATTGTGATCCCCAACGACGGGTGCGAGGGGCGCTACCAGGCTGAGGCGGGGATGGCCCGAGCCGACGTCGTCGCCGCCGTCACCGGTGACGACGAGGACAACCTGGTCGCCTGCCAGGTGGCGAAGATGCACTTCAACGTGCCGCGCGCCATCGCTCGCGTCAACAACCCCAAGAACGAGGCCCTGTTCCGGCGCCTGGCGATCGACGAAACGGTCAGCCCCACGCGCAGCATCCTCGGGGTCATCGAGCACGAAATCCCGATCCATGACCTCCTGCACCTCGCCGAGCTGGAGGGCGGGGAGGTGCAGATCGTCGAGGCGCAGCTCGACGCCAGCTCCCCGGTCATCGGCAAGGTGCTGCGCGAGGTGGTGCTGCCCGAGGGGTGCACCGTGGCGGTCATCGTGCGCGACCAGCACGCGATCGCCGTTCGCCCCGATACCACGCTCAGGGCGGGCGACAAGCTGCTCGCGATCACATCGGCCGAGCGTGAGGCGGAGCTGCGCAGCCTGCTGATCGGGGAATGACCGGCGCGGCCCCCAACCTGGGCGGAGCGCGCTTCCTGGCGGACCTCCAGTCGAGCGTGGCCGTCGCGGTGGTCGGAGCCGAGCGGCCGCTCAGACAGATGGCGACCGCGCTGCTGGCCGAGGGGCACGCACTGGTCGAGGATGTCCCCGGCGTCGGCAAGACACTCCTGGCCCGCGCCTTCAGCATGGCCCTGGGGCTGACCTTCGCCCGCGTGCAGGGCACCCCCGACCTGCTGCCGACCGACGTCACCGGCAGCAGCATCCTCGACCACGGCGAGTTCCGCTTCGTCCCGGGGCCGGTCTTCGCCAACGTCCTGCTGGTCGACGAGATCAACCGGGCGACGCCGCGGACACAATCGGCGCTGCTCGAGGCGATGCAGGAGCGGCAGGTCTCGGCCGAGGGGCAGACCCGACCGTTGCCCGACCCATTCCTGGTGCTGGCCACTCAGAACCCGATCGAGCTGGAGGGCACCTTCGCGCTGCCCGAGGCGCAGCTCGACCGCTTCCTGCTGCGCATCGCGATGGGCTACCCCGATGAGGACGGCGAGCGGCGGATCGCTCGTCGCTACCAGGCCTCGGCCGAGCCGCTTGACAGTGTCCGGCTGGTGGCCGATGCCGATGCGCTGCTGGCCCTGCGCGACGCGACGCGCGGCATCCTGGTCAGCGAGGACGTGGAGGCCTACCTGGTCGCGCTGGTGCGCGCAACGCGGGAGCACGCGGACCTTCGGCTCGGCGCCTCACCGCGCAGCAGCGTGGCGCTCTACCGCGCCTCCCAGGCCTGGGCCCTCCTTGACGGGCGGGGCTACGTCCTGCCCGATGATGTGCGGGAGGTGGCGCACCCCGTGCTCGATCATCGGCTCCTGCTCGACATCGACCGCGAGCTGCGGGGAGCGACCGTCGAGGGCGTGATCGACGCGGTCCTGGAGGCCGTCCCCGTCCCGCTCGCCGGCGACGTCGGCTAGCTCGACCGACTCCGATGGGTGGCTGGCTGGCCCTGGCGGTCGCGATGGTCGTGGTCGGCGTCGTGGCGTCGGCGCCGGGGCTCTTCATGGTGGCCGTCGCGACCCTCGGCTATGGCTCCCTGACCAGGGTCTGGGGCCGGTTCGGGATGGGCAGGGTCGAGTACGAGCGGAGGCTCGGCGCGACGCGGGCGGTCGCGGGCGACACGGTGCCGCTCGACGTCACGATCTGGAACCGCAAGCCGCTGCCGCTTCCCTGGATCGCCGCCGCAGACCTGGTGACCGACGGGATCGGGGTGCGAGAGCGCCCCATGATGGAGCGCGACGACGAGCGCCTCGGACGACGGGTGTTGGCCAATGCCTGGGCGCTGGCCTGGTATGAGCGCGTGGTGCGTCATTTCCACCTGGAGGCGACCCGACGCGGCCTCTACGAATTCGGGCCGGTGCGCCTGCGGGTGCGCGACATCCTGGGCCGGGACGCGGGCGGCGGCGAGGTGGCGGCCGATGCGATGCTGCTCGTCGGGCCGCGCAACGTGCCACTGCGCCTCCGCGGCCGTGACGCGGCGCCGATCGGCGAGCGACGCGCCCGCCGCTCCCTGTATTCCGATCCCACCCTGTACGGCGGTGTGCGGCCATTCCAGGCAGGCGACCCGCTGCGGCGCATCCACTGGCGCGCGACCGCACGCCTCGGCACCATCGTCAGCCGTCGCTACGAGCCGGCGCGCGGGCGCCAGGTCGTGATCGCGATCGACGTGCAGACGATCCCCGGGCCGCACTGGGAGATGACCTACAACGACGCCGCCTTCGAAGGCCTGTGCGTCGCGGCCGCCTCCCTGGCGCGTCGGCTGCTGGCGGAGGGGGCCTCGTGCGGGATCGCCGCGGCCAGCTTCACCGGCACTATCCAGCGGCTCGCCTACCTCCCGCCGCAGGCCTCGTACGACCAGCTGGCGCGCGTCGCGGAGCTGCTGGCGCGCATCGGGCCGATCAGCTCCAGGCCCTACGCCGGCCTGCTCACCTGGCTCACTCGGCGGGTGCCACCCGGCAGCGTGGTGCTGACCCTCTCCGCGCGCGACCCCCGCTCCTACCTGCCCGCCATGCAGCGCCTCGCGCGCAGTGGCTATCGCGTCGAGCACGTCGCCTTCGGCGAGGACGCCGGAACCCATGCGGCCAGCGTGCGCCGGGCCGGCCTGCCCGCCAGCACCGCCTCCCTCGACCCTGACTGGGAGCATGCCGATGCGCTCGTCCTGGCCGGTTAGGATCCTCCTCCCCGCCGTCCAGGTGCTGGCCGAGGGCGGCTGGCTGGCGGTGGTCTACGCCGCCCTCCAGGCCTTTTCCGGCGACATCCCTCGCATCGGGCCGCTGGAGCTGGCGCTGCTGGCCTGGATCGGGCTGGCATGGGGACGCCGCTCGCGCTGGACGAGCGCCGGAGCCGAGGCGATCGGCCTCCCCGCGCTCATGCTGGTGGGCGGCGTGGTTGGCTGGCTGCTCGCCCCGGAGGTTCGCATCCTGCTGGTGCAGGGCCGGCCGATGGAGGCGCTCGGGACGCATCTTGCCGGCTGGATCGGCGCCCTTGCGATCTGGCGCGGCGAGGTGCATCGGGCCATCGAGGACGATGACCTGCTGGCCGGACAGCTGTTGCGCTGGGTCGTCCCGGGGCTGGCGGTGCCCTGGCTGCTCGGACACCAGCTGACCACCGGAGCGGCGGAGGTCGCCTTCACCTCTGCGGCCTTCATGGGCACCGTCGTCTTCATCGGCTCGGCGTTCACCGCCATGGGCCTGGCCCGGCTGGAGGCCGTGCGGGCCGCCACCGGCAGCGACTGGCGCACCAACGGGTCCTGGCTGCTGCTGGTGCTCGGCGTCGCCCTGGCGCTGACCGCCGTCGGCATCCCCGCGGCGGCGCTGCTGGGCGTGCCGGCCGGCGCGCTGCTGGCCGTATTGGTCGGCCCGCTGCGGGTCATCCTGCTGACGCTGCTGCTCCTCTCCACCCCGCTCATCGTTGTCATCGCCGCACTGACGGAGCTGCTGCGTCCGTTCCTGCCAAAGGGGATCCAGCTGCCGAACTTCAACCTGCCGAATTTCGCGGTCGATCCGGGCCAGGTGGTGAGCGACGCGCCCACGGTCATCGTGTTCTCGATCGTCATCCTGCTCGCGATCATCGAGCTGGCCTTCCTGGCGCTGGTGCTCTACCTGCGCTGGCAGGAACGGCGGCGCTACCGGTTCGCGGCGACCGATCCCTTCGAGGAGCGGGCGATCGTCATCCCGCCCCCCGAGCCGGCACCGATCGTGGCTCCGGCTCGGCGAGGCCAGTCGCGTCGCGACCCGGACGATCCGACCGGCGCCTACCTCGCCGCGCTCGAGGCCCTCGAGCGCGATGGCCGCTGGCCGCGGCGCATCACCGAGACGCCGGCGGCACACGTCGAGCGCGCCGCGCGCGAAGGGCTGGCGGCCACCTCGCTCACGCGGCTGGCGACCGCCTACCAGCTCGTGCGCTACGGTGAGCGGCGGCTGGGCGCGCGGGAGGCCGGGCGCAGCCGCGGTCGCCTCGCCCGCCTGCGGGACGTCCTTCGCGGGTCGGCATAGCGGCCGACCATCATACCCTCAGGATCATTGACAACCCTATTGATAGGGTTTATGGTACCGGCCCGTGAGCTCTCTCCGCGACCCGCAGCGGCCCCGCTACTTCATCAGCATCGCCGCTGAGCTGGCCCAGGTGCACCCGCGCACGCTGCGGATCTACGAGGAGGAGGGCCTTCTCTGCCCACATCGGCGCAACAACCTCCGGCTCTATTCGGAGGCCGATATCCGGCGGGTGCGTATCATCCGCTTTCTCACCCGTCGCCAGGGGGTCAACCTGGCGGGCGTCAAGGTCATCCTGCAGCTCGAGGCGCTCGGAAAGATCCGCGTCTACGATCTGTTCGATGCAGGAGATGTCGAGCGATACGTCGAGGAGGACGCGCCGGAGCCGGTGAGCGCCTCGACTGAAGGGACACGAAGCTGAACCATGGATGACAAGAACACCGAGCCCACCGCCGAGCCCACCGCCGAGCCCGAGGTCGAGCAGATCCAGGTGCTCCCGCTGGTCGCTCTGCGCGACACGGTGATCTTCCCCGAGATGATCGTTCCGCTGCAGGTCGGCCGCGACCGGAGCGTCAAGGCCCTCGACCGCGCCGTGCGCACCTCGCAGCCGGTGGCACTCATCACCCAGCGCAGCAACGAGACCGAGGAGGTCAACTCGGTCGACGAGCTGTATTCGATCGGCACGCTGGCCAAGATCGCCCAGGTGATCCGGCTGCAGGACGGCACCATCCGCGCCATCGTCCAGGGGCAGCGGCGCATCCGCCTGCTCGACCTGGTGCAGACCGAGCCGCACCTCGAGGCGCGAATAGAGCTGATCGAGGAGAGCCACGACAAGAGCCTGGAGATCGAGGCCCTGATGGCGTCGATCCAGGGGCAGATCGAGCAGTACGTCTCCTCGGGCGCACCGGTGCCGCCGGAGGTCGCCGTCGCCGCCCGCAACATCACCGATGGCGGCCTGCTGGCCGACATGGCGGCCTACAGCCCTGACATGAGCACCGAGCTGCGCCAGCAGCTGCTCGAGACGATCGACGTGGCCGAGCGGCTGCGCATGGTCGGGCAGTTCCTGGCCAAGCAGATCGAGGTCCTGGAGCTGAAGGGCCGGATCCAGAGCGAGGTCAAGTCCGAGATGGACAAGACCCAGCGCGAGTACATCCTGCGCGAGCAGCTCAAGGCGATCCAGAAGGAGCTGGGCGAGGACGACCCCGCCGTCGCGGAGGCCGGCGAGCTGAAGCGCAAGGTCGAGGAGTCGGCCATGCCGGAGGAGGTCAAGGAAAAGGCCCTCAAGGAGGTCGACCGCCTCAACCGCATCCCGAGCGCCTCCCCCGAGCAGGGCGTCATCCGCACCTACGTCGACTGGCTGGTGAGCCTGCCGTGGGGCGTCCAGACCGATGACAACCTCGACCTCGACGAGTCAGAGAAAGTCCTGAACGAGGACCACTACGGCCTTGAGAAGCCAAAGGAGCGGATCCTGGAGTACATGGCGGTGCGCAAGCTCGCCGAGAAGATCCGCTCGCCGATCCTGCTCTTTGTCGGCCCCCCCGGCGTGGGCAAGACCAGCCTTGGCAAGAGCATCGCGCGGGCCATGGGCCGCAAGTTCGTGCGCATGAGCCTGGGCGGCATCCACGACGAGGCGGAGATCCGTGGCCATCGGCGCACCTACATCGGCGCGCTGCCGGGGCGGATCATCCAGAGCATCAAGACGGGCGGATCGGCCAACCCGGTCTTCATGCTCGACGAGATCGACAAGGTGGGCATGGACTTCCGCGGCGATCCGTCATCGGCGCTGCTGGAGGTGCTCGACCCGGAGCAGAACAACTCGTTCCAGGACAACTACCTGGAGGTGCCGTTCGACCTGTCGCGCGTCCTCTTCATCGCCACCGCCAACATGGTCGACACCATCCCGCCCGCCCTGCGGGACCGGATGGAGATCATCCAGCTGCCCGGCTACACGCAGCTCGAGCGACTGCGCATCGCGCAGCGCTTCCTGATGCCGAAGCAGCTCGACAACCACGGCCTGACCGCGGAGCAGCTGGAGATCAGCGAGCCGGCCCTGGTGCGGCTGATCCAGGCCTTCACCCACGAGGCCGGGGTGCGCAACCTGGAGCGGGAGATCGCCAACATCTCGCGCAAGGTGGCCCGTCGCGTGGTGGCCGATGCGTCGGTCAAGATCGTCGTCCAGCCCGAGGCGCTGGAGGACTACCTGGGCCCGGCCCGCTTCGACTACGGTGAGCTTGACGCCGAGGACCAGGTGGGGATGGCCACCGGGCTGGTGGTCAGCGACGCCGGCGGCGACATCGTGCAGGTCGAGGCCACCAAGATGGACGGCAAGGACGAGTTCATCCTGACCGGCCAGCTGGGCGACGTGATGAAGGAATCGGCGCGTGCCGGCTTGTCCTACATCCGGGCGCGGACCAGGGAGCTGGGGATCGACCCGACTGTCTTCGAAAAGCAGACGCTGCACATCCACGTACCGGCCGGGGCGACCCCCAAGGATGGCCCGTCGGCCGGCGTGACGATGGCCACGGCCATGGCCTCGCTGCTCACCGGGCGACCGGTGCGGCGCGACCTGGCGATGACCGGCGAGATCACCCTGCGTGGACGCGTGCTGCCGATCGGCGGGCTGAAGAGCAAGCTGCTGGCGGCTCATCTCGCGGGAGTCAAGACGGTCCTCATCCCCAAGCGCAACGAGAAGGACCTGGTGGACGTGCCGGAAGACGTGCGCAGCCAGTTGCGAATCGTCCCGGTGGAGACGATGGACCAGGTGTTGGCCGAGGCGCTGATCGACGCGCCGCGGCCGGCTGCCCGGATCAAGGCCGAGCGCGCCGCGCGGCAGCAACGGGTCGCGCCACGTGCGCCGCGACGCCCGCGCAAGGCTCCATCGCTTCCCATCCCGGCCAAGCCGGAGATCCCGATCGAGCAGCCGCCGGCCGGGACCGCCTAGCCGACCGTATCGGGGGCGTCCGATGGAATACAAGGACTACTACGCAGTCCTGGGCGTGCCAAAGACGGCGACACCGGCCGAGATCAAGAAGGCCTATCGCCGCCTGGCGCGTGAGCTCCATCCGGACCGCAACCCCGACAACCCAGACGCGGAGCGTCGCTTCAAGGAGGCGAACGAGGCGCACGCGGTCCTCTCCGACGCCGAGCAGCGACGCCGCTACGACGAGCTGGGCGCCAACTGGCAGGCCTACGCCAATACCGGCTTCGGAGGTGGCGGAACCGATTGGGCCGGCTTCGGCGGCGCCCCGGGCGGCATGCGCTGGGAGACGCGCCAGGCCAACGCCGAGGACCTGGGCGGCTTCAGCGACTTCTTCCGCGCCTTCTTCGGCGGAGAGGGCTCACCGCTCGGTCCCGGTCGAACAGGGCCGGGCCAGTTCGCGCAGGTGTTCGACTTCGGTGAGCTGGGCGGCAATGCCCCACGGCAGGTCAGCCGACCGGCGGAGGCCCATGCCACCGCAGAGGTGACCCTGGCGGAGGTGGTCCGCGGGGCGGAACGGACGGTGAGTGTCGACGGGCGGCGGCTGCAGGTCGCGATCCCGGCCGGCGTGACCGACGGGGCCAAGATCCGGCTGCGCGGCGCCCTGACTCGAACGGGCGGTGCTCCGGCGGGCGACGTGGTGATCACCGTGCGGGTGCAGCCCGATCCGCGCTTCCGGCGCCACGGCGCGGACCTCCTAACGGAGCTGCCGCTGACCCTGGCGGAGGCACTGCTCGGCGCCGAGGTACCGGTCCCCACCCCAACCGGCAGTGTGAAGCTGCGGGTCCGGCCCAACACCCAGAACGGCCAGGAGATCCGCGTCCCCGGCCGCGGCCTGCCGAAGCGTGGCCGTGGACATGCGGCGGGCGCGGCGCTGGAGCGCGGCGATCTGGTAGTGCGCGCCCGGGTCGTGCTGCCAACCCTTGATGACGAGGCTCGTACCGAGATCGCACAG
>JBGQCU010000006.1:0-34609 GCA_041495495.1 Candidatus Limnocylindria bacterium
GGCAGCGGGCAGTTGGACGCCATGCTCGATCTGATCGACAGGACCGAGGTCAACGCCATGGTCATCGACGTCAAAGAGGCGAACGGCAACCTCTACTGGGCAACCGATCTGCCGGCCGCCACCGCGGTCGGGGCGGTGATGACGCACCCGCTCCTCCAGCTGGACGAGCTCCTGCCGAGGCTCAAGGCACGCGGCATCTACACCATCGCCCGCATGGTGGTCATGAAGGACAACACGCTCGGCAAGCAGCGGCCCGACCTGGTCGTCACCAACACCGCGACCGGCGAGCCGTGGCGCGACTACCACGGCGCCATCTGGCTCGATCCTTACAACCCGGGGGTTGCCGAGTACATCGCCGCCCTCGCCGGCGACCTGGCCGATAAGGGCTTCGACGAAGTGCAGCTCGACTACGTGCGCTTCTTCAGCGATGGCGACTACTCGGTGGCCGCCACGAACCTGCCGAACACCCAATCGTTCCGCCTGCCGGCGATTCGGCGCCTGTTCCGGCTCGTGTCGGATACCCTCGCCACGAAGCGGGCCTTCTTCTCAGCGGACGTCTTCCCGATCAGCTTCATCGCCACCGACGACCAGGGGATCGGGCAGCGGCCGGAGGTGATCATGCCCTACGTCGACTATTTCTCACCGATGGTCTACCCGAGCCACTACGCGCCGTACACCTTCGGCTTCAAGAACCCGAATGACCACCCGTACGAGGTGATCGACAAGACCCTGAAGATCATGGACGAGCAGCGCGTCGGCCTGCGAATGGTGATCCGGCCTTGGATCCAGGACTTCGGCTTCGGGCCGTTCCCGGCGTACACCGCCGACCAGGTGCTTCAGGAGATGAAGGCGCTGACCGACAACGGGGCCCAGGGCTGGATGATCTGGAACGCGGCCGCTCACTTCACCCAGGCGGCACTCGGTCCGCCGCCCGACGGCGAGAGCTCCGCCCCGGTCAGCAGCGCCCAGCCGACCCCGGCCTCCTAGCTCGATGCGCCTCGTCATCCAGCGCGTGACGCGGGCGGAGGTGCGGGCCGAGGGCGCAGTCCTGGGCGAGATCGGGCGAGGTGCCGCGGTGCTGGTCGGGATCGGGGTCGGCGACACCCCGGAGCTGGTGGATCGGATGGCCGACAAGCTGCTCGGCCTTCGCTACTTCGAGGATGCGCACGGGCGCACCAACCTGGCAATTGATGAGGTCGAGGGCGCCTACCTAGTGGTGAGCCAGTTCACCCTGCTGGCGGACCTGCGTCGGGGCCGGCGGCCGGGGTTCACCGACGCCGCAGCGCCGGCGGTTGCCGAGCCGATGGTGGCGCGCTTCGCCGATCGTCTGCGGGCCGCCGGACGCCGGGTCGCGACGGGACGCTTCGGGGCGCAGATGGAGCTGGAGCTGGTGAACGACGGGCCGTTCACCCTGATCCTCGAGGCGAGCGCGGCCGGCGGCAGCGGGGATTGACCCCGCGGGGGAGGGTCTGTCAGACCTTCTCGGAGGTGCGGATGCAGCGCGAGCAGGCCTTCACCCGGACCGCGACTCCGTTGCGCTGGACGAGCGTCGGCTGCAGGTTGGGAAGCCAGCGGCGGAGCGCCCGCTTGCGGTTCATGCCGACCGATTGCGGATTCCAGCCGGTGATCGGCCGCTTTCCGCAGATCTCGCACGCTCGTGCCATCTTCACCGATCTCCATTCACGAACGAACCGGCGCACCATGCCTCGGCGCTGCCGGAACGGCCCGATCCTAGCACGCTACGATCGGGGCATGCAATCAGCGGGGCGGCGCGCCCCCGAGCCCCTTGCCCCCGGCGATCTCGACCGGCCGATCCGCGCCGTGCTGCCGGAGCTGGCGCGCGGGGCGGCATCGCTCGGCCGCCTTGGGATCACGACCCCGCGCCAGGCGCTCTTCTACCTGCCGTCCCGCTACGACGACTTCAGCGACCTCCGATCCCTGGGCGATCTGGTCCCCGACGAGAAGCAGTCGGCCCGGGTGCGGGTCGGCGACGTCACGCTCGAGCCGGGCTTTGGCCGGCGGCCGCAGCGAGTCATCGCGCAGCTCTCCGACCTGACCGGCACGGCTGAGGCGATCTGGTTCGGCAGGCGCTATGTCGAGCGGCGCCTCGCGGCGGGGGACGAGGTCGTCGTGAGCGGCAAGGTCACCTTCCGCGGCTGGCGGCCGCAGTTCATCTCGCCCGAGTTCTCGCCGGTTGGCCACGAATCGGTCCACACCGCGCGGGTGGTCCCGGTCTACCGGCTGGTGGCCGGCGTCACCCAGCGTCGCGTGCGCGAGCTGCTGGCCCGCGTGCTGGAGCGCTCGCTGCCGGCCGTGGCGGATCCGTTGCGGCCCGCCGAGCGCAGTGGCCTGCCGCCGCTCGCCGATGCCCTGCGCGCCGCGCACTTCCCCGAGGAGGCGGCCGATGTTCCGGGAGCGCTGGACCGGCTCGCGTTCGACGAGCTGCTGGCGCTGCAGCTGACGATGGCCCAGGCGCGGGTGGCGCGCGCGGAACTGCGAGCCGCGCGCGTGACGATCGGTGCGGACGAGCTGAGTACGCTGCTGGCGGCCCTGCCCTTCGCGCTGACCGGCGATCAGCGACGGGCGGTGGACGAGATCGTGACCGACCTTGCCTCGGACCAGCCGATGCGTCGTCTTTTGGAGGGCGACGTCGGGAGCGGGAAGACGGCCGTGGCGGCCGTTGCCCTGGCCGGCGTGGTGCGGGCCGGCTGGCAGGGCGCCCTGATGGCACCCACCGAGATCCTCGCCCGCCAGCATCATCTCGGCCTGGCTCCGCTGCTCGAGGCGCTCGGGGTGCGCGCCGAGTTCCTGTCCGGCTCGCTCGCTCCGGCTGCCAAGAAGCGGATCCATGACGCCATCGAAGCCGGCGAGGCAGAGGTGGTGATCGGCACCCACGCCGTCATCAGCGAGGCGGTCGCCTTCCGCAGGCTTGGGCTGGCGGTGGTCGACGAGCAGCATCGCTTCGGGGTGGCCCAGCGAGCCGCGCTGCAGGCGAAGGGCGCCGGCCTCGAGCCCCACCTGCTGGCCCTGACCGCCACCCCGATCCCTCGCACGCTGGCGCTGACCTTCTACGGAGACCTGTCGATCAGTACCATTCGTGAGCTGCCGCCCGGCCGACGCTCGATCCGCACCGAGGTGCGCGACCGGACCGCGCTGCCGCGCATCGAGACGTTCCTCGCCTCCGAGGCGGCGGCCGGTCGACAGGCCTTCGTCGTCGTCCCGCTGGTTGCTGAAAGCGAATCGCTGAGCGTGGCCTCGGCCGAGGCGGAGGTCGAGCGGCTGCGGGCCGCGCTGCCGGACCTGCGCATCGGCCTTGTCCACGGCCAGCAGCGCAGCGAGGTGCGCGACGCGACCATGGCTGCCTTCGCCGCCGGGGAGAACGACCTCCTGGTGGCAACCACCGTGATCGAGGTCGGCATCGACGTGCCGAACGCATCGGTCATGCTGATCGAAGACGCCGAACGTTTCGGGCTCGCCCAGCTGCACCAGCTACGCGGACGGGTTGGACGTGGCCTCCAGCAATCGTTCTGCATCCTGCTCACCGATGCCGCCGACGAGCGGGCGCGCGAGCGGTTGGAGGTGGTGCGCGCCTCGAGCGACGGGTTCGAGATCGCCGAGGCCGACCTGCGCCTGCGCGGCGCCGGCAACCTGCTCGGCACGCGGCAGTCGGGCCTGCCGCCACTGCGGGTCGCCTCGCTCTTCGAGCCGCGCCACCTCGCGCTCGCCGAGCGCGCCGGGACCCTGGCCCGGCGCCTGGTCGCGGCCGATCCGGGACTGGCCTCGAGGCCGGCCCTTATCCGCCTCCGCGATGAGTTCGCCGCGGCCGAGGACGAGGGGGACGCCGCCTGATGCGCGTGGTCGCCGGAACGGCGCGTGGCCGCCCGCTGGTGGCGCCGCGCGGCACCGCCACCCGGCCGATCGCCGACCGGGTCAAGGAGACCCTCTTCGACATCCTTGCCGATCGGGTGCCCGACGCCCGGGTGCTCGACCTGTACGCCGGCAGCGGCGCCATCGGGATCGAAGCGCTGTCGCGAGGTGCCGCGCATTGCGACTTCGTCGAGCGCGACCGGCGGGCGCTGACGGCCATCCGCGAGAACGTGGAGCGGGCCGGCGTGGGGGATCGGGCGGCGGTTCACGGGGACGATGTCCTGCGCTACCTGGCGGGGCCGGGGGGGGATCGGTTTGGCCTGGCCTTTCTCGATCCACCCTACGCGGAGCGTGCTATCCTCGCGCCGCTCGAGCGGCTGGTGGCCCACCTGGCACCGGGCGCCGCGGTGGTCGTGAAGCACCACTGGCGGACACCGATCCCAGAGCCCCGCGGGCTGTCCCGCTGGCGCGAGCGCCGCTTCGGTGAGACCGCCCTCACCTTTCTGGTGGCGCCCGACGGAGCCGATGGAGTGGAGGAGCCATGAGCCGCATCGCCGTCTTCCCCGGCTCGTTCGACCCGATGACCAACGCCCACCTCGACGTGGCGCGACGGGCAGCTGCTCTCTTCGATCGCCTCGTGGTGGGGGTGCTGATCAATACGAAGAAGTCGCCGCTCTTCACCGTCGACGAGCGGATCGCACAGATCAGCGCCGCCGTTGCCGACTTCGGCGCCAACGTGGAGGTGACCGGATTCGGTGGGCTGACCGTCGAGTTTGCCCGCGCTCGCGGAGCCGGCTTCATCGTGCGCGGTCTGCGCGCGGTGAGCGACTTCGAAGCG
This sequence comes from Candidatus Limnocylindria bacterium, assembly GCA_041495495.1. GTDB lineage: Bacteria > Chloroflexota > Limnocylindria > QHBO01 > QHBO01 > CF-167. The sequence goes on from JBGQCU010000006.1 coordinate 4,706, forward strand.
GAGCTGCAGATGGCGCATACCAACCGAAAGCTGCAGCCGGGAATCGACACGGTCTTCCTGATGTCTGCACTTGATTACGGCTACCTGTCCAGCAGCCTTGCCAAGGAGGTCGCCCAGTTCGGTGGGGAGGTTGGCGGGATGGTCCCGCCATCGGTCGCCGCCGCGCTCCGGACGCGTTTCCCCGCATCGGGCTAGGCCGCTCCGCGCGGCTATAATCGCCGCGACGTACGACCCGTCGCGGGAGGGCGCAGCCACGGACATCATCTTCCTGGTGGAGCGGTTGGAGTCGCTGGCTGCCAGCGCCAAGAAGCTTCCCCTCACCAATAACGTGGTCATCGACCAGGCCGCCATCCTCGAGCTGATCGACCAGCTGCGCGTCGCCGTGCCGCCCGAGGTGACCCAGGCCAAGCGCATCACCGAGGAGGCCGGTCGTATCACGGAGCGTTCCCGCGAGGAGGGTGACGCCGTCATCGCCCGGGCGCAGGAGCAGGCGGCTCGCATGCTCGAGGATCGCGAGCTGGTGCGGATGGCCAAGCAGCGCGCGGCCGAGATCATCGACACCGCCACGCGCGAGGCGGCGGAGATCCGTCGCGGGTCCGATGAGTACGCGGCAGGGGTCCTGATCCGGCTTGAGGGCGAGTGCATCAAGGCCCTGACCAGCATCAAGCGCGGCATCGATATGCTCGATGAGCGCTATCGCCCGCCCCGACCGGCACCCGATGACGCCACCGCCCTGTCGATCGAGGCCGAAGGGCGGCCGATGGGGTCTGCCGTCCGGCCGTGATCCTCTTCAACGTGGCGGGCATGCTCCAGGAGGCGCCCGGAGCGACCCGCGATGTGTCCCTGCGCGACCGCTACCTCGTCGTCGGGCCGGACGTCGAGCTGGCCGGTCCGGTCGACGGGCGGGTCCACCTGCAGCGGACGAACCGGGGCATCCTGCTGCGGGGCTCCGTGGACGCGCCGGTGCGGCGCACCTGCGCACGCTGTCTGGAACCCTTCGTCGAGACCGTGCACCTTCAGCTGGCAGAGGAGTTCCTGCCGACCGTCGACCCCGTGCGCGGCGTCCCGCTCGCGCCGCCGGCGGCGGACGAGGAGGCGATGCCAATCGACGCCAGGCACCAGATCGACCTGACTCCGGTCCTCCACGACGAGCTGGCGCTCACCGAGCCGATGCATCCGCTGTGCCGGCCCGATTGTCCGGGGCTCTGCTCCGGCTGCGGGCGCCGCATGGACGTCGGCGGCTGCGACTGTGTGACGGACGAGCCCGACCCCCGGCTCGCCGTGCTGGCTCGACTGCTCGGCGGCGGACCCGACTAGGCCAGGCCGCGGTATTCGCCCGGTGGCGGATCGGCCGCTATACTGCGGCGTCCCCTCAGCACCGATGGTAGGAGTCACGCGTGGGCGTCCCCAAACGAAAGGTCTCGAAGGCGCGTCAGGGCGAGCGGCGGTCGCACCTGGCGATCAGCGCGCCACAGCTGGTCGAGTGCACGCACTGCCACGAGCTGAAGCTGGGGCACCACGTCTGCCCGACCTGCGGCTACTACGACGGGCGCGAGGCAGTCACCATCGAATCGACCGCGCCGGCCGAAGGCCAGCGCTGACCCGGCGCCGCTGATGCGCATCGCGGTCGACGCGATGGGCGGCGATTTCGCCCCGCGCGAGATCGTGCGCGGCGCCATCACCTACGCCGCCTCGCATGCGGACGAGGTGATCCTGGTCGGGGACGTGCCGCGCATCGAGGCGGAGATCGCCGAGTTTGGCCGCGGACGCCCCGCCAGCGTCTCGTTCGTCGATGCCCCCGAGGTGATCGAGATGGGGGAGCATCCGGCAGCCGCGGTCCGCGCCAAGCGTCGCGCCTCCATCCGGGTCGCCACGGACCTGGTGCGCGACGGCCTGGCCGACGCAGTGGTGAGTGCCGGCTCGACCGGCGCCACCATGGCCGCCGCGGTCTTTCGACTCGGTCGCATCGAGGGGATCGACCGCCCCGCGCTGGCTGCGCACCTCGTCACCGCCAGCGGGCCGATCCTGCTGCTGGACGTGGGCGCCAACGTGGACTCCGACGCCACCAACCTGGTCCACTATGCGGTGATGGGATCGATCTACGCCGAGCAGGTGCTGAAGGTGCCGCGCCCGCGGGTGGGCCTGCTGAACATCGGCGAGGAGGAGGAGAAGGGCGACGCGCTGGCGCGCGAGGCCCATCGGCGCATGCGAGACTGCGGGCTGAACTTCATCGGCAACGTTGAGGGGAATGACCTGGTCGCGCACGTCGCCGATGTGGTCGTGTGCGACGGGTTCATCGGCAACGTGGTGATCAAGTTCTTCGAGGGGCTCACCAGCTACATCTTCCGATCGCTGCGCACCGACCTGCAGCAGGGCCCCATGGCTCCCCTGGCGCTGCTCGCCCTGAAGCCCGGGTTCGACCGCATGAAGCATCGCTTTGACTACGAGCAGTACGGCGGCGCTCCGCTCCTCGGCGTCCGCGGGGTGAGCATCGTCACCCACGGCCGGGCACGGGCACGCATGCTCGAGAACGCGATCCGCGTCGCATCCGAAGCGTCGGCAGCGCGGATCCCCGACGCAATCGCCGAGTGGACTCGGCAGCATCCCGCGCTCGCGCGGCGTGACGCGGGGGAGCTCGTGGCCGGCACCGAGCCCCTGCTCGCGGGACCCGGAGGCGACGCCTGACCAACGCGCCGTCGCGGCAGCGTCGAAGGCTCCGGCCGCGGCCCGGGCTCGAGGCGCGCCGGCTCGCGCTGATGGCACTCTTCGAGGAAGAGTTCCGGCCGGCGCAGGCCATCGCGGCCCTCGAGCGTCTGGCAGACGAGCACGGCACCGATCCCGACGTCGCCGCACATGCCCGCGCGATCGTGGACGGCGTCCTCGCCAGGCGGCCAGAGCTGGATGCGCGGATCGCCCTGCTGGCCCCCGCGATTCCGGTCAGCGAGCTCGGCCGGGTCGAGCGCACGATCCTCCGGAGCGCGCTGTGGGAGATGCTATACTCCGCCGCGACCTCGAGCGGGGAGACGATCCACGACGCCGTTTCCCTTGCCCGGACCTACTCCGGGGACGCGGCTCGCCGCCTCGTAAACGGCGTCCTGGGAAGCGTTGCAAGATCATCGCCTGGAGGAGCCTGACGGTGACCGAAGGAACCACGTTCGACCGACTCAAGAAGCTGATCGTCGAGCAGCTCGGCGTCGACGAGGAGGAGGTCACGCCACAGGCCTCGTTCGTCGAGGACCTGAACGCCGACTCCCTCGACCTGGTTGAGCTGATCATGAGCCTCGAGGAAGAATTCGGCATGGAGATCTCTGACGAGGATGCCGAGAAGATCCAGAAGGTCTCGGACGCGGTCGAATTCATCGAGGAGCACCAGCAGTAACGATCGGGGCCATGGCCAGTCCGCATACCGACGAGCTGGGTGAGCGACTCGGCATCGTCCTGCGGGACCCGGAAGCCATCCGCCGCGCCTTCGTCCACAGCTCCTACTTCAACGAGAATCCCGGCGCCGTGCCCGGGCACAATGAGCGCCTCGAGTTCCTCGGCGATGCCGTCATCGGTCACGTGGTCAGTCGTCTGCTGTACGACCGCTTTCCCGATGAGGACGAGGGCTTTCTCACCGCGCGACGAGCCGCCCTCGTGAACCGCGACTCGCTGGCCGAGATTGCGATCGGGCTCGGACTGGACCGATTTCTGTTGCTCGGCCGGGGAGAGGCGGGCGGTGGCGGCGCTGCGCGGCCATCCCTGCTGGCGGCGACCTTCGAGGCGCTGGCCGGCGCACTTGCCATCAGCGAGGGGTTCCGCCCGACGCAGGGCTGGCTGCGGCGCATCTTCGCGGCGCGCCTGGCCCCGGCAGGCGCGGGCGGGCCCCCCAAGTCCGCCAAGAGCCGGCTGCAGGAATGGACCCAGCGGCATCATCGCCAGAAGCCGCAATACGAGCTGATCGAGCGGGTCGGCCCGGCCCACCGCCAGGCGTTCACGGTGACCGCCATCGTCGACGGCCGGCCGGTCGGGACCGGCCACGGGTCGAGCCGCCAGCGGGCCGAGGAGGAGGCCGCGACCGAGACGCTCGCCCAGCTCGAGGCGGGATCGGCGCCGACGAGTGGATCCCGGTGACCCGGCTGAAGGAGCTGCGGCTCCACGGCTTCAAGACGTTCGCCGATCCGACCCGCTTCGTGTTCGAGAGAGGCGTGACAGCCGTCATCGGTCCGAACGGCTCGGGCAAGAGCAACATGGCCGATGCCGTGCGGTGGGTTCTCGGGGAGCAGTCAAACCGCTCCCTGCGGACCCGGCGCGCCGACGACGTGATCTTCGCCGGTAGCCAGGATCGCCGCCCGCAGGGGATGGCCGAGGCGGTGCTGACCCTCGACAACAGCGACCACTGGCTGCCGATCGAATTCACCGAGGTCTCGATCGGTCGTCGAGCCTATCGATCCGGCGAGACGGAGTACCTGATCAACGGAGCCCGAGCGCGGCTGAAGGAGGTCGTCGAGCTGCTCGCCGGCGGGCGGCTGGGCGCCAACGAGCTGGTGGTGGTGGGGCAGGGGACCGTCGATGCGGCGCTCTCGCTGCGCCCCGAAGAACGGCGGCAGCTGTTCGAGGAGGCGGCCGGCGTCAAGAACCTCCAGGTGCGCAAGAACGAGGCGCTGGGTCGCCTGGCTCGCGCGCGTGACAACCTCTCGCGCGTTGGCGATCTGATCAGCGAGCTGAGGCCGCAGGTGCGCCGACTCGCGCTGCAGGCGCAGCACCAGGAGGAGCACGACGCACTTGGGCGGCGCGCCCGGGCGTTGGTGGTGGAGGCCCACCGGCGTCGCGAGGTGATCGCGCGCGGCTTGCTGGGAGAGGCGCGGCGTCGGATGGCGGCCGCCGAGTCGGCCGTGGTGGCGCTGCGCGGCGAGGAGGAAGCCGGGCGAGAGGCCATCGCCACGGCGGAGAGCCGCTATTGGGCCGCCGAGGCCGCTGCCCGCGGTGCGGCCGATCGGCGCGAAGCGTCGCGCGAGGCGCAGATTCGAGCGGAGGCGGGCGCGGATGCCGCATCTCGGCGCCACGCCGACCTCGCGGAGGTCATCGCCGGCTCGGAAGCGGAGCTCGCGGCCGTAGCGGCGGCGCTCGACGCGACCCCGGATGCGACGGATCCTGATGCCGACGACGCGAGGTGGCAAGCCGCTCGGGAGGCTGAGCGGGCGTGGCGGACGGCCGTCACCAAGCTCGCGGAGGCCGAGCGCGAGATCGGGGGGACCGAGGAAGCCCTCGCCGCCGCACGGGCCCGGGCAGGCGCCTGGCTTGCCGATGCCGCTCGACGGGACGAGACATCGGTGCGAGCCGCCGCCCGCACGGAGCGCATCGAGCGGGAGCTGCTGGCGGCCAGGGCCGCGGCGACCGAGGCGGCTGCCGCGCTCGGCCCCGCGCAGAACGAGCTTGCCAGCGCTGGGGCGGCCGAGGCCGATGCCGTCGCGCGATTCGAGACCGCGCAACGCGCGGCAATCGCGGCCGAGCAGCGTGCGGATACGGATCGCGCCCGGGCGACCGCCCTGGCGGAGCGGGTCGGGGGCCTGCGGGCCGAGATGGACGCGCTGCAGGAGCGGGCCGAGGGCGGCGGTCGGCTCGGCTCGACCCTGGCAGCGCACGGCTGGCAGGCCGTGCTGGACGCGATCGAGCCACCGCAAGCCGCCTGGGCGGCGATCGAGACGCTCATCGGGGGTGAGATCCAGCAGGCCCTTGTCTGGCGCGATGGGGACCTGATCGCCCAGGCGGCGGGAGCCCGCGGGGATGCCCGCCTCCTGGTTGAAGCCGGCGGCGCCGACGAGGCCGCGGAGGTCGAGGCTCGGGCCGCCGCGCTCGCCGCGGTGGGTGCCAATCGCACGCTCGCCGAGTGGATCGGTTCGGAACGTGGTCCGCGCCTCTTCCGGCGCACCGCGGTCGCCCCGGACCTCGGGGCGCTGCTGGCCGGGTGGCACCGGCTTCCCGCGGGCTGGTGCGCCGTGACCGCGGAAGGCGACCTGGCCGATGGGCGCGGGCTGATCGTCGTCCGGGGCCGGAAGGAGGGCCCCGCCGGGGAGGCTGCGCGACAGCACGCGCGGCGGCGGGCGCTGGCCGAGATGGTCGGTCAAGGCGAGTCCGAGCAGCGCGAGGCAGCGCAGTCGGCGGCGCAGGCCCTGGTGGCGGCCACCACCGCGCGCCGCGAACGCGAAGAGGCCACGCAGGTCCACGCGGAGGCCGAGCGGCGCGCAGCCCTGGCACGCGGGGCGCACGGCGATGCCGCCGCGACCCTGGCCCGGGCGCGAGAGCTGGAGCGGGCGCTCGCCGCGGAGCTGGACGATGCCCGTGCCTCGGCCGCCGCGGACGGTTCGGCGCCGGGGCCCTCGCCCATCGCCGTCGACCTCGAGAAGCTGGCCGCGGTGGCGTCCAGCGCGCATCAGCGGCATGCCACCCTGTCGGGCGAGCGCGATCGCCGGCGCGCGGCGTGGCAGCTCGCCCAGGCGGCGGCGGATGCAACCGACGCCGGAACGGGGAGCGCCCGCTACGAACGAGCCGTGCTCGTCGCGCGGCGCGACCAGCTGGCCACGACCGTGCAGACGCAGCGCGAGACGCTCACGAGGCTGGACAGCGAAGCCGCCACCGCCTCGGACGCGATCGCGGCGGCCGTGGCGGCCGATGCGCACGCGGCTCGCGACCGCGCGGCGGCAGACGCGGACCGCGACCGCCTGCGCGCCGACCTGCTCGAGCGCGAACGAGCCCGAGGTGGCGCGGCATCGCGGCTGGCGGAGCTCGAACGCGAGGCGCAGGGGGCGGCGATCGAGACGCAGCGCCTTGACGATCAGCTGGTCGCCATCGGTCGCGAACGTGACCTGGCGCTCGAGTCGTTGCCGCCGACCCTGAGCGAGCCCGATGCTGCCGCGCCCGACGATGCGACGCAGGCGGAGATGGGGGTCGCCACCCTGGACGTGATCGACGCCGAGCTTGCCCGCGTGCGTCGCACGCTGGCGCAGATCGGGTCGGTCAACCCGTTTGCCATCGAGGAGCACCGCGAGCTGGCCGGGCGCCTTGAGACCCTGGCCGGGCAAGATGCTGACCTGAACGCCGCCATCGCCTCCACCGATCAGCTGATCGGTCGGCTGGGGGCGGAGATCGCGACGCAGTTCAACGCCGCCTTCGTCGCCATCGGCGCCAAGTTCGACGAGTTCTGCCGGCTCCTGTTCGCCGGTGGCTCGGCTTCGCTGCAGATGAGCGAGGCGGGGGATGATGAGCCGGCGGGCGGGATCGAGATCGCGGTGCGGCCTCCCGGCAAGCGCCCGCAGCGGCTGGCGATGCTCTCCGGCGGCGAGCGGGCGCTGGCCGGCGTAGCGCTCCTGTTCGCCATGCTGAGCGTGAACCCGGTCCCGTTCTGCATCCTGGACGAGGTCGATGCCGCGCTGGATGAGGCCAATATCGGCCGGTTCGCCGACGCGCTGCGACAGCTCGCCCAGCAGATCGACTTCGTGGTGATCACCCACAACCGTGCCACCATCGAGACCGCCGACACGATCTACGGCGTGACCATGACCGATGCCGCCGTATCGCGCCTGCTCTCGCTGCGCCTCGCCGACCTGCCGGCGGAGGTGCTCGCCGGATGATGCCCCGCCCACGGCGGGAGCCGACCGGGCTGGGCCTCAACCCACGGGCCGAAGGGCTGGGGAGCCGGCTGCGCGCGCTCTTCAGCCGAACCTCGGCCGAGGGCGAGAAGGCGTGGGATGAGCTGGAAGAGGCGCTCATCGCGGCCGACGTCGGCGCCGAGACGACCATCGCGCTGGTTGGCGCGACCCGGCAGCGCGCCGGCGCTGCGGCCTCCGGGCATGCCATCCGCCAGGCCCTGGCCGACGAGATCCGGGGCCGCCTCGAAGCCGTCGGCTGCGGCCGATTCGAGATCGGCCCCGCCCCGGCCGTGATCCTGGTGGTCGGCGTGAACGGGTCGGGCAAGACGACGACCATCGCCAAGCTCGCAGCCCGCTTCGTGCGGGACGGCCACAGCGTGGTACTGGCCGCCGCGGACACCTTCCGCGCCGCCGCCGTGGAGCAGCTCCGGCTGTGGGGCGCGGAGATCGGTGTGCCGGTCGTCTCGCAGCGCCCGGGGGCCGACCCCGGAGCCGTCGCCTTCGACGCCATGGCGGCCGCCGAGTCGCGCGGGATCGACGTGGTCATCATCGACACCGCCGGGCGGCTACAGAGCAAGACGCAGCTGATGGCGGAGCTGACCAAGATCCGGCGGGTGATTGAGCGGCGCGCGCCGGGGCAGCCCCGGCACGTCCTGCTGGTGCTCGATGCTACGACCGGCCAGAACGGGCTCTCCCAGGCGGAGGCGTTCGGGCGCGAGGCCGGGGTGACCGGGATCGTCCTGACCAAGCTGGACGGAACCGCCAAGGGGGGCGTGGCGGTGGCCATCGCCGATCGCCTCGGCATGCCGATCGTCTTCGCCGGCGTCGGGGAGCATCTCGATGCCCTCGCGCCGTTCGATCCGGAAGCCTACGTGGAGTGGCTGCTGGCCGCCTGATCGGCGGCGCCTCGCCCGGATTGCCGCCGATGCCGCCTCGCTCCTAGAATTGGCAGCCGTCTCGCGCGGCCGCCGGCCTGTCGCGACGCGCCCCTGGATCGGTCTCCACCATGTTCGAATCGCTCTCCGCCCGGCTGCAGGGCGTCGTCGATCGCCTGCGCCGCAGGGCCAAGATCACCGAGGCCGACCTCGACCTCGCCCTGCGTGAGATCCGGCTCGCACTGCTCGAGGCGGACGTCAACTTCCGGGTCGTCAAGGAGTTCGTGGCGCACGTCCGTGAACGCGCGCTCGGGGCCGATGTGCTGAGCGGGGTGCACCCGGGCCAGCAGGTGGTCAAGGTCGTGCACGAGGAGCTGGTTGCGGTCCTCGGCGGCGAGCGCCACCTCCTCAAGCTGGATCGCCGGCCGAGCGTGATCATGCTCGTCGGGCTGCAGGGATCGGGCAAGACCACGACCGCCGCGAAGCTGGCGGTGCGGTTGCGGCGCGACGGCCACAGGCCCTTGCTGGTGGCCGCCGATGTCTACCGGCCGGCGGCGGTCGACCAGCTGGTCACCCTCGGCGACCAGGTCGGGGTAGAGGTCCATAGCCGCCCCGCCGGCACGCCGGCGCTCGAGGTGGCCCGCTCCGGGGTTGAACAGGCGCGGCAGCGGGGCCTGGATGTGGTCGTGCTGGATACCGCCGGCCGCCTGCACATCGACGAGCCGATGATGGACGAGCTGGTCCGCATCGCCGGAGGGCTGACCCCGAGCGAGACGCTGCTGGTGGTCGACGCCATGACCGGTCAGGATGCCGTCCGGGTGGCCGAGGCCTTCCAGCAGCGGTTGCCCCTGACCGGCCTGGTCCTGACCAAGATGGACGGAGACGCCCGCGGCGGGGCGGCGCTCAGCATCCGGAGCGTGACCGGCCTGCCGATCGCATTCATCGGCACCGGCGAGCGGACCGATGGCCTCGAACCGTTCCACCCTGACCGGCTTGCGCAGCGCATCCTGGGGATGGGGGACATCCTGTCGCTCGTCGAGCGGGCGCAGGAGACGGTCGACCAGGCGGAGGCCGAGCGTGTCGCCCAGCGCCTGATGGAATCCCGCTTCACGCTCGACGACTTTCGCAGCCAGCTGGCACAGGTCAAGAAGATGGGTCCGATCGGACAGCTGCTGGGCATGATTCCGGGCGCCGCACAGCTCGCCGGCGCCGCGCAGCAGGCCGTGGACGACGGGCAGCTGCGGCGGATCGAGGCGGTCATCGACTCGATGACGCCCGGCGAACGCCACCACCCGGAGCTGATCAAGGCCAGCCGCCGCCGCCGCATCGCCGCCGGCAGCGGCACCACCCCGGCCGACGTCAATCGGCTGCTGAAGCAATTCGGGGAGATGCAGCGTCTGATGCGGCAGCTCGGCGGCGGACGCCTGCCCCGGGGCGGCGGCGGCCTGCGCGGCATCCTGGGCGGCTAGGCCCGTGCGCCGCCTCGTCGTCGCGCTCACCGCGCTGCTGGTGATGGTCGGCGCGGCGGTGGTGGTCGGCTATCTCATCCTTTTCTCGGCGGTTGCGGATCGGGCTTCGCGGGCGGCGCCAGCCGACACGGCCGTGTACCTGAAGGTCTACCTCCAGCCCTCTACCGGCCAGAAGATGAACCTGCTCGGCCTGGTCGGCCGCCTGCCTGGCTTCCGCGATGCCGCAACGCTCGATGAGAAGCTTCACGAGGTCGCGCAGCGGCTGCTCGGTGAGGCCGGGATCGACTACGCCGCGGACGTTCGGCCCTGGCTCGGCGTGGAGCTCGCCCTGGCCGTGGCCCCGTCCAAGGCCGCGGACGGAGTGCCGCACCTCCTCCTCCTCGCAGCCGTCAAGGACGCGGCCGCCGCCCGCGCAGTCATCCCGCGCCTGATGGCGCGCGATGGCGTGACCTACGCTCCAGAGGCCTATCGCGGGCGGGCGGCGATGATGAGCAGCGGGATCAGCTATGCCCTCCTCGACGACCTGCTGGTGGTGGCCAACACGCCGTCGCGCCTGCGCGCCGCACTGGATGCCGATGCCGACGCCGCGCCATCGCTGGCCGATTCAGCCGCCTTCGGAGCTGGGATGCGCACCGTTCCGGCCGACCATCTGGCCGCGCTCTACGTCGACCTCGGTCGAGTGGCTCCCCTGGATGCCGACGGGCACCTGGGTGGCTTCGCCACCGCCGTGCTGGCCCTGACCGCCGAGCCGGACGGGCTTCACCTCGACGGCAGCGCCCCGTTCGCGGCGGACGCGGCCAGTGAGCGGGCGCGTGCGGCGTTCGCGCTCGGCTCTGAGGCGACCAGACTGGCGGGATGGATGCCGCCCACGACACGAGCCGAGCTGGACCTCTTCGGCCTCCAGCAGAGCCTCGCTGACCTGGAGGCTGGGATGGCCGCGGCCCCGTCCTTCAGGCCGGTGGCCGATGCACTGAACCAGCTGCGGGCGGTCGCGGCGGTCGGGCTCGGAGTGAACGTCGATCGCGACCTGCTGCCGCTCTTCGACGGCGAGGCAGCCGTCGCGCTGGGAGCACTCGACCCCAGCGCGCCACATGCGGTCCTGCTGCTGCGTCCAAGCCAGCCCGTGGCCGCCCAAGCGGCGCTGGACCGGATGCGCGACGGGCTCGTCGAGCGCGGTTCGTCGCTGAGCACCGCGCGTGCCGCGGGCGCCACGATCACGAGCGTGACGATTCCCCAGATCGGCCGGATCGCCTACGCGCTGGTCGACGGCGTTGCCCTGCTCGGGCTCGACCCGACCGACCTGGCGGCGGCGCTGGAGGCGCACGCCAGCGGTGGCACGCTGGCAACCGACCGCCGCTACGCGCCCATCTTCGAGCTCGCCGGGGCTCATGCCGGGAATGAGATATGGGCCGACATCCCCGGGCTGGTGGATGCCGCGACCGGCATCTTCGACCCGGGGAGCGAACTTCGCGATATCCTCCACCAGATCGGCGAATTGGCGATGAGCGCATCGACGGTCGGCAATCAGCTGGAGATCCATGCCGTCCTGACCGTCAAGTGACGGCCGCGCGGCGCAGGATCGGGCCATGAGCGACATCGGAGCGGCAAGCGGCGTGCCGTCAGACAGCAGAGAGGGAGAGAAGACTTTTGGCAGTACACATCCGGCTCTCACGCGTGGGGGCCACCAAGCGGCCAAGCTACCGGGTGGTGGCGATCGACAGCCGTCGTCCGCGTGACGGCCGCGCCCTGGAGATCCTGGGCTACTACGACCCGCTCACCGAGCCGGCGACCGTGCGGATCGATGCCGAGCGGCTGGCCGCCTGGGTCAGCAAGGGGGCCCTGCCGTCCGCCACGGTCGCGAAGCTGATCAAGCTGAGCGCGGCGTCGGCTGCGCCGCCGGCCGCCCCGTCGCCCCGGCCGACCCGCACGCGCAAGCCGGCCGCGGCGACCCCGGCCAAGGCGGCGAAGTGAAAGCCTTCCTTGAGTACGTTGCCCGCTCGCTGGTCGATGATCCGGAGGCGGTGGTGGTCGAGGTCGTGGAGGCGGACGACGAGGTCACCCTGACCCTCAAGGTCGGCGAGGGCGACATGGGTCGCATCATCGGCCGCGACGGGCGGATCGCGAATGCCATCCGCAGCCTGCTGCGGGTCATGGGTGCGCGCGACGGCCGCCACGTCGAGCTGGAGATCGTCGGCGACGACTGAGCGGCTGGCGGTCGCGCGCGTGCTGGGCGCAAAGGGGCTCGCCGGCGCGCTGCGCATCGAGTCGCTGACCGACCACCCCGAGCGGCTGGCCGCTGGCGAGACGATCTGGATCGAGGACGAGGCCGCGCCGCGACGGATCCTGGAGTCCGCCTGGGGCGGCCGAGCGCCGGTGCTGGTGCTGGAGGGCATCGCGGACCGGTCCGCCGCTGAGCTTCTCGCCGGTCGTTACCTCGAGGCGCCGCCCGTGGCATTGGCGCCTGGCACCTACTACTGGCACCAGCTGATCGGGCTCTCCGTGACCGATGAGGCGGGCAGGGAGATGGGCGATGTGGTCGAGATCTTCCGCGCGGGAGAGAACGAGGTGTACCGCATCGAGGGACCGGGAGGCGAGCTGCTCGTGCCGGCCCTGCGCGAGGTGGTCCGCTCCATCGACCTCGTCGCACGGCAGATGGTCGTGCGCTACGAGGCGGAGGAGGTCTGACCGATGACGGCCGAGGCCACCAACCCCCTGTTGCGGATCGAGGTGGTCACCCTCTTCCCCGAGCTGTTCGACGCACCGCTGCGACTGTCGGTCATCGGCCGCGCGGTCGATCGCGGGATCCTATCGGTCGCCATCCACGACCTGCGCGAGCGCGGCATCGGGCGTCACCGCGCTGTCGACGACTACCCATACGGCGGGGGAGCAGGGATGGTCATGCGCCCCGAGCCGCTCTTCGCGGCGGTCGAGCCGCTGCGCGTCCCCGGCGTGACCGTGATCCTGCTCGATCCTGCCGGTGAGCCGCTCACCGACCGCCTTGCGCGCCAGCTGGCCGCAGCGAAGCGGCTCGTCCTCGTCTGTGGGCGGTACGAGGGGATCGACGAGCGCGCACGCGCTCTGGCCGATCGCGAGGTGAGCATCGGCGACTATGTGCTGACCGGCGGGGAGCTGCCGGCGCTGGTCCTGATCGACGCGGTCGGCCGCCTGGTTCCAGGTGTCATCGAGGCCGATTCGCACGAGTCGGACTCGTTCGCTGATGGCCTCCTGGAGGGGCCGCAGTACACGCGCCCCGCGCACTTCCGGGATGCGTCAGTGCCGGCGGTGCTCCTCTCTGGCCACCATGCCGAGGTGGCGCGCTGGCGCCGGGTCGAGGCGCTGCGGCGCACGCTGCAGCGTCGCCCCGACCTCCTCGCCACGGCGCCGCTCTCCGACCAGGATCGGGCTGACCTGCGCCGGCTCTCCGAGGAGCCCGAGCTCCTGCACTGAGGCGCCCTGCTAATCGTCGATGGGCGCTGCTATACTCCGCCGGTCGCGGCCGCGTGTCGGTCGCGTTCGTTGCGTTCGCGCCACCGCGAGCGCGCCGCTGAGCCGATAATCCACGGCTAACGCCGCGATAACGAGGTCGCCCCCAGCATGGACCCGATCAAGGAGCTCGAGCGCGAGCAACTCCGCAGCGACGTGCCGCAGATCGCGCCCGGCGATACCGTCAAGGTATCGGTGAAGGTCGTCGAGGGGAGCCGCGAGCGCACCCAGATCTTCGAAGGGACGGTCATGCGCATGCGAGGCGGCGGGCTCAACCAGCGCATCACGGTGCGACGAATCGCCTCGGGCGTGGGCGTCGAGCGCACCTTCATGGTGCATGCACCCCGGGTCGAGAAGATCGAGATCGTGCGGCATGGCGTGGCACGCCGCGCCCAGCTGACCTTCCTGCGCGATCGGATCGGGAAGGCAGCCACCCTGCGCGAGCGCCGACCCGGTCGCTGAGCGGGTGCCCGGTCACCATTCGGCCTCTCCTCGTCGAATCGTGAAGCGTCGCGACCCGCCTCCGCACGACGCGGGCATGCGCCACGAGCGCGAGCTGCGTCTGGCCGGGTTCCGAAGCATCGCCGGGATCGACGAGGTGGGCCGTGGCTCGCTCGCGGGGCCTGTGGTCGCGGCGGCCGTCATCCTGCCGGACCGGCACCGGATCCGGGGACTGCGCGATAGCAAGGTCCTGCCGCGCGCGCGACGCGAGGCCCTCTACCAGCAGATCCTCGACCGGGCCGACGCGGTGGGGGTCGGCTGCATGGAGGTCGAGGTGATCGATCGGGTCAACATCCTGGAGGCCACCAAGCTGGCCATGCGCGAGGCGCTCGGGCACCTGACCACCGCGCCCGACCACCTCGTCATCGACGCTCTCAGCCTGCGCGAGGTGGACCTGCCGCAGCGGCCGATCATCGACGGCGACGCCATCAGCGCGTCGATCGCCGCCGCCAGCATCGTGGCCAAGGTGACTCGCGACCGGATCTGCGCCGAGTTCGACGAGCGCTACCCGGCCTACGGCTTCGCACGGAACAAGGGCTACGGCACGCGCCGCCACGTCGAGGCGCTCATGCGCGAGGGGCCGTGCGAATGGCATCGCCGTTCGTTCGCGCCGCTGCGCCTGATCCTGGCCGGCGAGCAGCTCTCTCTTGACGCGCTGCTCGACGGGCTGGTACTGACCGAGGAGCAGATCGAACCCGAGGAGTAGTCCGCGTCGCTGCTCGCCTCCCGGAGAGGAGCGATCACCGTGCCGGATCCGCGTCATCTGCTGGGACAGCGCGCCGAAAACGCGACCGCGGTCTGGTTAGCGTCCCGCGGCTGGACGATCCTGGGACGCCGCTGGCGGTGCCCATCCGGCGAGCTCGACCTGGTCGCGCTCGACCCTGGCGCGGTCCTGGTGGCGGTGGAGGTCAAGCTAAGGCGCGGGGGACGGGCAGGAGAGCCGCTTGAAAGCGTCGATCAGCGGCGCATCCGCCGCATGCGGGCGGCGCTCGGCCAGTTCCGGGCGACGTCGGGGCGACCGACCAGCAGCGGGCTGCGGATCGACCTGGTAGCGATCCGGCCCGCCGACGACGGCCGCTGGCGGCTCGTGCATCACCAGGGCATCGATGCCTGGTGATCTCACCCCCGGTCAGCGAGCGAAAAACGCCTCAAGTGCCATGATCGAGGCGATGTAGGACCGCGTCATCGGGTAGACACCATACCGGTCCGCGGCGGTCTGGCCCTGGTAGTAGGCGGCCAGCACGAGCGCCTTGTCGTCGTGGTATCGGACCAGGTAGTGCTTCAGGAGGCAGACGCCGGCTCGCACGTTGGAGCGCGCGTCGGAGAGCTTGATGGTCTGATGGAGCATGGTGCTGGCGACCCAGTCGGCGGTCGGCGGCGTGAGCTGCATGACCCCTACCGCACCGGCCCGGCTGACCACGCCGGCCTGCCAGCCGGACTCCTGCCAGGCGACGGCCAGCGCGAAGGCGACCGGAACACCCTGGGTCCTCGCCTCGTCGACGATGATGGTGCGGATCTCGTCATGCGAAGCGACGGCGCTCGCCATGGCAGACGTCATGGGCGTCGCCGAGCCCGTGGCCGGCGCGGTGGCGCCCGGGATCGAGAGATGCTGCCCGACCCGCAGGTAGGAGGGGTTGGCGATCCCATTGGCGTTCACGATGGAGGCGATCGTGGTTCCGTACCTGTGCGCGATGCCGCTCAGGGTGTCGCCGGCGGCAACGACGTGGATGCTGGGCTCCGGGGCCGGCGCGGCAGCGGCCGGGTTCCCGCTCGACGACGCCGCAGCGACGGTACCCGGGATGGAGAGGCGCTGCCCGACGCGCAGGTAGGAGGGGTTGGCGATCCCGTTGGCCTTGACGATCGCTGCGATCGTGGTCTCGTAGCGCTTGGCGATGCCGGTCAGATGCTCGCCCGCCTGGACCACGTGCACGATTGGCGTCGGCGTGGCTGGCGCCGGCACGGGCGTGGAGGCCGGCGGCTCGGCGGCGAGGCGCAGTCGTTGGCCGGGATAGATCCGATTCGGATCAGGGATGGCGTTGAGCGCCAGCAGCTGCGCCACCGTGACGCCGTGGCGCAGCGCGATCTCGCTCAGGGTGTCGCCCGCGTGGACGACGACCACCCGGTCAGTGGCGGCGGCCGGCATCGCAGCTGCGCCGACGGCGATCAGCATGCCGAGTGCAGCAGCTCGGACCAGCGGAAGCGAGGGTCGATGTTGCATGGAAGAGATGACTCCGGGCGAAACGAGCAGTCGCATCGTCGCAGGCATCGCCGGAGGGTCAAGGTACGAGAGGGTGGGGATTGGGGTACTTCGGTACCGTGTGCGGCGGTCGCCGGATCGTGCTCGCCGAGGCCCCCGATACCCGGTGCTATACTGCCGCGCGGCACGGCATCGAGCCCATCGACGGTTCGAATGCCGGCCGATCGATCCCATCACACACGCCCGCCGATCCCGCGGTCCACGGTGCCCGTCAGGTACGGGTCGACCGGCGGGAGCCGAAGGCGAGCGGAGGAAAGAACCGGAGGAACCACGTTTGGCTGCCGTCAGCATGAAGCAGCTGCTGGAGGCTGGCGTTCACTTTGGACACCAGACCCGGCGGTGGAACCCGAAGATGCGCGATTTCATCTTCGGCGAGCGCAACGGGATCCACATCATCGACCTGGCGCAGACGGTCTCGCGCCTGGACGCATCCCTCGAGTTCGTGCGCGAGACGATCCGCCGCGGCGATTCGATCCTGTTCGTTGGCACCAAGAAGCAGGCCCAGGAGACGGTCTCGTCCGAGGCCGAGCGGTGCGGACAGCACTACGTCAACAACCGCTGGCTGGGCGGCATGCTCACCAACTTCACGACCATCAAGCGCCGCATCCAGCGCCTGGAGGCGCTCGAGGCGCGACGTGACGCGGGCGAGTTTGAGCGGCTCACCAAGAAGGAGGCCGGCAAGCTCACCGAGGAGATCACGAAGCTGAACGGTGCCCTCGGCGGCATCCGTCGCATGCGGCGTCTGCCTGGCGCCATCTTCGTGGTCGATCCGCACCGCGAGTCGATTTCCGTGCTCGAGGCACGCCGCCTCGAGATCCCGATCGTGGCCATCACGGACACCAACTGCGACCCTGACCAGATCGACTGGGTGATCCCGGCCAATGACGATGCGATCCGGTCGGTCCGTTTGATCTGCGCCAAGGTGGCGGATGCCGTCCTGGAGGCGCAGACGGAGCGGCAGGCACGCCTGGACGAGGAGTTCGAGCAGGCGGAGGCTCTGCCGCCGGTCGATGACGCGGCACTGGTCGCCGATGCCGACTACAGCGCAGCCCTTGCCAGCGGCGAGGCGCTCGTGTTCGAGCCCGAGCCCGAGGAGGACGAGGAGGAAGAGCGCCGCGCCCGCGCGCGGCGTGCGGCAGAGGCCGCCGAGGATGAGACCGACGAAGACCCGACCCTCGCGTGAGGAGGCATCGGGCCGGACAGGAAGGAACGACCGAGTCGCGATGATCAGACCCGAGGACGTGAAGCGCCTCCGCGAGCAGACGGGGGCGGGGATCATGGACTGCAAGCGAGCCCTGGAGGACAGCGCCGGGGACGTTGACATGGCCGTCGCATGGCTGCGCGAGAAGGGCCTGTCGACGGCTGCCAGGAAGGCCGGCCGCGTGGCGCGTGAAGGCGTCATCTCCAGCTACATCCACCACGGCGCCCGGCTCGGGGTGCTGCTCGAGCTCAACTGCGAGACCGATTTCGTCGCCCGCACTGACGATTTCCAGCAGCTGGCGCGCGAGCTCGCGATGCAGGTGGCGGGGCTCGCCCCCAGCTGGGTGGGTCGAGACGACGTGCCAGCCGACGTGCTGGATGCCCAGCGTCGGCAGTTCGCGGCAGAGGCCGAGCGCGATGGACGCCCGGCGGGCCGCGTGGCGCAGATTGTTGAGGGCAAGCTGAACAAGTGGCTTGAATCGGTCTGCCTGCTCGACCTGCCGTTCCGGGACACGGACAAGCGGGTCAGCGACCTCATCACGGAGAAGATCGCGCTGCTCGGCGAGAATATCCGCGTGGCGCGCTTCGCTCGGATGGCGGTCGGCGAGACCGTGGATCGCGACGGCATGGAGGCGGCCTAGGTGACGCCACCCGCGCAGGCCCCGACGCCCGTTCCTCGTCGGGTGCTGCTGAAGCTCTCCGGCGAAGCCCTGATGGGCGATCGCCAGTACGGCATCGACCCCGAGGTCGTGCGGGGCATCGCCGCCCAGGTGGCGGAGGCACGACGCGACGGGATCGAAGTGGCGGTCGTGGTCGGCGGCGGCAATATCTTCCGGGGCGTGGCGGCGGCGTCGAGCGGCATGGACCGCGCCACGGCGGATTACATGGGCATGCTGGCCACGGCCATGAACGGCCTCGCGCTCCAGGACGCGCTGGAGCAGGCCGGCTGCCCGACCCGGGTCATGAGCGCGATCGCCATGAACGAGATCGCGGAGCCCTACATCCGGCGACGCGGCGTCCGGCACCTCGAGAAGGGCCGTGTGGTGGTGCTGGTGGCCGGCACCGGCAACCCGTACTTCACGACCGATACGGCCGCGACCCTGCGCGCCGTCGAGCTGGGGGCCGAGGTGATCCTGAAGGCGACTCGCGTCGACGGCGTGTATGACGCCGACCCGGAGAAGCATCCCGGCGCAACGCGCTTCACCCGGATCGGGTATACCGAGCTCCTCGCCAGCCGCCTCGAGGCGCTCGATGCCACGGCCGTCAGCCTGGCGATGGACAACGAGATGCCGATCGTCGTGTTCGACATGACCCAGCCCGGCAACATCCTGCGCGCCGTGCGCGGCGAAGCGATCGGGACGCGCATCGACAGCGGAGCGCTCCTATGACGCATGCCGACGTCCTGGCCGCCGAGCCGAAGATGCAACGCTCCACCGAGGCGATGGAGCGCGACCTCGTCGGGATCCGCACCGGGCGTGCCTCGACCGCGCTGGTGGAGCGGATCCAGGTCGAGTACTACGGCACGCCAACTCCCTTGAACCAGATCGCCGGCATCAGCACACCCGACCCGCACCTGATCGTGATCCAGCCCTGGGATCGCTCGGTGCTGTCCGCGATCGAGCGCGCGCTGATCAAGAGCGACATCGGTCTCACGCCCAACGTTGACGGCATCGTCGTGCGGCTGAACGTGCCGCCGCTCACCGAGGAGCGCCGCCGGGAGATGGTCAAGCAGGTCCGCCGTCGCGCGGAGGAGGCACGGGTCGAGGTTCGCGTTCATCGCCGCGAGGCCGCGGATCACCTGAAGCGGGCGCTCCGCGAAGGGACCCTGTCCGAGGATGAGGAGCGCCGTGAGCTCGAGGCGCTGCAGCGGATGACCGACCGCTTCACCGAGCTTATCGACGCGCGTGCCGCGCGCAAAGAAGCGGAAGTAATGGAGGTCTGAGGCGCTGCCGCTCCGTGAGCATCCGCGACACGTCGCGATCATCATGGACGGAAACCGGCGCTGGGCGGCGGCGCGCGGGCTGCCCGCCATCGCCGGCCACGTCCAGGGTGTCGAGGCCATCCGCCCGGTCGTCCGCGTCGCTCCCGACAAGGGGATCGAGGTCCTCTCGCTCTATGTCTTCAGCCGCGAGAACTGGCGCCGCCCGGATGAAGAGGTGGCCGGCCTGCTGGGCCTGATCGAAGGGGCCGTCCGCCAGCACACCGACGAGCTGGTGGCGCAGGGCGTGCGGGTGCGCGTCATCGGTCGGCTGCGCGAGGCGCCTGCCGATATCGTGCGCTCCATCCGCGAGGCGGAAGAGCGGACCCGGGACGGACAGCGCATGGCGCTCAACATCGCCTTCAACTACTCGGGGCGAGCGGAGATCATCGATGCGACGCGGGCGATGATCGCAGCCGGCGTGCCTCCCCGAGAGATCGACGAGCAACGGTTCGGAGAGCACCTCTACACGGCCGGCCAGCCCGACCCTGACCTGATCATCCGCACGGGCGGAGAGCAGCGGACGAGCAACTTCCTGCTCTGGCAGGGTGCCTACGCAGAGCTCGTCTTCTCGGCGACCCTGTGGCCGGACTTCGGCGAGGCTGACCTGGATGCCGCCATCCATGAGTTCGCCCGACGGCAACGTCGTTACGGCGCATGATGGGCCGATGCTCAGCACCCGCCTGATCAGCGCCGGGATCCTGGCGCCGCTCGTCGTCGCCATCGTCCTGCTGGGCGAGCCATGGCTGTCGCTGCTGATCGCCCTTCTCGTCTTCCTCGCCATGGTCGAGCTGATCGCCCTTCTCGATGCGGGCGGATTCGAGCCGCCACAGGTGGTCGCCATGGGGGCTGGCCTGGTGGTGGCGGGTGCCGGCCTGGTTGCTGCCAACACGGCGCTGGTGGGTGGTGTCCTGGCGGATCTGCTGCGCGCCACCGAGCCCCCCGGGCTGCCCGCGGTCGCCTTCGCGGCGGCCATGGTGGTGCTGGGGGTCGCCGGCTTGACACGGCCAGAGCCGCGGAACGGGTTCCTGACCTGGGCGGTGACCTCGTTCGGGGTGGCTTACGTCGGGTTGCTGACGCCCTTCCTGGCGGTCGTGGCGCACCTGGCTCCATCCGGCGGGTCAGCGTCGACGCCGATCGGTGCGCTCAACCTGCACTCCGGCGTCGCGTGGATGCTGCTGCTCCTGTTGGTGGTATGGGGCTATGACTCGGGGGCTTACCTGACCGGCCGCTGGCTCGGTCGCCGACGGCTGATCGACCACGTCAGCCCGTCGAAGACGATCGAAGGGCTGATCGGCGGGCTGCTGGCAGCAACCCTGGCGGCGGGCATCGGCGCCGTGCTGCTGGTGGGGCTCGACCCCTGGCAGCCGCTGGTGATCGGCCCGCTCATCGGCCTGGCAGCGCAGGCCGGCGACCTGGCCGAGTCGATGGTCAAGCGCGCCGCCGGACGCAAGGAGTCGGGCTTCCTCGTGCCCGGGCACGGTGGCATCCTGGATCGCATCGACTCGTTCTTGTTCGCGGCGCCCGTGCTCGCCGGCTATGCGGTCCTGATCGCCGGATTCGGCCTTTGACCGGCGTCGTCGTCCTCGGCTCCACCGGGTCGATCGGACGCCAGGCGCTCGAGGTGATCGCGGCACACCGCGATCGATTCGTGCTCGTCGGCCTCGCCGCGGGCAGGGCGACCAGCGAATTCGCACGCCAGCTCGCCGACTGGCCGGGAGCTCGCGCCTGGTGCACCGATGCCCGGCCCCGCGACCTGGCCCGGGAGCGATGGGCGGCCGGGGGTCTCGAGGAGCTGGCGACGCTCCCGGACGGCGAGATCGTGGTGGTCGCCACGACCGGAATCACGGCCCTGCCCGCGGTGCTGGCCGCGCTGAGGAGCGGTCGTCGCGTGGCGCTTGCCAACAAGGAGACGCTGGTGACCGGCGGCCACCTGGCCGAGCGGTTGCTGACCGAGCTCGGCGGCGATCCCATCGAACGGCTGCGGCCGATCGACTCGGAGCATTCCGCGATCTGGCAGTGCCTCGTCGGGGAACGCCTGAGCGAGGTTGCGCGTCTCGTCCTCACCGCCTCGGGCGGTCCATTCCGGGATCGACCCTCAGCCGAGCTGGAGACGGTGACCCCCGCCGAGGCGCTTGCTCACCCGACCTGGCGGATGGGCCCCAAGATCACCATCGACTCCGCGACCCTGGTCAACAAGGCATTCGAGGCGATCGAGGCCCGATGGCTGTACCGGCTTCCGTACGATAGGATTCAAGCCGTGATCCACCCCCAGAGCGTGGTGCACTCGCTGGTCGAGTTCGCCGACGGCTCGTACAAGGCCCAGCTTGGGCTCCCCGATATGCGCCTCCCGATCCAGTACGCCCTCACCTATCCGGAGCGCCTGCCCTCGCCGTCGCGTCACGGCTCACCGGAGGAGTGGGGCGCACTCGAGTTCGAGGCCCTGGCACCCGGCCGCTTCCCGGCATATGACGCCGCGCGAGCCGCCGCGGCCGCCGGCGGCAATCGCGGCGCGATCCTCAACGCCGCGGACGAGATCGCGGTCGCGGCCTTCCTGGCCGGGACGATCACCTTCCCGCGCATCGGCGGTGTCATCAGCGATGCGGTCGCTCGCTGGGGCGGGCACGCCGAGCCCGAGCTGGACGGGATCATTGCGCTCGATGCCGAGGTGCGCGCCGCGCTCTCCGTCGAGCTGGGGTTGGGCGGAGCCGCGTGATGGGCGTCCTCCAGACCGTCGTCGCCTTCATCGGCATGCTGGTCGTGCTGGTGCTCGTCCACGAGCTCGGTCACTTCATCATCGCCAAGCGGGCCGGCATCACGGTCCAGGAATTCGGCATCGGCTTCCCGCCGCGCATCGGCTCGGTGGTGTGGCATGGAACCCGCTACTCGCTCAACTGGATCCCCCTCGGCGGCTTCGTGAAGATGCTCGGTGAGGACGGAGACGCCGAGGCTGACAAGATGCGGCACAGCGGCCTCTCCGAGGCGGCCATCGACAAGGCGATGGGCGGCGCCTTCAACCGCAAGCCGGTCTGGGTGCGCATGGTGGTGCTGCTCGCCGGCGTGGCGATGAACTTCCTGCTCGCCACCGCGCTCTTCGCCTGGGCCTTCAGCGTGTCGGAGCCGATTGCGGCGCCGCCCGTCACGGTCGTGGGCATCCAGCCGGGCAGCCCGGCCGAAGGCGTGCTGCAGGTGGGTGATGAGATCCGCGCGGCGGATGGCAAGCAGTTCGCCCAATCGGCGACATTGATCGACTACATCGCCGGGAGGGCGGGGAACCTGGTGACCCTCAACCTCGTCCGCGACGGCTCGCCGCTGGACGTATCCGTGCGACCCCGCCATGTGACCGCGGAGGAGCGCGAAGCAGGAAAGGGCGCCGTCGGTTTCCAGCTCCGATCGACGGTCGTGATGGCACCCGCACGCGCCAGCGGCCCGCTGCAGGCCATCGTCAAGGGATTCGGTGAGACGGTGAGGGTCGCCTCCCAGATCCCGGTGGGCCTCGGCCGGGCGCTGGCCGGGCTTGTCGGTCTGGCGCCGAACAACGGTGCAGCCATGGGACCGATCGGGATCGCACAGGTCACCGGCGAAGTGCTCAAGGAACCTCTCTTCACCCAGCTCTACTGGGTGGGGCTGCTGTCGGTCAACCTCGCCGTCCTGAACATCCTTCCCTTTCCTCCTCTCGACGGCGGGCGCATGGCGGTGGTTGCGATCGAGGCCATTCGCCGCCGCCGACTCTCCGCCGCGCGCGAGGCGATCATCTATCTCACCGGCTTCATGGTGCTGATGATGCTGGTCATCCTGATCACCATCCAGGACCTCACCAGGACCCCTGGGGTCTAGGCCGGAGGCTCTCGACCGCTGGCGGTGCCCTGCCGGCGCTGGTATACTCCGGGCGGTTTCGCGGACCGTTTGAGCGGACCAAATTCGATATTGATCTTGAGTGCCAACGTGGGTCGGTTCGCCAGTCCCACGTTTTTGTTTCTGCCCGCCAGGGCGAGGTGCGGATGTGAACCGGGACTTCATCGGAGCCTTGCTCCAGTTGAACGCTGAGAAGGGCGTTCCTCAGGAGGTCCTCATCGAGACCCTGGAGCAGGCCATCGAGTCCGCCTATCGGCGTAACGCGGATGCCCCCGAGAACGTGGTGGTTCGGGTCGATCCGGAGACCGGCCAGATCAGCGTGTTCCGCGAGTACGAGGTGGTCGCGACCCCGGACGAGGTCGCCGATGCGGAGCTGCAGATGGTCGTCGCCGAGGCGCAGAAGATCGACCCCAGCACCGGCGTGGGAGCCAAGGTCCGTGTTCGCGAGAACGTGACCCAGGCCCAGCTCGGCCGCATCGCCGCCCAGACGGCGGGCCAGGTGTATCGGCAGCGCCTCCGCGAGGCGGAGCGCGACGTGGTCTACAGCCAGTACGCCAGCCGCGAGGGCGAGATCATGACCGGCGTCGTGCACCGCACCACCGACCAGGCGGTCGTGCTCGACATGGGCAAGGGAGTCGAGGCGGTGCTGGCCGTGAGCGAGCAGCTCCCGGGCGAGCACTACCGAATCGGGCAGCACCTGAAGGTCTACGTGCTCGAGGTGCGACGCACGACGCGCGGCCCGGTCCTGGTCGTGAGCC
Source organism: Candidatus Limnocylindria bacterium (assembly GCA_041495495.1). Taxonomy (GTDB): domain Bacteria; phylum Chloroflexota; class Limnocylindria; order QHBO01; family QHBO01; genus CF-167. Next base: position 28,710 of record JBGQCU010000006.1, read on the forward strand.
GGACCCACCGCGGCTTCTTGCGCCGCGTGATGGAGATGGAGATCCCCGAGATCTACAACGGCACGGTCGTCATCCGCGGCATCGCCCGCGAGGCCGGCAGCCGCTCGAAGGTCGCCGTAGAGAGTCGCCAGGCCGGCGTCGACGCCAAGGGTGCCGCGGTCGGTCAGCGTGGCGCGCGGATCCAGGCCATCGTCGCGGAGCTCAACGGCGAGAAGGTCGATGTCGTGCTCTGGAACGAGGACGCGGCCCAGTTCGTGGCCGAGGCGCTCTCGCCGGCAGAGGTCCTCAACGTGCGGATCGACGAGGAGCACAAGATCGCGAACGTCGTCGTCCCCGAGCGCCAGCTCTCGCTGGCGATCGGCAAGGAGGGCCAGAACGCGCGCCTGGCCGCGAAGCTGACCGGCTGGCGGATCGACATCCGCTCGGATGCCGGAGTCGCCACGGCGGCGGCCGCGCACGGCAGCGCACCTGACGACGGCGCGACCGCCGAGGAGGCAGTGGTCGATGCCGAAGCGGAGGCCTGAGCACCAGCCGCTACGGACCTGCGCGGTCTGCCGCGAGGTGCAACCGAAGCGATTGATGACCCGTCTCGTACGTCGCGCGGACGGATCGGTGAGGGTGGACCCGACCGGCAAGGCCGAGGGCCGCGGCACCTACCTCTGCGACCAGGCTGCCTGTCGCGAGCCGCGGCGCCTGGCCGATGGTGTCCAGCGCGCGCTCGGTGGTCCCGTCGCTGCAGAGTCGATCCTGCGCGAGGTGGGTCATGCCACCGCGTAGGTATCAGCCGAGACGTGGTCCGCGCCCCCAGCGGCGTCGCGACGGGGGGCCTGAAGGCGGGCTGGCGGTGGAGACGCAGCCGGTGGTGCCGCGAGGCGGCGCGCCGGTCGAGCTGCCCTCGTCGGTGTCGGTCAAGGATCTGGCCGCGGCCCTAACCGTCAGCCATGCCGACGTCATCAAGGAGCTGATTCGCAACGGCATCTTCGCCACCATCAACCAGTCGATCGACTTCGACACCGCCTCGCTGGTGGCCGGCGAGCTTGGCATCGAGACGGTCGAGCGAGGAATCGCCGAACGGGCCGCCGCCGCCGCGGCCGCGGCGCAGGAGATCGTGGCTCCCGGCAGCGAGGAGGAGGGCGCCGGCAAGCGGGTGCTCTTCACCGAGGAGGAGGCGGCCGATCTCGTCGCGCGCGCCCCGATCGTGACGATCATGGGCCACGTCGATCACGGCAAGACGAGCCTGTTGGACGCCATCCGCAGCACGAGCGTGGCGGCCGGGGAGCGGGGCGGCATCACCCAGCACATCGGCGCCTCGGAGGCGGTCCACAACGGCAAGCGGATCGTCTTCCTTGACACGCCGGGCCACGAGGCCTTCACCGCGATGCGTGCCCGCGGGGCGCAGGTGACCGACATTGCGATCATCGTGGTGGCCGCCGACGACGGCGTCATGCCGCAGACGAAGGAGGCGATCGACCACGTCCGCGCCGCCCGTGTGCCGATGATCGTGGCCATCAACAAGATCGACAAGCCCGGCGCCAACCCGGATCGGGTCAAGCAGGAGCTGGCCGACAACAAGGTGCTGATCGAGGAGTTCGGGGGTGACGTTATCGCCGTGCCGGTCTCTGCCAAGCAGAAGATCGGGCTCGACGACCTGATGGAGATGATCCTGCTGGTCGCCGATCTGCAGGACCTGAAGGCCAACCCCAAGCGTCCCGCGATCGGCACCATCATCGAGTCGAAGGTGGCCAAGGGCCGCGGCAACGTGGCCACCGTGCTGGTGCAGACCGGCACGCTGAAGATCGGCGACGTGGTGACGGTCGGGCGCACCTCCGGCCGCGTCCGTGCCCTCCAGAACGCAGCCGGCAAGCGCGTCAAGGCGGCGGAGCCGGCGACCGCGGTCGAGATCATCGGCCTGACCGACCTGCCCGAGGCCGGCGACATCCTGCGTGTCGTTGCCGACGAGAGGACGGCTCGCGACATGGCGGAAGCGGTCGAGCGAGCGGCCACGTCGGGCGACGGCAAGACGGCGTTCACCCTCGAGGACATCTCAGCCCAGATCCAGGCCTCCGAGGTGAAGGAGCTGCGGGTCGTCCTCAAGACCGATGTCCAGGGATCGCTGGGCGCCATTCGCCACGCCCTCGAGCGGCTGAACACCGCCGAGGTTCGGATCAACATCGTGAGCGAGGGGGCAGGCGACATCAACGAGTCCGACGTGCAGCTGGCGATCGCCTCGGAGGCGGTCGTGATCGGCTTCAACACCAAGCTCGACCCCGGCGCGCAGCGCTCGGTCGACGCCTCCGGCGTGGACGTGCGGCTATACGACGTCATCTACAAGCTGACCGATGACCTGGGCCTGGCCCTGCAGGGGATGCTCGCCCCCAAGCTGATCGAGCAGGTCGAGGGCCACGCCGAGGTGCGGATGGTGATCAAGGCCGGCAAGGCGGGCAACATCGCCGGCTCGTACGTTGTCGACGGCCGCATCATCCGTGGCGGACAGGTCCGGCTCTTCCGCGGCGGCAAGGTGGTGGAGGAGGGCCGTGTCGAGTCGCTGAAGCGCTTCAAGGACGACGTGCGCGAGGTGGCCATGGGCTTCGAGTGCGGGATCGGCCTGGGCAGCATCGAGATCGCCGAGGGCGACCTGGTGGAGTGCTTCCAGATGGTGGCCGAGCAGGCGTGACCGGCCGCCGATGAGCCAGCGGACCGATCGCCTCGACAGCCAGATCCGCCAGGAGCTGATGGAGCTCCTGCAGCGCGAGATGAAGGATCCGCGCCTAGGGTTCGCCACGATCACCCGGGTCGAGACGGCGCGCGACCTCGGCCATGCCCGCGTCTGGGTCAGCGTGCTCGGCACGGATGCGGAGCGCGAGCGCACCATGGACGCGCTGCGGGTGGCGACCCCCTGGCTGCGCCGACGACTCGGGGAGCGGCTGACGCTGCGTCACGTCCCGGAGCTGACCGTGCGGCTCGACGACTCGATCGCATCTGGTGATCGCGTGCTGCGCATCATCCGCGAGCTCGACGAGGGGGGCCCTGAGACCCCCGCGGGCGAGGCGGGGGACCGATAGGTGCTCGATGTCGCCGCGATGCTGCGGGGCGCAGAGCGCGTCACCTCCTTCTGCCACGAGAACCCCGACGGTGACACGCTCGGCGCGGCGATCGCCATCACCCTGGCTGCCGAGCGGCTCGGCAAGCAGGCAGAGGTGGTCAGCGTGGACCCGCCGGCACCGTTCCTCGCCTTTCTGCCCGGCGTGGAGCGGGTGCGCCGCTCACCGGCCCTCGATCCCGATGTGGCGGTGGTGCTGGATGCGGGCGAGCTGAGCCGGATCGGCTCTGTCCTGACCGAGCGGGCCGACTGGTTCGCCCGTGCAAGGATCGTGAACATCGACCATCACGTCAGCAACCCCGGCTTTGGAGCTGCCGTCTGGATCGACCCGCAGGCGGCCGCCACCTGCGAGCTGGTGACGCTGCTCCTGCCCGAGCTCGGGGTGCCGCTCGACGCGAAGCTGGCCACCGCCCTGATGGCGGGGATCGTGCAGGACACCCATACCTTCGCTCATCCGAACGCAACAGCGCGCACGCTGCGCGTGGCCGCGCAGCTGATCGAGGCGGGGGCGCCTCTGGCCGCCGTGCACCGGGCCATCTATGCCGACAAGCCCTTCAGCAGCCTGGCCCTGTGGGGGCTCATGCTGGCCGGCATCGAGCAGCGCGCCGCGGGGCGGATCGTGCATGCCTCGATGACCGCCGCCATGCTCGCCACCACCGGCGAGCAGCCGACCGCCGCCGAGGGGTTCGTCGACCTGCTCGGATCCACCCGGCTCGCCGACGTCACGATCCTGTTCAAGGAGATCGGCCCCGCAGTAGTGCGGGTCAGCGTGCGGACCAGCGACCGCGCCGACGCGGTCGCCATTGCAGTCGCCTTCGGTGGGGGAGGGCATCCGCGGGCCGCCGGCTGTACCCTCGCTGTCGCCCTGCCGGCCGCCCGCGAGCTGCTCCTGGCGGAGGCCGAGCGCGAGCTGGCCCGCGGCGATGCTCGGGGTCGTTAACCTCGACAAGCCGGTCGGGCCGACTTCGCACGACATGGTCGACCTGGTGCGCCGGCTGACCGGGATGCGGCGCATCGGGCATGCCGGCACGCTCGACCCGCTCGCCTCCGGCGTGCTGCCGATCCTGATCGGCGCCGCCACCCGGTTCAGCGACGACCTCACCGGCGGTGCGAAGCGCTACCAGGCGGTCATCCGGCTGGGCATCCGCTCGGCCACCGATGATGCCCAGGGCCCCCTCGAGGTCGGATCGCCGCCGCCGGACCAGGCCGCCGTCGCCGTGGCCCTCGCCTTCTTCGTCGGGACCTTCGAGCAGCGACCGCCCGCCTTTTCCGCGCGCAAGGTCGGCGGTGCCGTGGCGCACCGAGCCGCCCGCGCCGGGGCGCCGATCGAAGCCGCCTCGCGGCGGGTGACGGTGCACGCCATCGATCTGCTCGGCATCGAGCCGGGAGAGGCGTGGCTCGACGTCCGCTGTGATGTCCGCTGCGGGCCGGGGACCTACATTCGGTCCATCGCCCGCGACCTCGGCGAGCGGCTCGGGTGCGGGGGGCACCTCCACGCGCTGCGACGGACCGAGGCGGCGGGGCTGGAGGTCTCACGGGCCGTGACGCCGGTCCAGCTCGAGCGCCTCGCGGTCGCGGGGCGCCTCGACGAGGCGCTCCTGCCGATCGCACCGCTGCTGCATCTGCCCCAGCTTCGGCTCGACGTCGACGCGGCTGGTCGCTTCCTGCACGGATCCGCCATCTCCCTGCGTGGCGAGCGCGGCGCGGGCCGGCACGCGGTGTTCGGCGACGGGACGCTGCTCGGCATCGGCGTCCTGCATGACGGTGTGCTCGCACCGCGAACCGTCATCGCCACTCCCGATGCCGCATGACCGCCTCGTTCCGAGCGCTCGCGCTCGAGGAGCTGCCGCCGATCGGTCCAGCCGTGATCACCCTGGGGGTCTTCGACGGTGTGCACCTGGGCCACCGCGCCATCCTGGAGGCGACACGGGCGGCCGCGGCCGAGAGGGGCGCCAACAGCGTGGCGCTCCTCTTCGACCCGCCGCCCGACGAGCTGCTGCGCCCGGGCATGATCCTGCCTCGGCTCGCCCCGCCTGAGGTCAACCTGTTGCGGATCCAGGCGCTCGGGATCGATCGGGCTGTTCCGATCCGCTTCGATGAATCGGTGCGGGAGCTGGCCGCCGACGCCTTCCTGGCAGCCCTGTCGCCGGCCGTTGAGCTGCGCGGCGTGGCGATGTCGCGGCGCAGCGCATTTGGGCGCGACCGCGGTGGGACGGTCGAGCGGATGCAGGAGCTCGGCGCGGATCACGGCTTCGCGGTGGTCGTGGTGGAGCCGGTCGAGGTCGAGGGCGCGATCGTCTCGTCGACCCGCATTCGCACGACGATCGCTGGCGGCGACCTGGCCGCCGCGCGGCGGCTGGGGGTCACGCCGTACCTGCAGGGCACGGTGGTGACCGGCGATGGGCGCGGTCGCGACCTCGGCTTCCCGACCGCCAACCTGCGCCTCGACTACGCACCGGCCATGCCGCCGCTGGGGGTCTACGCCGGCCGGGTCTCGCTCAGAAATGGCGAGCTCCCGCACGAGCAGCCCGCCCTTGTCAGCATCGGAACCCGGCCGACCTTCCACGACAGCGGAGAGGTGCTGACCGAGGTGCACCTCCTCGATTTCGAGGGGGACCTGTACGGGATGCAGCTGGGCGTCGACCTCGTCGCCCGGCTGCGCGACCAGCAACGCTTCAACGACGTGAATGGCCTGGTCGAGCAGATGCGGCGGGACGCCCAGATGGGGCGCCGCGTGCTCGGATTGACCTGACCGAAGGCGGTCTGATCCGCGTCACCGGCATCGGTCTGGTACGATGCA
>JBGQCU010000007.1:0-34197 GCA_041495495.1 Candidatus Limnocylindria bacterium
ATCGAGCCTATAACTGAGCGGCGTTCGCTCGGTTCCCCACGCTCGGGACCACAGCGTTTCGACGGGCAGGCTTATGAGTCCCCTGCTCTACCACTGAGCTACTCCGCCACAGGGGTCAAGAGTATCGAGCGTGATCCATGGCAGCAACCGCCACCTCATCATCCGGCTGTTCCTGGACCCGGCAGCGCGGCAGGGCGAACTGGCCGCGTTAAGGCTCGCGGACAGTCGATCTCAACCAGGACGGCGTCACGCGCGGGCAAGGCTCCCGGAGCCGGCTCCGGGGCGGGAAAGCGAATCGACACTCACCGCGGCGAGCAGGACGAGGCCCGTGGCGATGAGCTGCCATTGAATTTCGAGCCCAAGGAGGTAGAGGCCGTTGTAGATGGCCCCGATCACCAGGCCACCGAGGAGGCCGTGGATCGCCCTGCCCCGTCCGCCGAAGAGGCTGGTCCCGCCGATGACCGCGGCTGCAACGGCGTACAGGACGAGCTGGCCCCCGTTGATGTTGGTGGTCATCCCGCCCAGCTGCGAGGCGTAGATCACGCCGGCGAGCCCGGCGGTGGCTGAGCAGAGGACGAAGCCCAGCGTGCGGACGCGGGGCACGTTGATGCCGGCGCGCCGGGCCGCCTCGGGATTGCCGCCGACAGCGTACATGTGGCGTCCGAACGGGGTCCGCTCGAGCAGCAGCGTCCAGATCACGAGCACGACGAGGACGAGCGGCACGACCCACGGCACGCCGATGATCGGCAGGAATCTCCCCCGGTTCACGTTGCAGATGGCCACGACGACGATCCCCGCAATCGCCAGAGCAGCGATCTTGGCGACGGTGAGGCCAACCGGCGGAGCGACCAGGCCGCTGCGGCGTCGCCCGGCGTCCCGCAGCCAGAGCGTCCCGCCGAGCACCGCAACGATCGCCGCCAGCCCGATCCAGGCGACGACCGGATCGATGTATGAGTACACGATGCCGTACAGGAACTGCTGGTTCGGCAGCACCGTGCTGGTGATGCCGACGCCCCCGGCGGTGCCCAGGATGATGATCATGACCCCGAACCAGAGCAGGTAGCCGGCCAGGGTGACGACGAACGCGGGCATCCGCAGCCGGGTGATGATGAGTCCGTGAATCCCGCCGATCCCCGCACACACGAGCAGGGCAGCGACGATGGCCGCCCACCATGGCCAATTCGGGTCGGGCTGCACCAGGTTGGCGGCGACGATCCCGCCGATCGCCGCGACGTAGCCGATCGAGAGGTCGATCTCGCCGAGCAGCAGCACGAAACCCTCGCCCATCGCCAGCACGATGAAGACCGCGCTCTGATCGAACAGGTTGACAAGGTTGCCCGGCGAGAGGAACACGTGACGTGGGCTCACGATCGTGAAGACGACCGTGACGGCCACGAGGGCGATCGCCACCGGCAGGATGCCGGCATCGCCGCTCCTTGCCCGGTTGACCATCGCCCGGAGGTATTGGCCCAGCGACTGGGCCAGAATCTCCGGCGGGATGACCTCGACGGCCGCGGCGGTCAGGTCGGGTGCGGATTCAGCCTCGGCAGCGATCTCGTCGCGGACGATCGGTTCCCCTGGGAGACCATCGTTGCGGGTCATGCGCTCGTCGTGCCAACGGCCGCATCCGGCGAGAAGACCTGACGGCTGGACCCACCGGTGGTCATGAAGTCCACCACGCTCTGCCGGTCGAATGACGAGATCGAGTCCTGGGCGACCATCCGGCCGAGGCGCAGCACGGCGATCCGGTCGGCGACCTCGAAGACGTCGTTGAGGTTGTGGGAGATGACCATCACGGCGAGACCATGGTCCTTGAGCCGCCGGATGAGCTCGAGCACCATCATCGTCTGCGCCACACCGAGCGCCGCCGTGGGCTCGTCGAGCATGACCAGCTTCGAGTTCCACATGACCGCCTTGGCGACGGCCACGGCCTGGCGCTGGCCGCCCGAAAGCGTGGCGACGGGTTGCCGGATCGAGCGGACGGTGGTCACCCGCAGGCCCGACAGAGTCTCCGTCGCGGCCCGCTCCATGCTGTCCTCGTCGAGGAAGACGCCGCTCACCCGCTCGCGGCCGAGAAACATGTTCTGGACGATGTCGAGGTTGTCCGCGAGGGCGAGGTCCTGGTAGACCGTCTCGATCCCCAGCACGGCCGCGTCCTTGGGGGTCCGGATATGGACCGGACGGCCCTCCCACAGGATCTCGCCTGCATCGGCCTCATGGATGCCGGCGATGCACTTGGTCAGGACCGACTTGCCAGCCCCGTTGTCGCCGCACAGGGCGGTCACGTGGCCCGCCGGCAGGTCGAGGTCGACGCCGAACAGCGCCTGCACGGCGCCGAAATGCTTGCTGATGCCGCGCAGCCTGAGCAGCGGCTCTGTGTCCGCCCGTGCACCCGCGGTCGCCTGCCCACCGGCGGCGGCGCCCCGATTGGGCTGGTTGCCTGCTGCCATCACGTCCATCGCGTCGTCCCTCGAGACCATGCCGCCATGTCAGTCGAGATCATGATGAGGCCGCGCGCCATCGCGCGAGTGGCGAATCATGAAGGTGCCGCACCCGCCCGGAGGCGGATGCGGCACGGTGGCTTCACGTTCGCGTTCTGTGCTCTCGCCAGCGTCGCACGCCAGCGCGAGCTGGTTGCCTGCTAGTGGATGCCGGCCGCCGTGCAGACATCGGCGCCGACCGCGGCACACAGCTTCGTCACATCGACGAACTTGTCCGTGATCACCGTTGCCTGCATGTTCGTGATGTCGGTCCAGTACGGCGTCAGCAGAACTGCGGGCTGCGTCGCGGACGCGTCTGCAGGATCAGTGGTGGTGCCGTTCACAAGGCCGCTCGGCGGGGTCTGACCCGCACGGAGGAACGTGGCCAGGGCCACGGCGGCCTGGGCCTCGAGGTAGATCGGCTTGTAGACCGAGCCACACTGCCAGCCCTGGAGGACGAACTCCATCCCCTCAAGCGTCGCGTCCTGCCCGACAGTCGGGACCTTCTTGGCCGAGACGCCGGCCACCTTGAGCTTGGAGATCACGGCGCCGGCCAGGCCGTCGTTGGCCTCAACCGTTGCATTGATCTCCGGGTGCGCGGTGTAGGCCTGCTGGAAGATCGTGCCGCCCTTGGCGTTGTCCCAGCCGGGGGAAAGCTGCTCACCGACGAGCGTCATGCCGGCGCTGTTGGTGGCCCCTGCTGCGACCTGCTTCACTGACTGGCCCCAGATCACCGAGTTGTAGCCCTTGGCGAAGTCGATCGCGTTCGGGTCGGTGTCCTGGCCACCATCAACCGTGAAGACCTTCGGGCTTGTCACGCCCCAGGCGGTGACGCAGTCCATGAAGCCCTTGCCGATGAGCTTGCCCACCTGCACGTTGTCGAAGCTGACGTAGTAGGTGTTCGTGCCCTGGAACGTGGCGCGGTCATAGCTGATCATCGGGATGCCGGCTTGCGCGGCGGCCGCCTGGATCTGCTTGCCGGTCGTGCTGTCGATCGGGTCGACGAGCAGCACCTTGGCCCCGGCCTGGATGTAGGCCTGGGCGATCGCGAGCTCCGTGGTGGTGGTGCCCGCGGCATTCTGGATCTTGAAGTCGGTCGCGGCGTAGCCAGCCTTCTCGAAGGCCTTGGTGAGATACGGGAGGTCGTAGCTGGTGTAGCGGGCCGACGACGTCGTGTCGGGGAGGATCACCCCGACCAGGCCCGTGCCGGCGCTGGTCACGCTCGCCAGCTGCGCCATGGCCGAGAAGGAACTGTCGAACGAATCGACGGTGATCGACGACGAACCCGATGCGCCCGGGCCGGCCGATGCCGGCGTCGACGATCCGGGGCTGGTACATGCCGAAATAACCATCGCGGCGGCCGTTACCACGGCCAGCAGGCTTGCGCGAGCTTTCATCTGGGGGACTCCTTCGTGAAATTCCTGGTTGCAATGCACTGAGACTAGCACGGCCAGTGAGGAACTGTGACCGGGCCGATCACTGAAATGGCAAGCCGGCGGCGACGCGCCTGGCGAGCAGCCTCGATGCTGCTGGCGGCTGCGCGGTGGGGCAAGGGCCGTTCGTCACACCCGGGCGGGCTGCTCCGCACCCCGGACCGTGTCGCCCGGTGCGGTTGGGTGCCTGCGCGACAGACAGCTGTCGCAGGATGCTGCGATATCGAATGGCGTGTGGAACGTCGATTCGGCCCTACGGCCCGAAGAAGAGCTCCAGCCACTGCTCCACCAGCGGCTTGGCCGGCGGCGGCTTCTCGCCGAGCGCGGGCGGCAGTGGCGCCTCGGCGCCCGGCGGGATGATCAGCACCCGCTCGCCCGGCAGACCCATCTTCAGCAGGCGGCGGGCCTCGGCCGAGAGAAAGGCCTTGCTCTGCAGGTAGGTGAGCTCCTGCTGCAGCGCGTCGTTCCGCGCCTGCATGGCGGCGATTTCGGCACGGACGGCATCGGCCTCCTGGCCGATCGACCAGCTGGCGTACACCTGGCGCCCGACCTGCACCGCCAGGAAGGTGCCGATGATCAGCAGGACGGCGATCCAGGCGATCCCGCCGCGCGAGGCCGGGATGCGCAGTCGCACCGGCCGTTCAGGGGGTGCCGCGCGTGCCGCAGGGATCTCGGCGCTCGTCATCTGCGAGCCAGTCTAGCCCGCGAGTTTTCCACCGTGCAAGGCGATCGCCGCGCAGTTGTCCACAGGACGCGCCGCCGAATCGAACGGGCGTGCTACGGTATTGCGAACAACTGTTCTGTTTGACCGGAGGAAACGATGACGCTACTGGACCGCCCGACCTCCGCCGACGAGGCGATCGCCAGCTTCCTGGCAGACCCGGCGCTGGAGCCGCTGGTTGCCGCTCACCGCGTGCTCGAGCCGCGGCCTCCGCGTCACGCTCCCTGGCCGGAAGGGCTCGACCCACGCTTGGTGAGTGCCCTTCGCTCGCGCGGCGTCGAGGCCCTCTACACCCACCAGGCACAGGCCATCGAGGCGATTCGAGCAGGTCGCAACGCGTGCGTGGTGACGCCCACCGCCTCTGGCAAGACCCTCTGCTACAACCTGCCCGTGCTGGATGCGGTGGCCCGCGACCCAACGGCCCGAGCCCTGTACCTGTTCCCGACCAAGGCGCTGGCCGCCGACCAGCTCGTCGAGCTGCGCGCGCTGGCCGACGCGGCCGACCTGGACTTGAAGACGCACACCTACGACGGAGACACGCCGCCGAACGTGCGATCGGTCGTGAGAGCTGCCGGCCAGGTCGTGATCACGAACCCGGACATGCTCCACGCCGCGATCCTCCCGCACCACACCAAGTGGTTCAAGCTCTTCGAGAACCTGCAGTTCGTGGTGATCGACGAGCTGCACACCTACCGCGGCCTGTTCGGCAGTCACGTGGCCAACGTGATCCGTCGCCTGCGCCGCATCACCCGCCATTACGGAGCCGATCCGGTCTTCATCTGCGCCAGCGCCACGATCGCCAACCCACGCGAGCTGGCCGAGCGCATCCTCGAGGCGCCGGTCGAGCTGGTGGATGACAACGGGGCGCCATCCGGTCGCAGGCACATCCTCGTCGTGAATCCGCCGGTCGCCAACGAACACCTCGGCATCCGCGGCTCGGCGTTGCTGACCGGACAACGCGTGGCGGAGCGCCTCATTGGCGGCGGCGTGCAGACGATCGCCTTCGCGCGGTCGCGCACCGCGGTCGAGGTGCTGACCACCTACCTGCGCGAGACCTTCGCCCCACCCCCCGGTCACCCGCACACGATCCGCGGCTATCGCGGCGGATACCTGCCGAACGAGCGCAAGGAGATCGAGCGCGGCCTTCGCGACGGCCGGGTCCGGGGCGTGGTCGCCACCAATGCGCTCGAGCTGGGGATCGACATCGGCGGCCTGGATGCCGCCATCAGCATCGGCTACCCGGGCACCATTGCCTCCACCTGGCAGCAGATGGGCCGGGCCGGCCGGCGGGCGAGTACCAGCCTCTCGGCGCTGATCTGCTCGTCCGCCCCGATCGACCAGTTCCTGGCGGGGCACCCCGAGTATCTCTTCGAGACCTCGCCGGAGCACGGCCTCGTGAACCCGGACAATCTCCACGTGCTCCTCAACCATCTGCGCGCGTCGAGCTTCGAGCTGCCGGTGCCCGCCACCGAGCGGTTCGGCGTTGAGGAGACTCCGGCGCTCCTCGACGTCCTCGAGGAGGACGGCTATCTCCGGCGCGCCGAGGACGATCGCTATTACTGGAGCCATGAGAACTTCCCGGCCAGCTCGTTCTCCCTGCGCAGCGGCGCGCCGGAGAACGTCGTTATCGTCGACACATCGGGCGACCGGCACCGGGTTCTCGGCGAGGTGGACCTCTTCGCAGCGCCCCTGCTCGTCCACGAGAAGGCGATCTACATCCACGAGGGCGTGCAGTTCCACGTGGATCGACTCGACTGGGATGAGCGCAAGGCCTACGTCACGCGGACTGACGTCGACTACTACACCGATGCCGACCTCGGCATCACCCTCAAGGTGCTCGAGGTCTTCGAGGAGGCTGACCAGCGGCCCGCCGGCAAGCGACAACGTGGTGAGGTGATGGTCGCCTGGAAGGTGACCATGTTCAAGAAGATCAAGTACCACACCCACGAGAACGTCGGATGGGGCTCGATCAGCGTCCCCGAGCAGGAGATGCACACGACCGCCTGTTGGCTCATCCCGCCGGCGGAGCTCGTGAACCGCTACGACCGAGACACGCTCGACGGGGCGCTCATCGGCCTGGCGCGCATCGCCCGCACAACGGCCTCCCTGCTCCTCATGTGCGACCCGCGCGATCTCGGCGTGCTCGCCCAGGTGCAAGCTCCCTTCACCGGGCGTCCGACCGTGTACGTATATGACGCCGTGCCGGGCGGCGTGGGTCTGACCGAACGGCTCTTCACCCTCACCGATCAGCTTGTGCGAGCATGCCGCGAGGCAGTCGACTCGTGCGGCTGCGCCGATGGCTGCCCGGCCTGCGTGGGCCCGGCCATCGAGGTCGGATCGCGCGGCAAGGCGACCGTGTCCGAGCTGCTGGCGGCACTCTCCTGACCGATGCGCTCCCTAGCCGATCGACTGGCGGAGATGCGGGCGGAGCGCGGAGGCCCCGTCCCGCCCCGGCCCGCCGCGTCCACCAAGGATCGCGCTGAGATTCTCGCCCGCTGGTTCGGCGCCCGCCTGCAGGTTGCGCCGGACGGAGCGGCGGTCGTGGTCGAGCGCCGGGTGGCGCTCCCGGCCGCGACGGTTGCCAGCCTCGCCGGGCTGCCGTTGGCGTGCTACTTCGACACCGAGACGACCGGGCTTTCGACCGGTGCCGGCACCGTCGTCTTCCTCGCCGGCCTGGGGCACCTCGAGGGGAACGGGCTGGTCGTGCGGCAGCTGCTGCTGCCCGACTACCCGCACGAGGCGGCGCTGCTGCGCCTGGTCGCCGCCGAGCTGGCCGCACGGCCGAGGGTGGTCACCTACAACGGGCGTGGCTTCGACCTGCCGCTGCTGACGACCCGCCTGACCGTGCATCGCCTCTTCCGTGAGATGGCCGCCCTGCCGGAGCGCCACGACGACCTCCTGCCGGTGGCGCGTCGCCTCTACCGCCGGCCGCTGGGCGGGGCGCGACTGGCCGACGTGGAGGCGGGCGTGCTGGGCGTGATGCGCACCTCGGACTGCCCGGGCAGCGAGGTGCCGTCCCGCTACTTCAGCTACCTGCGCGGCGGCTCCCCGGATCTGCTTGCCGACGTGCTCGACCACAACCTGCAGGACATCGTGTCACTGGCGCTGCTGGAGGCCGAGGTCGTGCAGATGCGCGCCGGTGGCTGGCGCACCGCCGCGGTGCTCGATCGACACGGCATGGCGGTTGAGCTGCTGCGCCACGGCGCGGGCGACGAGGCGCTGGCGGTGGTCGAGTCGGCCATGCTGCCCGGGGTGGACCAGGAGCAGGCGCACTCCCTGCGCCGCATGGCGACCCGTCTGCTGCTCAGCGCGGGCGAGATCGATCGCGCCGAGGCCCTGTGGACGGCCGCCACGCGCCGCGCCTCGACCGACGCCGCGGCGGCCTGGCTGGAGGTGGCCCGCATCCGCGAACGCCATCGGGGCGACCTGCGCGGGGCCCTGGAGGCTGCGGCCACCGCCTCGCGAGTCCTGGACCTGGCCTTCGCCCTGGGCCGGGGCGGGGGGATGCTGGCCATTGGCCGGGTCAGGGTGCGGGTCGAGGCGCGGCTGCGCCGGCTGCGCCGCTGGGTGGCGGCCGCCGAGCGTCGCCGCCCCGACGGCGCTGCGGCCATCGCCTAGAAACGCGCCGCCAGGAAGTCCCCCGTCTCGATCATTGCCGCACTGGCGGCGGCCGGCGGGTCGAGTCCCGCTCCCAGGCCCACCGCCAGCAGCGCCGCAAAGGCGTCGCCGGCACCGATGCTGAACGCCCCGTCCAACCGTCGCGCGACGGGCAGGTGGCGTATCCCGGTGGCCGGATCGTCCAGCCAGGCACCGTCGGGGCCGGCGGTGACGACGAGGATCGGTCTCGGACCGAAGTAGGCCCGCATCAGCTCGAGCTGCCGTGGCGGCTGGGACGCGACGGCGGCGAGGTCCTCGTGGCTGGCGACGAGAGCGTCGAGCTCGGCGAGTGCCGCCGACAGCTCCGCGCCAAGTGAGCCGAGCGGCAGCGCGCGAGCCTCCTCCCCCGGAGCGAGGTGCCGCAGCCAGCCCTGCACTGCAGCCACCCGCACCGGGACCGTCGCGCAGGCCCCAACCGCCAGCGCCGACAGCTCGCCGGCGATGGGGGCGAGCAGCACGGTCCGTGCGCCGAGCGCGGTCACCTCAGCCGCGAGGAGCGCGAGATTCCCGCTCGCCGCCTCGAGCACCAGGCGCCGACCCTGCGAGTCGTGGTGGATGGCGAAGCGGATCGAGGCGGGCAGGGAAGCCACGGAGCTGGGACCGAGCGCCCCCAGCTCCGCGACCGCGGCAGCGGCCTCCGGCTCGGGCCCGGCAGCGGTGATGGTCGCGACCGACCACCCGGCCGCTGCGACCGCCCGGGCCGCGTGCAGGACCGACCCACCGGCCAGCCTCGAACCGTCGACCACGCGGTCGACGGCCAGGCCTCCGACGATGAGCAGATCGGGCCCGGCGGCTATCATCGGGCCATGATGCGACTCTTCTTCTACGAGCTGCATGAGGGTGCCAGCGACCTGCTCACGGACGCGGTGCTGGTCAGCGAGCGCGAGCACACCCCCGAGGCTTTCGCCGCGCTGGTCCTCGCCGCCCGAGCTGCGGTGGTCGAGACCTTCGAGGAGGACACCCTGGTCGAGGCGATCGCGCGTGAGCTGGAGCGCCACCACGGCTTCGTCTACGCGGGCGACGAGAAGCTGACCGCCAGCATGAGCGTGGGCCTCGAGCAGGAGAACACCTTTCTGGTCGAGACCAGTACCGAGTTTCGCAGCCTGATCGCCGAGGTCGACCTCTCCTCGTAGTTGGGCGCCGGCTCAGCGCGCCACGTTGAAGAGCACCTCGATCACGTCGCCGTCACGCACCGCGTAGGTCCGCCCCTCGGATCGCAGCAGGCCGCGCTTGCGAGCCTCGGCCATGCTGCCACACGTGACCAGGTCATCGAAGGTGACCACCTCGGCCCGGATGAAGCCATGGGCCAGGTCGGTGTGGATTGCCGCCGCCGCATCCACCGCGCTCGCCCCGGATCGCAGCGTCCACGCGCGGCACTCGTCCGGCCCGGCCGTGAAGAACGAGAAGAGGCCGAGCAGGGCGTAGGTCAACCGGATGACCCGGCCGCGGCTTGGCTCGGCGATCCCCAGGTCGTCCATGAAGAGCGCCGCATCGTCGGCCGACAGCTGCGCCAGCTCGGCCTCGATCTTGCCTCCGAGGGCTGCCACGTCGGTCTGCGGCTGGGCATAGCGAGCCCGCCCCGCGACCTCCAGCTCCCCCGCGGCGGCGAGCCGGCCCTCGTCGATGTTCAGCACGACCAGGACCGGCTTCTGGGTCAGGAACCGAAAGCCTCGCAGGCGCAGTTCGTCCTCATCGGTCAGGTGCACGGCGCGCAGCGGATGGCCGGCCGACAGCTCGGGTTCCAGGCGGGCCAGCAGCTCCTCCTCCTGCGCGTTCGACTCGCGCTCCGCCGGCGAGCCATGCCGGCCGGAGGTGCGCAGCTTCTCAAGGCGCTTCTCGATCACGGTGAGATCGGCAATGACGAACTCGAGGTCGAGCTCATCGACGTCGCGCCACGGGTCAGCCTCGCCCTCTCCACCGCTGCCCTCGAAGGCGCGGGCGACGTGCAGCAGCGCGTCCGCGTTGCGGATCAGGGCCAGGTGGTCGGGGTTGATCGTCCCCTCGCGGGCGGCTCCGGCGGGAATCGCCACGTCCACGTAGGTAACGTCGGCGGGCGTGGTCTTGCGCGGGTGGAAGAGCTCCGACAGGCGGTCGAGCCGCTCATCGGGGACCTTGACCACTCCCACGTTCGGCGCGGCGCGACCTCCGGAGAAGCCACCGGTGTCGGCGTGCGCGCCGGTCAGCGCATTGAAGACGGTCGTCTTGCCGCTCCCCGGCAGCCCCACGATGGTGACCTGCACCGGCTAGTACCCGGCCTCCAGATCAACCACGTTCTCGAGCGGTTCGCCGGCGGCGAAACGGCGCAGGTTGGCCAGGAACAGATCCAGCGAGCGATCCACGACCCGGTCGCTCGACCACGACGTGTGCGGCGTGATGATCAGGTTCGGCGTGCCGTACAGCGGTGAGTCAGGCGGCAACGGCTCGTCGTTGAAGACGTCGAGCACCGCGCCACCGATCCAGCCCGATTCGAGGGCGCGTCGCAGGGCCAGCTCGTCGAGGAGGCGGCCGCGCGCGATGTTGATGAGCCAGGCGTGCTCCGGCATCTCCTGCAGCTGGGCGGCGCCGATCATGCCCGCCGTGTCATCGGTGAGCGGCGCGGCGACGACCACGATGTCGCTGCGGCGCAGCACCTCGTCGAGCTGATCAAGCCCCAGCAGCTCCACGTTTGACAGGTCGCCCGCGCCTCGCTCGGGATGGCGGCGGGTGGCCAGCACGGGCGACCCGAATGGCGCCAGCAGCCGGGCGACCTCGGAGCCGATGCTCCCGAAGCCCACGATCCCGACCGTCATGCCACCGAGCTCGGTGCCGCGCAGCGGCTGCCAGGTGCGCTCCCGCTGCAGCTCGAGGAGCTGGGGCAGGTGGCGGGCGATCGCCAGGCACATCATCACCACGTATTCGGCGATCGGCCGCGAGAAGACTCCGCGCGCGTTGGTCACGATCAAACCGCGCTCGCGGACCACGGGCGTCGCGACCCGATCGACGCCCGCCGAGAACGAGTGAATCCACTCCAGCTGCGGCGCCCGCCCGACGATATGGTCGAGCACCGTGGCGGGCACCCCGCCACGCAGCAGCACCCTCGCCGACGCCAGCGCCGCCTCGGCATCCTCATGCACGAGGCCCTCGCGCGACATCGGCACCACGCGCACGCCGGGCACCGACTCGAGGCGCGCCGCGTGCTCGGCGGAGAGCGGCACGCCGAAGATCGGGGTCGCCAGGATCACGATCTCGTCGCTCAGGTGAACCGCCCCTCGGGCCTGCGCTCCTCGATCCGATCGATCCAGCGCTGCGGGTGGCGGATCTCGGCGAGGTCGGGCAGGCTCGCCGGACCCTCCCATACCCGGTTCAGGAAGGCTCGGTTGCGCGCGGCCAGCACGGCGGCCACGAAGCGTTCGCCGGCGACGTACTGCTCCATCTTCAGGTCCAGGCCGGTGACCCGCATGATCGCCCGCTCCAGCGCCCCGCGTGCCTCGTTGCGGCGCTCGAAGCGCTCGTGCAGCCGCGCAAAGCCGGGGAGCAGCCGCTCGCCGGCGTCGTTCATGACGTGTGTCGAGTAGCCCTCCAGCAGCGACATCAGCGCCTGCGTCCGCCGGAACGACTCCAGCTGCGCTGGGCTCATCATCCGCTCCAGCCAGTGCCCTCCCCGCCCGCGCATCGCGCTGCGCAGGCGCTCCCCGAGGCCGCCGGAGTCGGCCGCCAGCAGCTCGATCGCCTCCCCGACCGATGCAGCGAAGTGGTCGCGCAGCCACGGGTAGGCCTCGAATTCGAAGGCGTGGGTCGCCTCGTGCAGCGCGATGAAGGTGCGGAACTGCGCCAGCGGAACGCCGAGCGCGGCCGCGCTGGCAGTGATGTTCGGCTCAACGAAGTTCAGCCGGCCACGGACCGTGGGCGAGGCTGCCAGCAGGCTGACGTCGTATTGGCCGAGCACCTTGCGAGCCAGGAACGCCAGCAGCAGCCCGAGCTGCTGGTTGCCGAGCGAGCGGTTCAGGATGCGGGCGAAGGCGCGCCCCGGCGTGTCCGCCCCGCTCGAGGCCTGGCTGACGATCCGCTCCACCCGGCCAAAAAGCTGCTCGAACGTCGCCAGGTTGAGATCGATCCACTCCAGGCGGTCGATCACCGCGGGGGTCTCCAGGGCGCGGGGCAGCTCGGCGCCGATCGCCTCGGCCACCACCGGCTCGATCCGCAGCAGCTCCGCGCGGTAGAACGCCTCCGCGGCCGATCGATCGGCCGCGCTCAGCGTCGCGCCGGCTGGCCCGAGCCGCCGGCGGGCGATGTTGCGGACAGCCTCCCAGTCGATGAGCCGGGTCCCGGCGCGACGCATCAGCTCGCGCTGGACGACCGTGGCGCCCATGGCCAGCAGGCCCCCGACGACGATTCCCATCCCGACCCGGCCGGCGCTGCGTGGCATGCGCGGAGTCTAGTCGGCCGTGACGACCGCCCGCTCGACCGAGGGCAGGGTCGCCCCGAAGACCGTGCCAGCCACCGCCGTGAAGGTCGCAACATCGCCGGTTGTCACGATCCGATTCGCGCCAGTGCCGGACTGCGAGGTCCGACCGCCAAGCGCGTCGAGCAGGTCCTCAGCGGCCAGCGCGGTCGTGAAGGCTGAGTCGACGACGGCGACCCGCGGCCCCGCCACCTGCTCGATCAGCGGCCGCAGCAGCGGGTAGTGGGTGCAGCCCAGCAGCAGCGTGTCGATCTCGGCATCGGCCGCGAACAGCTCGCCCAGATAGCGGCGCACGGCGGCCTCGGCGGTCGGACCGGAGAGCTGGCCGGCCTCGACCATCGGCACCAGCAGAGGACAGGCCAGCTGGGTCACCGTCAGGGTCGGGTCGGCCTCGCCGACCGCGGCGACGTAGGCGCCGGAGGCAACCGTGCCGGCCGTGGCGATCACCCCCACGTGGCGCGCGCGCGTGGACGCTGCCGCAGCCAGGGCGCCGGGCCGCACCACCCCGAGAACGGGCACCGCGGAGACCTCCCGGACCAGCGGCAGCGCCTGTGCCGTCGCCGTGTTGCAGGCGAGCACGAGCAGCTTCACGTCCCACGCCAGCAACCAGGCCACCGATTCGAGTGTGAAGGTGCGCACCTCGTCGGCCGGCCGCGGCCCATACGGAGCCCGCGCGTTGTCGCCCAGGTAGATCGTCGATTCGGCGGGCAGTCGACGCCGCAGCTCGGCAAGGACGGTAAGGCCGCCCACCCCGGAGTCAAAGACGCCGATCGGCCGAGGGTCGGCGTGCAGCCCCACGGCGACGGTCAGCGGTGCGCGAGGGCGGAGCGCGCGGGCAGGCTGGCGCCGATCGACTCCGCCATGCGCCGGATCCCCAGCGAGATCGGTGCGTCGGGGCTGGCCAGCACGAATGGCACGCCCTCGTTGTTGGCGGCGATCACCAGCCGTCCGTCGGAGACGATCTCGTAGTCGATGCGGCGATTGAGCGCCTCCTCGACATCGGCCTTGCTGAAGCCACCGGTGGAGTCGGATCGGTTCAGGACCATGGCGAGCTTCGAGGCGGGGTAGCCGATGGTGGCGAAGGCCTCGTCGGCCATGGCCAGGCCGCGGATCGCCATGCTGTCGTAGGCGACCACCTCCAGGATCAGGTCGGAACCGTCAAGGAAGGCGAGCACGTCGTCGGAGAGCGCGGCCCGGGTATCAACCACGATCACCTCGTAGACCTGACGGATGATCGAGACCGCCTTCTCGATGTCGCGGACGGTGACCATCTCGGCCATCTCGATGCGCGGCGGAGCGAGCAGGACATCGATCCCCGACGGGTCCTTCCAGAGCACATCGGCCAGGTCGGTGTCCCGGATCTTGTCGGTCGGCAGGTTGACGATCGACGGGGCCGCGGCCGGTGCGCGCAGCAGGCCGCGCAGGTCGCTGAACTGCATCGAGCCGTCGACCAGGCAGACCCGACGATCCACCCCGAAGGCGACCGCCAGGTTGTAGGCCAGGGTGGTGCGCCCGACGCCGCCCTTCGGCGAGAAGAGGCTGATCATCATCGAGGCGTTGCGTCCCCCGCCGACGTTGCCCTGCTCGTGGACCTTGCGCACCAGGGTGGTCAGATCGAAGCCGGAGAACGGCATCTTCAGGATCGCGTCGATCCCGACCGACGGGTCCACGCCGACCGGGTTCTGCGGCACGGTCAGCACGATCACCGACACGCTCGGCTCGGCGCGGCGCACCTGCTCGGCGACCTGCATGCCGGAGACCCGCCCCTGGAGCAGGGCGTCGACGATCAGCACGTCGGGGCGCAGCTCGCTGACCGCCGGCAGCGCGTGCTCGCCCGAGGTCACGACGTCGAGCATCTTGATCTGTGCCTGCGCCTGCAGCAGCGATCGCATGTGCATCGCGACCTGCGGCACATCCTCGACCACCAGCAGACGAATCTGCTCAGCCAACCCTCTCCTCTTGCGACGGGGACGCCGCCGCGGGCTTGTACCTGACCACGAAGATCCGGCGCCCGCTCTCCCGTCCGAGCGGCTCGAGGTCGTGCGAGCCGTAGCTCAACTCGACCACCATCCCCGCCTGTGCAACGAGCGCGGCAAGCGCCTCGGGAGATGGATACCAGAGCTTATGACTGGCCGGAAGCCGCGCTATCGTACCATCGGGTTGTACTGCATCCGCGATCGTCGAGAAGGCGATGCGCAGCCCCTCCGGCGACTCTCGCCGGATCAGCTCGCTGCGGCGCACCACCTCGCGACCATGCAGCTGCCGCCGCCAATCGACCGAGAGCGGAAGGTCGCGCTCCGGCATGGCGGCCGGGCCAAGGTCGTCGAGCACGAGCCGGCCGCCGGCAGCGAGCAGCGATCGGACGCCACCCAGCATCCGCAGCGCATCCTCCGGCCCGTCGAGGTGCGGCAGCACACCGACCGCCACGGCCAGGTCGAAGCGCTCCCTGATGTTGAGGGTCGCGAGAGCCCGCACATCGCCCCGCATGAGGGCGATCCGCCCGTCCAGCGCGGCCGCCGCCAGCCTGGCGCCGTTGCCGATCCGCGCCTCTGCCCGACGCAGGAGGGCCGCCGAGCCGTCGATGGCCAGGATGCGCGACGCTCCGCCGTCCAGCAGCGCGGCGAAGAGCCGCCCTGACCCGCAGCCCAGGTCAAGCACCCGTCCTCCGCTGCGGCTCACCAGCTCGCGGTGGAATGGCAGGTCCTCGACCACGTCGTCATGCTCCAGGTCGAAGATCTCCGCCAGCAGGTCCTCGTCGCCGGGCTGCGAGGCGAAGATGTCCGCGCTCACGCCGCGCCCCGCGTCATGCCCGCGTCACGGCAGGTCGAAGCGGCGGACGGCGAGCCACTCCACCACCACCGCCAGGCAGATCCCGAACAGGCCGACCGGGACCGAGAGCGCGCCGCCCAGGCGCAGGCCGGCCATGGCGGCGATCACCACGGCCACCAGGAGCCCCCGGCGCGTCGCCCGGCCCCACGCGCCGCGGTAGATGATGCGGCGCCTGACCGCGAACTCGGCAAGGAGCGCGAATGGCGTCACGGCCAGGGCGGCGGTCGCGGCGGCGAGCCCGACCACCACCGCGCGGTTGGGGCCGGCATCGGGACATGGGCTACCCGACGAGTCAGTTGGGCACGCGTGCCCGGCGAAGGCAACCAGCACGACGCCCCCCAACACGGCCAGCAGCACGAGCGCGGCCACCGCCATGCGGGTTCGGCCGGTCACCGGCGGCCAGGCATGTGGCTCATCGGATCGCGTCGGGGCAGATCTCGCGGAATGGGCAGTAACCGCAGCGCGTCGGCGAAGGATCGGCCTCGAATCGGCCGGCGCGGATCCCTTCGGCCGCAGCGGCGACCTGCTCGCCGGCGCGTGCCAGGCGCTTCGCGCTGGCCGCGCTGTGACCCTCGATCCCCAGGTCGAGGAAGTGGAGGGCCAGGTCGTCGGGCGGACGGCCGTGCTGGGCCTCCCAGGCCAGGCCATAGATGGCCAGCTGCAGCGACTCGCGGGCGCGCCGCGCGGCCGTGGCCGGATCGCGCACGTCGCTCGACTTGTAGTCGGTGATCGTGACGCGCCCCGCGGCATCGGTGTCGACGCGGTCGTAGCGCCCGCGCACACGGTCGCGGCCGAACGGCACCACGAACTCCAGCTCGACCGCTGTCGGGCGCGCGGGATCCGCCTGCTGGTTGATCCAGAAGCGCTCGAGGGCGTCCCGGGCGGCCGCCCTGCGCGCCTCCTCGTGCTGGCGGGTCAGGAACCCGGTCGACTCCCAGGCGGCGTCCAGCTCGGCATGCAGCTCCGCCAGCGACATCGGCCGATCGGCCATCTGGCGCCGATGGAACGCCTGCACGGCGGCATGCAGCGCTCGTCCGTAGACGAGCTGATGCGAGACCGGCGTGGGAATCCGGATCACGTGCCCGAATCGATACTTGGCGGGGCATTCCAGGTAGTCGCTGACCTGGCCATAGCTGAGGGTCAGGGGCTTCTCACCGAGCAATGGCGGCGCAGGCTTGGCCGGTTGTCGTACCGGGTGCTGGTTGCGGGCCAGCCGTTCAGCCACGCTCGGTCGCAGCGCTTCCACCGGGGTGGCGGGCGGCAGGTCGAGCGCCTCGAGCACGAACTGGCTCATGCGGCGGGCGGTGCGGCCACCATAGTCACGCGCCCAGGTCAGCACCAGCTCCTCGCGGGCGCGGGTCATGCCCACGTAGAAGAGGCGCCGCTCCTCGGCGAGGTGATGGTCGCCCTCAGGCAGCGCCTCCCGGACCAGGTCGGCCGGGAACGGCAGCAGGTCGCCGCGTGACCGCGTCGGGAAGCGGTCGTCGACCAGCCCGACCATGATCACGATCGGGAACTCCAGCCCCTTGGCCTTGTGGTAGGTCAGGACATGCACCGCGTCCCCGTCGTCCGCGGCCACGTCCGCCGTGGAGGGATCGTCGCCGGCCTCGATCAGCGTGTCGAGCTGGGCGACCAGGAACGGCAGCCGATCGTCCCTCAGCAGCGAGGACTGGCGACGCACGATCTCGAAGAAGCGGCCGACGTTGGCGAGCCGCTCGTCGCCGCTCTGCCGCGCCTCGGCGGCCAGGCGGCCGAGGAAGCCCGATGACGTGATGAAGTGGTACAGCAGCTCCCCGGTGGTCCGCTCCGCGCTCATGGCACGGTGCTGATCCAGGCTGGCCAGCAGGCGGGCCACCACCTCCAGCGGGCGGCGACCAAAGGGCGCCTGTCCCGGCTCGGCGGCCGCGGCACGCAGCGCCGTTTCGAGGCTCGTGCGGCGCCGCGAAGCGGCGTTGAGGGCCAGCGTCACGTCGCGCGGGTCCAGTCCGAACAGCTCCGAGGTGGCGACGTCGTAGCAGGAGACGGAGTCCTCTGGATCGTTGACGGCCCGCAGGAAGCTGACCAGCAGGCGCACCTCCGGCTGCCGGTACAGCCCCGCCGTGCCGGCGAAGCGCCACGGCACGCGGGCCATGTTCAGCGATCGCAGGATCGGGTCCGCGTCCCGGTTGGTGCGCACCAGGACGGCGTGATCCCCCGCTCGCCGTCCGGCGCGCAGGGAGGCCGCGATCCGCTCGGCCACCGCGTCGGCCTCGTCGGAGCCGGTGTCGAAGGCGAGCAGCTCGATCGCCGCTTCGGCTGGCGCGGGGCGACGCGCGTGGGCGCGGGCCACGAGCCGCTTGTCGAGCCCCTCCCGCGCCTCGAGCCGGTCAGGGTCGTTGTGCCGAATGAGCCGGTAGGCCGTGTCGAGGATCGGCTGCCGGCTGCGGAAGTTGTCGGTCAGGACCAGGCTGGCGGCGGATGGGTAGGCGGCGCGAAAGCCAAGGATGTTGGAGAGCGCCGCGCCCCGGAAGCGGTAGATGCTCTGGTCATCGTCGCCGACCACCGCCAGGTTGGCGGTCGGCAAGCCGGCCAGCAGCTTGACGAGCTCGAACTGCGCATGGTTGGTGTCCTGGAACTCGTCGACCAGGATGTACCGATAGCGCTGCCGTTCCGCGGCGAGGATCGCGGGATGGTCCCGCAGCAGGTCGAGCGCCAGCCCGACCTGGTCGCCGAAGTCGATCCGGTCGTTGCGCCGCATCAGCTCCTGGTAGGCGGTGTAGCAGGCCGCCAGCTCGGCGTGCTGGCCGGCGGTCTCGGCCAGCGCGGCATCCTCGGGAGACGCCACCGCGGCGGCGGCAAGCGCATCGGCCCAGGCGCGGTAGGCGGCGGGAGCGACATCCTCGTCGCGCGCCCGGCTGATGAGGGTGACCAGGGCGTGCAGGAAGCGGGTCGGGTCGCCGAGGGGTCGATAGCGGTCCAGGGGAAGCTCGAAGAGGTGCTCGCGCAGGAAGATCACCTGCTCGGCGCGGGAGAGCACGGTCGATCGGTCCGAGAGTCCGGCCTCCAGGGCGTGGTCGCGCAGGAGCCGATCGCCCCAGGCGTGGAAGGTGCTGATCACCGTGTCGGTGTAGCCGTAGGGGACCAGCTGGTCGACGCGCTCGGTCATGTCGAGAGCGGCCCGATCGGTAAAGGTGAGCGCCAGGATCTGCGACGGCTTGGCCCGCTTCTCGGCGATCAGCCAGGCGATGCGCCGGGTGATGACCGTCGTCTTCCCGGTTCCGGCACCGGCCACGATGAGCAGGGGTCCCTCGCCGTGCGTGACCGCCTTGCGCTGGCGCGGGGTCAGGTCCGCCAGGAGCGGTGGCTGAACTCGCAGATGAGGACGGGGAACCGGCCGCGGCGGGGCGACCAGCTCCTCGAAGATGGGGATCTGGTTCGGGGACGGCACCACCGCTGGCATTTCCCCGATGGTAGCCGAGGTGCCATTCACCGGACCGTTATCGCCCGCTTACTCGACACCTCGTCTGTCGCGGTCAGCGACCCGCTGGCGCAGGATGGCCTCGGCATGGCGCCGGGTGGTCTGCAGCTCGTCTCTAACCAGCTTGACAGAGAGCGGCACCCTTGCCGCGAGGCGATCCAGCTGCGTCGACAGCGCGGCCCACGCCGCGCGCGGGTAGTCGATGCGCGGCCCGACCTGCACCAGGTCACCGTTGGCCCGCAGCTGATCCACCAGCGCGGAGGGGATCCCCAGGCGAGCTGCGACGCTCTCGGCCGGCGGAGGTGCGGCACCGGCCTCTCGCAGGACTGCCAACAGCCGATCGACGCGCTCCTGCATCGTTGGATCGAGCCGCGGCGCCTGCTCCACCAGCCGAACTCGATGCCCCTGCCGCCCAAGGGTCCCGGACGCGACCATGGCATCGACCACCGCGCGCAGGTCAGCCTCACTGAGAGTGAGTGCCTGACGGCCCCGGTGCTGCGACCCCCGGGATGGTTGTGCCGCGCGCAGCTCTGCGATCAGCCGATCGACCCGCACGTCGGTGCGCAGCGGCTCGCGGCGCTGCATTCGGCGTAGCGCGATGAGCAGGCGGCGCTCCGCCAGCCGCAGCTGCGCCGGATCGATCGGTCCGTCGCCCACGGCTGGCGTTGACGTCAGCCGAGGGTAGGCGTCGGGCGAGCGTCCTCGACCGCGATCCGGATGGCCTCGGCCTCCTCCTCGGAGAGGGTGTGCTGCGACTCCCCGCCCTCGATCGGCTTGGCGAAGATGCGCGTCTGGCCACGCCCGTGCAGGCTGCTGATCACGATCCCGTCGCGCCGGTCGTCGAGGAGGGCGATGGCAAAGCTCTGATCCGACCCGGTGTCCTCAAAGGGATTGAAGCGCACCAGCCCGACGTGCTGCAGGGAGCCGCGCGACCGGACCTCCAGGTACTCGTGCAGCGCCGAGAGACGCTCGAGCTGCGCGCCCACCTCGACCACCTTGCCAAGGTGCGCGTCGAGCATCTGCTGGAGCGATCCGCCCTGGCTGTCGCTGACCAGCGAGCGGTAGGCCTCGGTCGCTCGCCGCAGGCGCCTCCACTGGACGGCCACGACCACCCCCAGGCCGATGAGGACGACCCCCATGAGCCCGACGACGAGCGCCAGGTTGTCCACGAGGGTGCGGTTCAGGTCGGGCACGGGCGCTGGTATCATACCCGCCCCGATTCGGCTTCCCGCAGCACAAAACGGAGGTTCGATGCCCCGACGAGGCGGTAAGGCGGCCAACCGCCGCGACCGTCAGCGACGCGCCCAGCGCCAGGCGCTGCAGCGTCCCGCGGCGCCGGCCCGCCCCATCGCCGGCGTCGTGTCGGAGGCCGTCGACGCTGCCGCCGAGCATCGAGCCGAGGTGGCCCCGGCTCGTAAGCCCGCCTCCGCCCCGTCGCTCACCCGCGGAGCCCGCTCCGACCCGCGCTTCGCCGTGGCGGGCCCCTCGCGCCTCTCCGAGCGAGCGGCCGCTGAATACCACTACGTGATGCGCGATCTGCGCAACATCGGCGTCCTGGTGGTCCTCATGGCCATCGTGCTGGCGGCCGCGGTCTTTGCGTTCAGCGCCCTGAAGATCGGGCCGAGCTAGCGGTCGTCCCTGGGTCGATGGAAATCACGATAGGGGTGCAAAATTCGTTGACCTCCGGAGCCCGTCTGGCATAGACTCCGCATGCCGCTCCCACGACCCGCAAGGCCGTAATCTGGAGCGGACCGAAAGGAGACCCACGGTGGCGATTCTGTCGCTCACCCTGAGTTTCCGCCGGGTGCAGGTGAAGTAGGAGACGGGGATAAGCTCCCGCCCCAACGCGCGGCAGGCACACTGCCTCCGCCCGGGTGAACGCGAGAGAGTCAAAAGCCCAATCGGCGGTTCACTCGGGATCGTTACGGAGGAAAGGGTCAGCCGCGTCGAGGCAACGATCGGGACCGGACGCATCACCTTCGGGTGGTGCCAGAAATCCGATCGGGCCGGCCTACGGCCCCAGGTTCAGTGGTGTGGGAACCACTGGGCGGCTCTGCAAGCGAGGAGCCGCGAATACCAGCCCGACCGGCACTGGATGCCATAGGCTCGCCCCGCTTAGGCGGGCCCGAGGTTCCAGCTCCAGCAGGTCAGGCGAGACGTTGAGGTTCGTTCGTCGCAGCGGGCTTACCACCTAACGCTGACGAGCGTGCCGAGAGGGTTCGAGGGTCCATGCGAGAAAGGGACCTTCGGACCCTCACGTCATTCCTGGACGTCCTCGCTTCGCCTCGAGGCGCTGCCGCCGCAGTCGCTGGAGCCGCTCCCCGATCTGCGTCTCCAGGCCCTGGTCAGACGGCTCGTAGAACACGCGGCCGGCCAGCGCGTCGGGGAGGTACTGCTGCTCGACATCGGCGTTGTCGAAGTCGTGCGGGTACAGGTATCCCTTGCCGTAGCCGTGCTCCTTGGCCAGCCGGCGATGCGATGACGGGCGCAGGTGGAGCGGAACCGGCAGGCGGCCCTTCTCCTCGACCTCGGCCAGGGCGGCGAAGTAGGCCGCACCGGCGCGGTTCGACTTCGGGGCGCTGGCGACGTAGGCGGCCGCCTGGGCGAGCGCGTACTGGGCCTCGGGCAGGCCGATCATCTCTACCGCCTGCATCGCCGCCACCGCCACCTGCAGGGCCCGCGGATCGGCGTTTCCCACGTCCTCGCTGGCGGCGATCACGATCCGCCGGGCGATGAAGGTCGGATCCTCCCCCGCCGCGATCATGCTGGCGCACCAGTACAGCGCGGCGTCGGGATCGTTGCCGCGCATGCTCTTGATGAAGGCCGATGCGGCCTCGTAGTGCTGGTCGCCGACGCGGTCGTAGGCCAGCAGCCGCTGCTGCGCGGCCTCCGCGATCGCCTCGCGGCTGAGCGAGGCCGACTCGGCGACCACCGCAGCGGCCGCCTCGAGGATGTTCAGCGCCTGGCGAGCATCGCCGCTGGCCAGCTCGAGCAGCCCGGTCATGCCGTCCTCGGCGACGGTCACGCGGCCAGCCAGCCCGCGCTCGTCCGCGAGGGCCCGCACCACGATCTCCCGCACCTCGTCGGGGCCGAGCGGCTCGAGGCGGTACACCCGCAGGCGCGACAGGAGCGGCGAGTTGATCTCGTAGTACGGGTTCTCGGTGGTCGCCCCGATCAGCACGATGGTGCCGTCCTCGACGTGCGGCAGCAGCGCGTCCTGCTGGCTCTTGTTGAACCGATGCAGCTCGTCGATGAAGACCACCGTTCGTCCGCCGGCCTGGCGCAGGGCGCGGGCGTCGGCGACCAGCTGCCGGATGTCGGCCACGCCGCTGGTCACCGCCGAGATCGGCCGCCAGGTCCCGCCGGAGCGATCGGCGAGCAGGCGGGCCAGGGTCGTCTTGCCCGAGCCGGGCGGCCCCCACAGGACCATGCTTGGCGCGTAGCCCGGCTGCACGACCCGCGCCAGGGCGCCATCTGGCCCGACCAGGTGATCCTGGCCGATGAACTCCTCAAGCGTGCGCGGTCGCATCCGCGCCGCGAGCGGCGCGTCGCTCCCCGGCTGCTCGGCGAAGAGGTGCTCGGTCACGGGTCCCGGCTTACGCGGCATCGGTCCTCTCCATCGGCCGATTATGATGCCCGCCATGGACCAGAACCTGCGCGTCCCCGGGCCGACGCCGCTTCCGCTCGAGGTGCGTGAGGCGCAGGCGGCGCCGATGATCGACCACCGCGGCACCGAGTTCGGCGAGATGCTGCGCGAGATCAGCGCCGGGCTGGCTGACCTGATCGGCACCCGCGGCGACATCCTGCTGCTGACCGGCTCCGGCACGGGCGCCCTGGAGGCGGCGGTGGTGAATACCCTCAGCCCCGGCGATCGGGCGCTGGTCGTGACGATCGGCGCCTTCGGTGACCGGTTCGCCCGCATCGCGTCTGCGTTCGGGGCCCGGGTCGACCGACTGGAGGTCCCCTGGGGCGAGGCCGCAACCCCGGCCGCCCTGGCCCAGCAGCTGGCGGCAAACCCCGGGTATCGGGCTGTGCTGGTGACACACAACGAGACCTCGACCGGTGTCACCAACCCGCTCCAGGACCTGGCTGCAGTCGTGCGCGCCGCCCCGGGCGACCCGCTCCTGGTGGTGGACGGCATCAGCGGGCTGGGCGCCATGCCCTTCGAGATGGACGCCTGGGGCATCGACCTGGTGGTGAGCGCCAGCCAGAAAGCGTGGATGGCATCCCCGGTGATCGCCATCGCGGCGGTCGGCCAGCGCGCCTGGGAGGCCGCCGCGGCGGCCGGCATGCCGCGCGTCTACTGGGACTTCGGCGAGGCGCGCAAGTGGGCGGCGAAGGGGCAGACTCCGTGGACCCCCGCGGTCAGCGTCCTGCTGGGCCTGCGGGTGGGCGTGCAGCGCCTGAAGGCAGAGGGGCGCGAGCGAACCTGGGCGAGGCACGCCGCCATCGCCGCCGCGGTGCAGGCCGGCCTCGAGCGACTGGGCCTGCAGCTGGTGGCTGCTCCCGAGCACCGATCCCATACCGTGACGGCCGCGTGGCTGCCCGAAGGCCTGGAGTGGGCTCCCTTCAACGCCGCCATGCGAGCCAAAGGCCTGATCGTGGCGGGCGGGCAGGGAGCCTGGGCCGGGCGAGTCCTGCGCATGGGCCACATGGGCGGCGTCGGGATCGACGAGATGTGCGGCGCGGTCCGGGTCATGGGCGAGACGCTGTCCGAGATGGGTCGGCCCGCTGACACGCCGGCGGCGGTGCGCGCCATGGTCGAGGTCTACGAGGCGACGTTCGCAGCCGTCGACTGAACGCCTGGCTGGTCCGCGGCCGACGCCTAGGATCCGGATCGACCCCCCAGCAACGATCGAACGCGGCTGCGCAGCGCCAGCCACAGCATGGGCAGCTGGAGACGACCCCACGCCCGCTCCAGGCGCGCGATCGCCTCTGACGAGATGGACCGGCCCGAGTACGTCTGCCAGACCTTGCCATCGGCGATCTGGTGAATCTCTACGCTCCGCCGCGGAAGCTGCTCCTCGAGCCAGCCGGCGTACTCGTACACGGTCTCCGAGGGCTGTTGACCGATCCCGGCTCGGTCGCCCGCAAAAGCCAGGCGCTGCCATTGTCGGTCGCCGGGGGCCAGGAATCGGAACCGATGCCGGTTCTGGAGCAGCCGCCACGCCACGACCAGCAGCATGAGGCTGATCAGCACCACCACCAGCCACGCGTTCCCGGTCCGGGCGTCCCGGGCCGGAGGCTGCTGTCCCGGCTTGAACCCGCCCTCGACCGGCTGGAACGAG
Source organism: Candidatus Limnocylindria bacterium (assembly GCA_041495495.1). Classification (GTDB taxonomy): domain Bacteria; phylum Chloroflexota; class Limnocylindria; order QHBO01; family QHBO01; genus CF-167. The sequence continues at coordinate 24,307 of JBGQCU010000007.1, forward strand.
GGCAGGTTGGAGATCGTGCCGGGGTCGTCGCCCTCGAGGAACTGCTGCCCGGGGTCGACCCCGCTGACTGGCTGGTTGACCGGCGGCACGATCCCCTCGCCGCGCAGCCGCACGACCGGCGCCACCGAATGGGTGGCCTCGAAGATCTGCCAGCCATAGCCGGGGAAGTAGATCTCGGTCCATGCGTGCGCGTTCTTCTCGCGCACCTGGTAGATCCCGGCGTCGATCCGCTCGCCGGGCGAGTAGCCAACCGCCACCCGGGCGGGCAGGCCCAGGGTGCGCGCCATCACCGCCATGGCGCTGGCGTAGTACTCGCAGTAGCCGACCTGCCCGTTCGGGTCGAACAGGAAGAAATCGACCAGGTCGCGACCTGGGTCCGACGGCAGGGCCGCCACCGTGGCGTACCTGAAGCGCGGGTCGGAGCGCAGGTAGTCGGCCAGCGCCTTGGCCTGGTGGAATGGATCGGTCGCCCCCGCCGCGTCGACGACGGTGCGGGCCAGGTCGGCGGTCCGCTGCGTCACGCCATCCGTGCTCAGGTAGGTCGCCACGATCTCGGGCGGATAGGCCGTGCCGGCGCCAGCCAGCATCGCCTCGGTCGCCTGCGAGATGGCGGCGGTGATCTGGTAGCCCTTGCCGGTGTCGAGCGGCACGCCGGATTGCAGGGCGCCGAGCAGGGGCAGGCCGCCGGGCTCGTGGATCAGCAGCGGGGAGAAGGCGGCCGTCGGATAGCCGGGGGTGAAGACGTTGCGCCCAACGCTGCGCTGGATCTCGACGGTGACCGTCTCCACGGTGAAGGCCTTGGCCGCCAGGGGTCTCTCCGGCGTGTAGCCGGGGAAGATCCTGTCGCCGGCCGCCACGCGGCGGTCCGTGCCCTGGCTGCTCGTCCAGCCGTGGCCGGTGTAGACGTCATAGGTGATGGTGCGCATGTAGTACGGGCGTTGCGAGGCGACCGTCATGACCGGCCCATCCGAGCTGACCCAGCTGCCACGAACCCGGAAGGAGGAGCCGAAGGCGGTTCCCTGGATCCGCGAGTCAGCGCCGCTCAGGCCGCCGAAGATCCCCTCGAACTGATCGCGCACGCCGGACCAGACGCCGTCGAGGTTGCCCCACACGCTGGTCAGCGGCGCGGCCACCGCGACGGTGGTCAGGATCCAGGCCAGCGCAATGCTGCCGAAGATGAAGGTGACCCCGCTGCGCATGATCTGGGCCGGCACGTCCACGTTCTCCGTCACCCGGCGCATTCGCCAGCTCTCCTCGCGGCTGACCAGAGCGACACGCAGCCAGAGGAGCAGGGCCGCCACCGAGAAGAGGACGAGGAAGCCGAACAGATCGGCGAGGGTGGCCGACATGTTGGCGATGAGCGCCACGCCCACCAGCAGGATGGTGTCCAGGACCCGATGGTGGCGGTACAGGGTGTACGCGGCGATGAAGGCGGTCACCCAGAGCAGGATGCCCAGGCCCAGCGCGTAGGGCGAGAGCTGGGGCGCGAAGCCCCCGTCGATCACGATCCGGGTCCAGTCCAGCGCATCGCCGCGCAGCAGGACGAGCCGGCCGACCTGGTCCAGGTCGGGGAAGAACTCGCCGCCGACCGCCCACAGCACGACCCCGGTGCCCAGCAGGGCGCTGACCGGCAGCACGACCACCACGGAGAGACGCGACAGGCCGAGCAGGGCGCCGGCCAAGCCGGCGAAGATGGCAACCGGGACCACGAAGTCTAGGTTGTCGAACCAGTCGGCGCGCTGCAGCGACCACGCGAGCGTGAGGAGCATGACCAGCACCAGGCCCATGCTCAGCCAGCCCTCTCGCGGGCGCAGGTAGCGGCGCAGCAGGTCAGGCACGGGTCCGCTCCCGGAAGGCCGGCGCCCGCGCGCCGATTGCCCGCCGGCCGAGCACGGTCGACAGATCATCACCGGCGCGGACCAGGTGGTGCCCGATGTCGTACTCGGCCAGCGCATGGCGTACGGCGGCCAGGTCGGCACGACTCTCGTCATCGTCGCGCCCCTCGAAGCTGAACCGGTCGAGGAGCACCACGATGGTGCCGATCCCGCGTCGGCGCAGGGCCGCCAGGGCCCGCACCCACTCGCGGTTGGTCGAGCCGGTGACGATGCAGAGGGTCATGCCGCGGCGCAGCTGCGGGAGCGTGCCGACCACCACCTCGGCCAGCGGCTGCGTGCCGTCGGCCTGCACGTTGGCGAGCAGGTTCAGGATCTTCTGCTCAACCCGCGTGCCGCGGTCGGGGGTGAAGTGCTGCTGCCGGCGCGAGGAGACCGTGATCCCCACCGCGCGGTTCTCGGCGAGGGTGTGGACCGCGATCGAGGCAGCGGCGCTGACGGCGGTCTCAACCGAGGCTGACTCGGGTGGTCCGGCGTGCGCGGTGCGCTCGAGGTCCAGCAGCAGCCACAGGTCGGCGGCCTGTTCGAGGTCGAACTCCTTCACATGCAGCTCGCCGTGGCGCACGGAGCTGAGCCAGTGGATGCGGTTGATGGCATCGCCATACACGTAAGGACGCACGGTGCTGACCAATGGTGTCGCCGCCTCGTATCGGCGCCGCGATGGCGTGCTGCCGTCGACCGGCGACGGGGGCAGCCGCCAGTGCGGGAGCGGGTATACCTTCGGGAAGACCACGACCCAGGTCGGTCGCCCGACCACCATCTCGCTGGTAAAGAGCCCGAACGGGTCGCCGGTACGGACCCGCAGCGCGCCGAGCCGGTAGCTGCCGCGGCGCATGAGCGTGACCTTTGCCAGCCACTGCCGGCTGCTTGCCGCGCGCACCCCGATCACCCGTCCAGGGAGCGGCGCCGGCAGCGTCGACTCGTTCGCCACCTCGACCCACGGCTTGCTCCAGCGACTGTCGTTGTCGACCCGGTAGACCGCCTCCAGCGCGTCCCCGACCTGGCTGCGCGGATTCAGCACGTAGTAGCCGGCGCGCAGCCCGCGCAGGCCGCGCCGGGCATACCAGCGCGAGGCGAGCAGCAGCGTCGCCAGCAGGTAGACCAGGAAGAAGAGGAAGCTGATCCCGGTGCTGAAGGCGGCGACCAGCAGCGCGGTGCCGAAGAAGACCACGCGCAGCTGCCGGGAGAGGCCCATGGCCGTGGCCTAGTGCGTGCCGGCGGTCGCGCTGCTGCTCGGCTCCCCGATCGGTACCTGGGCAAGCACCTCGCGCACGATCCCGTCGGGATCGACCTCCCGCAGCGACGCCTGGCTCTTGACGATCAACCGGTGGGCGAGCACGGCCACGGCGAGCTGCTTGACGTCATCGGGGATCACGAAGTCTCGCCCATCGAGGGCTGCCAGCGCCTGTCCGGAGCGATACAGGTTGATCGAGCCACGGGGCGAGGCGCCGAGGTAGATGTCGGCGTGCTCCCGCGTGGCGGTGACCAATCGAACGATGTACTCGGCCACGGTCTGGTCGACGTAGATCTCCTTGACGGCGGCCTGCATCTGGCGCAGCTCGTCGAGGTCGAGCACCTGGTGCAGCTCCTCGATCGGGTGCCTCCGCTTCTGCTCGTCGAGGATGACGATCTCCTCCATCGCCTTCGGGTAGCCAAGCCGCAGGCGGAGCATGAAGCGGTCCAGCTGCGCCTCCGGCAGGGCGAAGGTGCCCTCGTATTCGATCGGGTTCTGGGTGGCGATGACCAGGAACGGCGACGGCATCGGGTGACTGATGCCGTCGATCGTGGCCTGGTGCTCCTCCATGCATTCGAGCAGCGCGCTCTGGGTCTTCGGGGTGGCGCGGTTGATCTCGTCGGCGAGCACCACCTGGGCCATGATCGGGCCGGGGCGAAATTCGAACTCAGCCGTCTTCTGGTTGAAGATCGACATGCCGGTGACGTCGGAGGGGAGCAGGTCGGGGGTGAACTGGATGCGCCGGAACGTGCAGCCGAGGCTGCGGCTGAGCGCCTTGGCGAGCATCGTCTTGCCGACCCCGGGCACATCCTCGATCAGGATGTGGCCCTCGCACAGCAGCGCCACCAGCGCCATGCGGACCTCGACGTGCTTGCCGACGATCACGCGCTCGACGTTGGCGACGACGCGCTCCGCGGACTCCTGGACGCTCTTCACGGTCGGCTTCCCCTGCTCGCTGGATGGGCGGTCACTGCCCTGCGCCCACAATACCCCAGCCGGGCCCTGACTGGTTCACCGGCCCCCGGTCAGCCCCCGGCCCCGGTCAGCTTCAGCCATTCGGCCATCACCGCGCCACCGATCGGAGCCGCGTGCCCGGATCCGGTGCCACCGCCCTCCACGATGACCGCGATCGCGATGCTGGGCACGACCCCCTGCTGCGCCGGCGCGAAGCCGATGAACCACGAATGCGGGGCCAGCCCCGGCCCGCGCTCTGCGGTCCCCGTCTTCCCGGCCGTGAGCACGCCCGACACGCCGTAGCGCGACACGGCTCCGGCCCCGGCGTAGTGACGCCCGATCGGGCCATCCACCGCGTCGACCATCGCCGAGCGCATCTGCGCGGCGGCCTGCGAGGAGACGGCACGACTCCCGCCGCCGCCAGCGTACGTCTCCAGCGCGGTGGCGACCGGGCCGTTGGCCGGATTTACCGCGTGACTGCGCAGGTCGCGCACCACGAACGGGTGCGGGACGAGCCCGTCATTGGCGATCGTCGCGGCCAGCAGGGCCATCTGCATCGGAGTCACGGAGACGCGCGCCTGGCCAAATGCGGCGGAGGCCAGCTCGACGTCGTCCACGAACGGGGCGCAGCCGGCATCGGTCCGGGCCGAGACGTAGGAGGGATCGACCGGCAGCCCGCGCGCGTCGCTGCCGATGCGGAGCCCCGAGCAGAGGCCGAAGCGGCGCGCGTAGTCGAGGTACCGATTGGCGCCGAGCTCGAGCCCGACGTGCGCAAAGAAGATGTTGCTCGACACCTGCAGCGCCGGTGAGAGGGCCCAGAGAGCGGGCTTGACGGACCCCAGGTCGTGCTCACGGATCGTGAAGCCGGAGACCACGAAGCCGTCGACCTCCTGCTGCGGCTGATCGGGGAACGTCGTCTGCGGCGTGATCGCCCCGGCATCCAGCGCGGCGGCGGCGGTCAGCACCTTCAGGATCGAGCCGGGGACGTAGTGGCCCTGGCGGCCCCGATCCAGGAACGGGTTGCTCGGCGCGCCCGCCACCGTGTCCCACGCGGCCTGCGCGAGATCGGGGTCGCCCGAGAAGCCGGTGGCGTCGTACGTGGGCGAGGAGACCATGGCCAGGATGGCGCCGGTCGCCGGGTCGATGGCCACCACGGCGCCCACGTTCGAGCCCAGCTGGGCGGCCGCGAAGTCCTGCAGGCGGCGGTCGATGGTGAGCGTCAGGTCGTGCGGATCGGGCTGACGGGCCAGGATGTCGTTGAGCAGCTCGCGCAGTGGGTTCGGGTCGGTGCGGCCGGTGAGCAGGTCGTCCCAGGCGCGCTCGACCCCGGTCGCCCCGAAACGCAGGCTGGCGTACCCGATCAGGTGCGTGAAGGCAGGGTCGGTGTAGCTCCGCTGACTGATGCCATCGACCACGGCGCTGGAGGCGAGCAGCTGACCCCGCGCGTCGAAGATCGAGCCGCGCGGCAGGCTGCGGTGCGCGGCGATGACCTGCGGGTTGTCCTGCCGCGTGGCCAGCTGCTGTGCATCGAGCACCTGCCACCAGGTGAGCGCGCCGGGGACGCTGGCGAAGGCAAGGAGCAGGTAGAGCGACAGGCGCCTGATATTGGTGGCGATCATGGGCCGCGCCCCTCCAGCGCGGCGTCGACCGCCGACCGGTGGCTGATCGCCAGCAGCAGGCCGATGACCACGAAGCAGGCCAGCAGGCTCGAGCCGCCGTAGCTCACGAATGGAAACGTGATCCCGGTCAGCGGAACGAGCTTGACGTTGCCCGCGGCGATGATCAGGGTCTGGAGCCCAAGGCTGACCGTCAGGCCCACGGCCAGCATGGAGCTGAAGTCGTCGCGCGCCAGCATCGCGGTGCGCAGCCCGCGGAAGACGAGGACCATCACCAGGGCAAGCAGCGCAACGGCGCCGATCAGGCCCAGCTCCTCGGCCACCGCCGCGAAGATGAAGTCGGTCGGCAGCGCCGGGATCGGCAGCCGCCCCGAGATCATCGGGAGCCCCTGCCCCAGCCCCTCCCCGAAGAGCCCGCCGCGACCGAAGGCGTACAGGGCCTGAACGGTCTGGTACCCGGTCCCGCTGGGGTCGACGAACGGGTCGATCCAGTTGTCGACGCGGACCCGGACGTGGCCGAACAGGTTATAGGCCACGAACGAGCCGGCCACGAACAGGATGAGGCCGAGCAGGACGTAGCTGCGCCGACCGGTGGCCACGAAGAGCATCGTCAGGAAGATCCCGAAGAAGAGGAGTGCCGTGCCGAGGTCGCGGCTGACCACCACGATCAGCATCACCATCACGAAAATGGCGACCATCGGCAGCAGGTAGGGCAGCGGCGGGATCTTGATCGGACCGATCCGCGCGCTGGCCTCGGACAGGACGGCCCGCTTCTCGGCCAGGTAGCCGGCGATGAAGACGACCAGGACGATCTTGATCGCCTCTCCGGGCTGAAAGCCGAGCGGCCCGACGAAGATCCAGAGGCGGGCGCCGTTGACCTCACGCCCGAACAGGAAGGTGACGACCAGCAGCAGCGTCCCGGCCAGGGCCCAGGTGTACTTGTAGTGGCGCAGCACGCCGTCGTCGCGGAAGCGAGCGGCGATCAGAAGCATGGCGCCGATGCCGACGCCGAACCAGAGCAGCTGGGTCGTCGCCATCCCCAGGCGCACCCCGAAGGCATCGGTCCCGAGCAGGTCCTGCGGCAGTCGATTGAGCATCACGATGCCGACCCCGCCGATGGTGCCGACCACCGGCAGGAGGAGCTGGTCACCCTGGTTGCCCGTCAGTCGCAGCGCGATGTGGGCGGCCAGCATCAGTCCGACGTAGCCGATGGCGACGCTCAGTGGTCCGGGATCGAGCGCCCCGGTCTGCGCGATGTGGGTCACCGCGAAGCCGAGCGGGACGAGGATGACGAGGGGCAGCAGCAGCCGCAGCTCCACCGGGCGCGGGACCGCGCGTATCAACGCTCGAGTCGCATCCGGACGCGACCGATCGTCAGCTCGTCGCCGAAGGAGAGCGCCACCGCGCGATCGATCCGGTGCCCGTTGACGTAGGTCCCGTTGGTGCTGCCCTGGTCCTCGATGAACCAACTGCGCCCGCGGAAGGTGAGCATGGCGTGGCTTCCACTGACGAAGTCGTCGTCGATGAAGATGGTGCTGTTCACGTTCCGGCCGATCGAGTTGATCGGCCCCAGCGCAATCGTGGTGCCGAGCGCGGGCTCGTCGTCGGGGGACTCCATGACCAACAGCCGGCCGATCCCCGACTGGCTCGCCATCTGCGTCACCTCGGCGCTGCGCAGATCGCGCAGCAGGGAGCGGGCGAAGCCGAAGAGGATCAGATAGAGAAGAGCGAGAAAGCCGAGCTGGAGGGCCAGGAGCAGGATCCTGAGGAGGTCGCCGGTCATTCCCCCACCTGGAACTCGATTTCGGTGCTGCCGATCTGGATCGAGTCTCCCGGCCCGAGTGCCACCTCGCTGACCGGTTGGCCGTTGATCCATGATCCGTTCCGGCTGCCAAGGTCGGCAAAGCTGTAGGCGCCGTGCTGCAGCTTCAGCTGGCAATGGTGCCGGCTCACCTCCGGGTCGTCGACGATCACGTCGTTGTCGCTGGCTCGGCCGATGCTGATGAGGGCGCCACCCAGGTTGAAGCGGACCTGTGCGGCCCCATCGGTCTGCACCAGCAGGTACGCACGGGAGGCCGAGTCGGGCGGCGCCACCTCGTGCCCGGGACGGGCAAGCACGATCGTCTGCGCCGATGGCTGCTCCTGCGCCTGGACCGGAATCCGCTCCCCTTCGTCATCCACCACGTTCGCGGCGACGCGAACGTCGCCGCGCGGGACTGTGGGGTCAGCCAGCAGGTGGACCGTCGGCCGCGCGACGAGGTGGTACCGCTCGCGCCGGGCGCGCGTTGCAGCACCGTGCGCCAGGTCGTCCTCGAGCGACCCTCGATACGGCTCGAACGCTGCGTAATCGGCCGGGTGGAGGTGCAGGTCGTAGCGATTCGGGACGATGATGCCCGCCGCGCCGAAGGACTTGCCGCTGTCCATGGCGCGCTCGATCCGCTTGGTCAGCAGGATCGGCTGCAGAGTCGCTCCCAGCCGTCCGGCCGGCGCCTCGAAGATCCGTTCCAGGAACTCCTCGAGCCGGGAGAAGATGCCCACCCGCCGATCCTAGCACGGGCCGCTGCCGGGTCCGCCGGCCCGGACGAACGGGGTACCAACGGCGCCCGCAAAGGTACCAATGCGCCTGTGGGGAGCACTGCGGGCGGGTCGGTATACTCGGGCTCCCTGAAGCCTCTTCCTCAGAACCGGATGCCAACAGCAAGATGCCAGACGTCCTGACCGAATCCTTCTGCGAGCGGTGCGGCACGCGCTACGAATTCGCCGCGCCGACCAAGATGACGCCCATCCACCGCACGCGCGGAGTGATGTCGGGACTCAGAAACTACATCCTGAGCCACGACTCTCTGTCCGATTCAGTCAACGACGCCCTGCGCTCCCAGGAGGAGGCAGCGGCGGCCAAGCAGCTGGACGCCTTCCACGCCTCGTTCAACTTCTGCATCGATTGCCGCCAGTACACCTGCACCAATTGCTGGAACGATGCAGCCGGGCGCTGCCAGAGCTGCCAGCCGCTGCCCGCCACTGCCAGCCTGGCCGAGCGCTTCGAGGCGACGATGGGCACCGTCGAGCCCGACTTCGGCATGGCGTTCGATCTTGCCCCATTGCCAGCGGCAGCCGATCTCCGCGGCGAGGCGGCCTGGCCTGCATCCGATCTCACGGAGCCTCCACCCGTTCCCCTCCTGGCATCAACCCCGCCCGAGCCGGCGCTGGTCGAGGTCGAGGTTGAGCCCGAGCCGGAGCCCGTTGCCGAGCCCGAGCCGGTGCTGGTTGCGGCCGTTGCCGAGCCCGAGCCGGAGCCCGAGCCGGTGCTGGTTGCCGCCGAGGTTGAGCCGGAGCCCGAGCTCTCCGTGGAGCCGGAGCCCGAGCCGGTGCTGGTTGCCGCCGAGGTTGAGCCGGAGCCCGAGCCGGTGCTGGTCGAGGCCGAGGTCGAGCCGGTGCTGGTTGCCGCCGAGGCCGAGCCGGTGCTGGTTGCCGCCGAGGTTGAGCCGGAGCCCGTTGTTGAGCCGGAGCCCGTTGTTGAGCCGGAGCCCGAGCCGGTGCTGGTTGCGGCCGTTGCCGAGCCGGAGCCCGTTGCCGAGCCGGAGCCCGAGCCGGTGCTGGTCCACATGGAGGTCGAGGCCGAGGTCGAGCCCGAAGCCGAGGTCGAGGTCGAGGTCACACCGGAGCCCGAGCCGCTGCCATATCGTCCGCTGCGCCCGATTTCGGACACCTTCCTGCACTACCCGCGGTCCGTTCCGACCAGCGAGGAGGTCGCTGCTGCGGCGATGGACGACGAGACCCTCGCCGCCCGTCGCACCCAGCTGGATCTGCTTGGGCTCGGCGATCCAGGGCAGGGAGAGGTGGGGCGAGCGCGCCCAGTCGTCCTCCCCTACCGATCGAGTGGCGCGGCGCCCCGCGAAGAGGAGCTGCAGGCTGTTGCTGCAGCGACAGCCTCGGCCGCCGGCGGCGCATTCTGGGACGCCTCAGCCCGCGAGGTGGCGGGCGCCATCAGCCAGATTGGGGTTCGCAGCTGCGGGCACTGCGAACTGTCCCTGTCCGCCTCGGCACGCTTCTGCCGCCGCTGCGGAACCCCACAGTCTCAGTCGGCCTAATCTCCTCCGGCCGCGCCCTTCGTGGCGCCATCGCCGGACGACGGCTTCCCCTTCTCGGTCGAAGCGTGGTCGGTCGAGGCGTGGTCGGTCGAGGCGTGGTCGGTCGA
>JBGQCU010000008.1:0-33571 GCA_041495495.1 Candidatus Limnocylindria bacterium
GCAGGCTGAAGGGTGCCTTCTCGCTGAAGTCGACGAACTCGATGATCCGTGGCAGCAGGATGCCGGTGCCGGCCAGCAGCGCGAATGCCCAGGCGAACCAGAGCCGCACGCCCCACGGCATCGGCATGCGCGGCAGCTCGGCGGGGGGCGGCGGGCTGGGGTCCGGCATCGGCGGGATCGTAGCAGCCGCCCGACGGAGCCTCGCGCGAGCCGGCAGGCGCACGAGTGGACGCCGCTGCCGAATGGCCCTTGACAGGACTTTGCAGCGCTCCGTATCCTTCGGGCGCTAAACCGGTTCACTAAATCGGTTCAGCACACGCCCAAGGAGGAGCGGTGGCGCGACCCCGCATCGGTGACGTGGCGGAACGGGCCGGCGTCAGCAAGACGGCTGTGTCCTTTGCGTTCAACCAGCCGGAGCACCTCAACACGGTGACCCGCGAGCGGATCCTGGCGGCGGCCGACGAGCTTGGCTATCGCCCATCTCCGATCGCGCGGCGGTTGGCGAATCGCCGCACCCAGCAGATCGGCCTGGTCGTTCCGCAGTCCACCCACGACATCTTCGCCAACCCCTTCCTGCCCGAGCTGATCCGCGGCATCGGCGACGTCTGCGACGCCCAGGGCATCGCCCTGGTAGTCGTCCCGCCGGTGCACGGATCGATCGCCACCGCCATCAAGGACGCGCTGGTCGACGGGCTGATCCTCCTTGGACTGGAGGCTCAGCACCCCGAGCTGGCGCAGCTGGCGCGCTCGGAGATGCCGATCGTGGCGCTCGACGTGGAGCGCTGGGAGGGCGCGTCGATCATCGCCATTGACGACGTGGCCGGCGCTCGCGAGGCGGCGATGCACCTGGCCGAGCTCGGCCATCGCGACGTGGTGGTCGTCCTCATCGCGCAGCATCCCGATACGCCCGTCGACGAGCGGCAGGGCATCTCGGCTCGCCGCCTCGGCGGGATCCGCTCCGGATTCGCCGCGGCCGGGGCTGGCGACGCCACGCTGGGCGTCCTGTCCGCGCCGGTCTCCGAGGAGGGCGGTCGCGCGGCCTTCGCCACGCTGGCCGAAGGACCGCTGCCCACCGCGGTGATGACCATGAGCGACGTCACCGCCATCGGCCTCATGAATGCCGCTGTGGAGGCCGGCCTGCGGCTCCCCGACGACCTCTCGATCGTCGGCTTCGACGACATTCCTGCGGCCGCCTGGGTAACGCCGCGTCTGACCACCGTCCATCAGCCGATTCGCGAGAAGGGGCGACTCGCGGCGCTGCGCCTGATCGACGCCATCGGCTCGGGGGATGGCCGAGTCCACTCCCGCGAGATCCTGCCCACTCGCCTCACCGTGCGCGGTTCGACCGCGCGTCCCAGAAAAGATGACCGACTGCCCGTGGCAGAGATTGCATGAGGAGGTGCCGCTGAGCACATCACCGTCCCAGAGACCGGAACCATCAACTCACACGAGGTCTTTCCAATGTCTGTTTCACGCATAGCCAAGTTCCCGGCGCTGGTCACGGTCGTGGCGCTCGTGCTCGCGGCCTGCAGCCAGGGATCTTCGCCGGCGACGAGCGCAGCGGCCTCGGCGGCTGCGTCAGTGTCCGCCTTCCCAAGCGGCCCCGTCTCAATTGAGATGTGGACCAAGGAGGGCGACCCGCAGATCGCGTTCGTGCAGAAGCTGGCCGATGACTACCACGCTCTGCACGCCAACGTCACCTTCAACGTCGTCAACAAGGACGTCGAGGTCCTGCGAGAGGACATGACCAACACGGCCCTGGCCCCCCAGACGCAGCCGCAGCTGCTGTGGACGGTCCTCGACCATGTCGGCGTCTTCGTTGAGGCCGGCGTCATCCAGCCGCTCGACGGGAAGTTCGACCAGAGCGTCCTGGCCGATGCGGCCAAGGGCTCCGGAACGTTCACGGACCCGGCGAGCGGGGAGTCCCACGTCTGGGTTGCCCCGATCTCGATCGGCAACCAGCTGATGCTGTACTACAACAAGTCAATCCTCGCCGCGGCTCCGGCCGACAGCGATGCGATGATCGCGGCCGCCAAGGCGGCCACCTCCGGGACGAACTACGGGCTGGTCTTCAACCAGACCGAGTCGTTCTGGCTGGTGCCCTTCCTCGGCGGCTTCAAGGGATCGGTCTTCGCCTCCGACGGCGTGACACCGACCCTCGACACTCCCGAGATGAAGGCCGCGCTGCAGTTCATGCATGACCTCAAGTACACGGACAAGGTCATGCCCAAGGAGTGCGACTACAACTGCGCGAGCGACCTGTTCACCACCGGCGCCGCCGCCATGATCGTCAATGGCGACTGGGAGCTGGCCAACTACACCACCAAGCTCGGCGCCAACCTGGGCGTTGCGCCGATCCCGAAGATCGCGGCCACCGGGACGTTCCCGGCCCCGTACATCGGCGGCACCTACTACATGGTCCCGAACTCCGTTAAGGGAGACACCCTGACGGTGGTCGAAGACTTCATCAACTACACGCTGGCTGCCGATCAGCAGCGAGCCCTGGTCCAGACGCTGAAGCGCCTGCCGTCCAATGCCACGATCCTGGCCGATCCGATCGTCACGGGCGATCCGAGCCTCCAGGGCGCCGGCGATGCGGTCTCCAAGGGCGTGCCCCAGCCGATCAACGTCGAGATGCGCTGCAACTTCGACGCCATGACGGCCGGTGTCCGTGACATGTTCGGAGGCAACTCCGACATCGCGGCCATCACCAAGAAGATGCAGACCGCGTCGGAGAACTGCATCGCTACCCTCGGGTAGCGCATGATGTGGGGCGGGACCGCCAAGGTCTCGCCCCACGTACCTTCGCTCATCCCTGCCGGCGTTCCAGGGGAGACCGATGAACCTCGACCAGACGCTCGGCGCCGTTCGTGAGGTCGGCGTCACCCTCATCTTCATCGCCGCGGCTGTCGCTGCCCTCGAGGGCCTCCTGTACCTGGTCCTGGTGCGATGGCTCAACGCGCGGATGGCGGTGCCGCTGATGCTGATCGCCCCCGCCTTCCTTGGGCTCCTCGCCCTGATCGTGTACCCCCTGCTGTGGGAGCTGAACACCAGCTTCACGAACATGAGCCTCCGCAACTTCTGCGACCCAGGCTTTCCAACCATGGGAATCGGGGTCCATTGCCGCACCGCGGGCGACATGTTCATCGGCCTGGAGAACTTCCAGCGCGTCTTCACCGCGCCGGTCCTCCAGGAGGCCGGCTTCTTCCAGATCCTGTGGCAGACCGTGATCTGGACCGTCACCAACGTCAGCTTCCATGTGCTCGGCGGGCTCGGCCTGGCCCTCCTGCTGCACCGGGCCATGCGCGGCAAGGGCATCTATCGGGCGCTGATCGTCCTGCCCTGGGCGGTGCCCCAGATCGTGGCCCTGGCCGTCTGGCGCACCGAGCTGCATTCCGAGTTCGGCATGGTGAACCAGCTGCTGGCCCTGGTCGGCATCCACGGCCCATCCTGGCTGAGCGACCCCACCTGGAACTTCGTGGCCATGGTCGCGGTCAACGTCTGGCTCGGCATCCCGTTCATGATGGTGATCCTGCTGGGTGGCCTGCAGAGCATCCCGTCTGACCTGTACGAGGCGGCAGAGATCGACGGGGCAAGCAGCCGCCAGTCGTTCCGCCACATCACCCTGCCGCTGCTCCGGCCGGTGATGACCCCGGCCATCATCCTGGGCGTGGTCTGGACCTTCAACAACTTCAACGTGCCGTTCGTCATCAACCAGAACGAGCTGGAGACGAGCGACACGCTGGTGACCGGCCTCTTCCGCGCCGCCTTCCAGTACAACCGCTACGGGTTCTCCGCGGCGTACGCCTTCGTGATCTTCGTGATCCTGCTCATCTTCGTGATCTTGTACATCCGGCGCAGCGGCGCCCTGAAGGGAGTCACCGGATGAGCGGCGTGACCAGCGTCCCGGTCCCAACCGCGGTCGCTGCACCAGCGGCCGCAGCGACCCGCGGTGGCGGTCGCACCGACTCGGTCCGCAAGCGGATCGTGATCCACGGCGTGCTGATCATCGCGTCGCTGATCGCCGCCTTCCCGGTGCTCCGGGTGCTGAGCGTCTCGCTGCGACCCGAGGATCGCCTGCTGGAGCGCAATTTCCAGCTCATCCCGGATGGAGCGACGCTGAAGTCATACATCCACGTCCTGACCCAGACTGACCTGCCGCAGTGGCTCTTCAACAGCCTGATCATCACCGTCGGCACCGCGCTGGTCGGCCTTGTCTTCGCCGCCACCAGCGCCTACGCCTTCAGCCGCTACAAGTTCCCCGGCCGCGGCGTCGGCCTGACCGCTCTCCTCGCCACCCAGCTGATCCCCGCCACCATGCTGCTGGTCCCGATCTTCATCCTGGCGGTGCAGCTCCATCTGACCGGGACGTATCGCGGGCTGATGATCGCCTACTCGGTCACATCGGTCCCCTTCAGCATCTGGATCCTCAAGGGCTACTACGACACCGTGCCGATCGAGCTCGAGGAGGCCGCCCGGATTGACGGCTGCTCGCAGCTCGAGGCCTTCTGGCGCATCCTGCTGCCCCTCTCGACGCCGGCGCTGGCGATCGTCTTCCTGTTCAACTTCCTCGCGGCCTGGAACGAGTTCGTGCTGGCGCGCGTGCTCATCGGCTCGACTACACCGCTCTTCACCTGGCCGCTGGGCGTGCTGCGCTTCCAGGCCCAGTTCCAGACGCAGTGGGGTGACCTGGCGGCGGCCTCGATTCTCATCTCGATCCCGGTGGTCGCCCTCTTCCTCTACTCGTCGAAGTGGCTCATCTCCGGGGTCACCCTCGGCGGCGTCAAGGGCTGACCCGGTCATGTCCGACGGCGCCCCCCCGGGGTGGATTCGGGATGCCGTCTTCTACCAGATCTTCCCGGATCGCTTCGCACGCTCGGGTCGGGTTCACGAGCCGGGACCGATGGAGCCCTGGGAGTCGCCGCCCACCGTCCACGGCTTCAAGGGCGGGGACCTGTACGGAATCATCGAGCGGCTCGATCACATCCAGTCGCTGGGCGCCACCGCGCTCTACCTGAACCCGATCTTCTCATCGGCCTCCAACCATCGATTCCATACCTACGACTACCTGACCGTCGATCCGCTGCTCGGCGGCAACGAGGCGCTCCGAGCGCTGCTCGATGAGGCCCATCGGCGCGGGATGCGGGTGATCCTCGACGGCGTCTTCAACCACGCCAGCCGGGGCTTCTGGCCGTTCCACCACGTGCTCGAGACGGGTCGCCATTCGCCGTACCGCGACTGGTTCTACCTGGACCCCACGGTGCTGAGCCAGGATCGCCAGCTGCGCCCGTACCCCGACCCGTTCCTGCCGGGTGCGCTGCCGGCCGACTACGCCAGGACGCATCGCCACGATCCGCCCTCGCTCGAGACGCTCGGCTACCAGGCCTGGTGGAACCTGCCGGCGCTGCCCAAGCTGAACGTCGGCAACCCCGAGATGCGCGAGTACCTGCTCGGCGTGGCCGAGCACTGGATCCGCTTCGGGGCCGATGGCTGGCGGCTGGACGTGGCCGCCGAGGTCGAGGACCTCGACTTCTGGGCCGAGTTCCGGCAGCGCGTGCGCGCCGTCAACCCCGAGGCCTACATCGTGGCCGAGATCTGGTACGTCGCGCCTGAATGGCTCGGGCCGGGCCGCTTCGACGCCCTGATGAACTACCCGCTCGCCTTCGCCAACCTGGGCTTCGCGGCTGGCTCGCACCTGGATCGCAAGGTGGCCGCGGGACACGTCGGGGTGTACGCCGCCCTGCTGCCGCTCGATGGCGCCGGCTTCGCGGCCCGCCTCGAGGAGCTGCTGGCCGCCTATCCGGCGGAGCACCTGGCCGCGCAGCTGAACCTGCTCGACTCGCACGACACGCCGCGCGCGCTGGCCCTGTGCGGCGAGGACGAGGCGTCGCTGCGGATCGCGACCGTGCTGCAGATGGCCATGCCCGGCGCGCCGAGCATCTACTACGGCGACGAGATCGGCATGACCGGCCGCGCCGACCCCGACTGCCGCCGCTCCTTCCCGCCGGATGAGTCGGACTGGAACCTGGACCTGCTCAGCTTCATGCGCGCCGCCGTCGCGGCGCGTGCCGCGGACCCGGCCCTGCGCGGGGACGGCCACCGTACCCTCGCCGTCGCCGGCTCGGCGATCGGCTTCGAGCGCAGCGCAGGCGCGCAGCGCTCGGTGGTGGCGGCGAATGCCGGCGGGGAGGCCGCCGAGCTGATCCTGCCCCGGCCGCTGGAGGCGGCGAGCCTCTCCCCGACCCTGGGCAGCGACCTCCGCGCTGCCGGCGTGCGACCGGCAGCTGAGGGCGGCATCGTCGTCACCCTCCCCGCGCGGTGGGGCGGCATCTGGCGGGTGCTGCCATGAGGCTCCTGCCGGCCGCCCGACGCCCGCGTCTGATGGTGGCGGCCGCCGTGGTCGTGGCCCTGCTCGTGGTGGTCGGCGCCGTCCTGCTGCCGCGCCTCGGGCCGGGGCCGACCGTCGTGAGCCTGGACCCGGATCTGCCGCCCCTCTCGGCCGACGGGCAGATCTCCGTGGCCGACCTCGCGCACGACAGCCGCGACGACCTGTACCGCACCCCGTACGGGGCCGTGCCGGCCGGGACGGTGGTGACCCTGCGCCTGCGCGCGGCGGCCGGCGACCTGACCGAGGCATCGGTACGCATCTACGACACGCGGGCCCAGGGCCAGGTGATCATCCCCATGGCGGTGGTCGCGCGCGACACCACCGGCGGCGAGCACGGCTACGACTACTGGCAGGTCCAGATCCCGACCATCAGGCTGCCGACCGTCCTCTACTACCGCTTCATCGTCCGCGACGGGACCGCGACCAGCTACGTCGAGGACGACGCCGCCCTCGACGGCGGGCCGGGACAGGTGCTTCAGACATCGGCCGATCAGAGCTGGCAGATCGACACCTACGAGCCCGATTTCACGACCCCGGCGTGGGCCGCCGGCGCGACCGTGTACCAGGTCTTCCCCGATCGCTACGCGAACGGCAACCCGGCCAACGACCCGTCAGCGAGCGCCGTGCCGGGCAGCGGCGCGGATCGCTATCGGTTCGGCGACGTCTATGGCAACCCGATCCTGGCCAAGGCCTGGGACCAACTGCCGGAGGGCTACTGCCGCGCCTACAAGGGGGCGGCCACGCCGTGCACCGAGCAGCCGCTGGGTCGCGACTTCTTCGGCGGCGACCTGGCCGGGCTGACCCGGCACATCGGCGACCTGTCCAGCCTGGGGATCACCGTCATCTACCTGAACCCGATCTTCGCGGCGCCGTCGAACCACCGCTACGACACCAGCGACTACCTCCAGATCGACCCCGACCTCGGCACCCTGGATGACTTCAACGCGCTGGTGACCGCGGCGCACGCGGCGGGGATCAAGGTCGTGCTCGACGGGGTCTTCAACCATACCTCGTCGGACTCGCCGTACTTCGACCGCTCGCACCACTACCCGGAGGTCGGCGCCTGCGAGTCGGCCGACTCCCCGTGGGCGACCTGGTACACGCTGCAACCCGGCCCGCCGGCCAAGTGCTACAACGGCCAGACCTACGTCGACTGGTTCGGCTTTGACACGCTGGCCGTCCTCTCCGCGGACCCCGCCGTGTTCGCCTACTTCAACGGCCCAAACGGCGTGGTGCGGCACTGGCTGGCCGCGGGCATCGACGGCTGGCGCCTGGACGTCATGAACGAGCTCGGCACCGATTTCATGCGCGGCCTGCGGAATGCCGTGAAAGCCGAGAACCCCAACGCACTGGTGCTCGGCGAGGAGTGGAACGACTCGTCCCCCTGGCTGCTCGGCGACCAGGCCGACGGGGTCATGAACTACCGCTTCCGGCGCGCGGTCATCGGCCTCATCAACGGCGACACGGCCGACCCGGACGGCTCGATCGCCGGCCTGACGCCGAGCGCCTTCGCCGCGACCATGGAGGGCGTGCGGGAGGACTACCCGGCGCCCGCCTGGAACGCGCTCCTCAACCTCGTCGACAGCCACGACACCGCGCGCATCCTGTGGACCCTGACCCCTGGCCAGGACAACCGCGCGGCGAAGGAGGCGGCGGCCGCGGTCGAGCAGGGCAAGGCGAAGCTGCGCCAGGTGGCGGCGCTGCAGCTCACCTGGCCCGGGATGGCCTCGATCTATTACGGAGACGAGGTGGGTCTGACCGGCCATGACGACCCCGATGACCGGCGGCCCTACCCCTGGGGCTCCGAGGACCAGGCGCTGCGCGCCTACTACCAGCAGCTGGCCGGTCTGCGTCGCGATCACGAGGCGCTCCGCACCGGCGACCTGAAGTTCCTGCTGGCCGATGACAGCGCCAACGTGCTGGCCTTCGGGCGCCGGACAGCCGGCGAGGCCGCGGTCACCGTCCTGAACCTCTCCGACCAGCAGCGCGAAATCAGCATCGACGTCAGCGGGTGGCTGCCGAACGGCACCCAGCTCGCTCAGCTGGATCCCCAGAACATCGGCAAGGTCATGGTCGAGGCGGGTCACCTGAGCATCGTCCTCCCGCCGCGCGGCGCCCAGGTCCTCCTCACCGGTGCCGGCGCGGACCTGGCTGCGCCGGCCGCGCCGAGCGGGCTCACCGCAGCCGCGCAGGCCGGCAGGGTGACCCTCGCCTGGCAGCCGGTCGCGGACGCCACCGGCTACACCGTCTGGCGCTCGATCGTGGCAGGCGGCGGCTACCAGCAGGTCGGCGCGATGACGACGACCTCCTCCTTCGCCGACAGCAGGGCCCGCAGCGGGACGCGCTACCACTACGTGGTGGTCGCGCAGGACGCCGCCGGCAACGCGAGCGCACGCTCGGCGGAGGTCGAGGCGCTGCCTCAGCTGGTGGTGGCCGACGCCCGGCTCGAGGGCCCGGCCTCGGTCTCGCAGCCGCTCTCCGCGGTGGAGCCGGGTGTCGAGATCGCCGCCCGGGTGCAGGTCGATGGCTACACCGCGGCCGAGGGAGCGACGATCGGGATCGTCGCGCAGCTGGGCATCGGACCGGCCGGCAGCTCCCCGGCCGCAGGCGGCACGGCCGGCGGAGACGGCTGGACCTGGTCGGCGATGACCTATGACAGCGACGTCGACGGAGCGGATCGCTTCGTTGGGACCGTCCGCCCCGAAGCGGTGGGCAGCTGGGCGGTGGCCCTGCGGGTCTCCACCGACGCGGGCGCGACCTGGCAGCTCTCGGATCGCGACGGCATCGGGTTCGCATCGGCGCAGGCGGTGAGCCTGGAGGCCACGGCCCCCTCCGACGCCGAGCCGCCGGCGCCACCCGGCGGGGCGCGGGCCGCGGTGGTCTCCGACGCGGCGGTGGTGCTGGCCTGGGACGCGGTGAGCGCCTCCGACCTCTTCCGCTACGAGGTCCAGCGCTCAGGGGCATCCGGCGGGCCTTACGCGACGGTCGGCCTGAGCACCGAGCCGACCTTCACCGACGCGACGGTCCACGCCGGCGGGACGTACTACTACGTGGTGGTCGCCCAGGACACGAGCTACAACCGCTCGCCGCCGTCGAGCGAGGTGGTCGCCGCGGCCGCGTCGCGCCAGGTGGCGGTCACCTTCACGGTCCACGCGCCTGCCAATACCCCGCCGGGTGACACGCTGTACATCGCCGGTGACTTCCAGAACTGGGACCCCGGCGCGACGCCCATGACGCGCGTCGACGCGCTGACCTGGACGATCACGCTGCCCTTCACCGAGAACGCCGCGCCGCAGTACAAGTTCACCCGCGGCAGCTGGGATGCGGTGGAGAAGGATGCCGGCTGTGGGGAGATCCCCAACCGCAGCATCACCGTCACCTACGGGACCGCTGGCACGCAGGCGGTCGACCAGCAGGTCGACAAGTGGCGCGACATCGACCAGTGCGGCTGATGCACGCCGCCCGGGGGAGCGGTAAGGTACGGGCATGAGTCGCAAGCGCGCGATGAACCGGGAGATCGATCTCCATCGCCTGACGTCGACCGAGGGGCTGGAGGTAATTGAGAACGACCCACTCGCCGAGCCGGCGCCGTCTCCTCCGGTGAACCTGCTGACGGGCCTTCCCGAGGCTCCGGAGGCACCGTACGCCGAGCCGTCGGACGACAAGACCGGGGCCAAGGGGATCTGGACCGCGATCGAGCACCTGTGACCGGCGGCGGGCCGGGCCTGGATGGGTGAGCCTGGGCAGGGCGCGGCGTGGCGCACGCTCCCCGCAGGCTCGCTCCTCGCGATTTCGGCCCTGCTGGCCGGGTGCCTTGCCGGGCCCACGCCCACCCCGTCGGCGGAGCCGAGCGCCGGGGCCAGCTCGACCGCGCAGCCGACCCCGACGACCGAGCCCAGCGCCTCGGGCAGCCCGCGCCTGATCCTGCCGCCACCTACGGCCACCGATCCGACCGCGATCAACTACACAGTCACCGTCGAGCTGGACGCCGGCCAGTCGGGGCGGTTGCTGATCGTCGTCACCAACAAGACCCAGACGATGGTGCCCGAGCTCGTCCTGCGCTGGCCAACGGCGGTGCGGGACACCATCTTCCTGGCCCCGTTCGAGCCGTCGCAGCAGCGCATCCGCGAGGGAGGCGCCCCGCTCGTGCAGGACTGGACGAAATGGGTGGATGGACCCGGGGAGGACGGTGAGCCGGCCGAAACGACCTCGCTCGGCTGGGGACCGCTCCTCCCCGGCGGTACGCTAACGATCCCCGTGCTGGCCACGCGGGTCGCTCCCGGGCCGCTCTCCTTCGACCTCCAGGTCCTCAATGGCGAGGCGATCCTGCTGAGCGGCGGCTTTCCCGCCTGGCTGCAGGTGACCGTGCCGTGATGCACGCCATCCTGCCCGCCTGGACGGAGGCCGATCCCCAGCTGCACGCGCTGCTGGGGCAGGTGATCGACCCCGACCGCAAGGTGCTGGCCGCCCTGGAGCGGATCGTGCCGCTCGCCGGGAAGCGAATCGCCGACGTGGGGACCGGCATCGGCCACTACCCGATGCTGCTGGCGAGGCACACGGGGCGCACCTATGGCATCGAATCGGACCCCGCCCTGCTGGATGTTGCACGGCAGCGCGCGAGCGCCGCGCACCAGCCCAACCTGCGGATCGTGGAGGGCAGCCTCGAGGCGCTGCCGCTGCGCGACGAGGCGGTCGACGTAGTGCTGTGCGGCCTGATCGAGCCCGACGATGCGTCGCTGCCGGCGATCGCCGAGCTGCTGCGGGTGCTGCGCCCGGGGGGCCGCCTGGTGGTGATCGGCTACTACGGGCGCGACCAGGTCGCCAGCCTGCTCGAGCCCGAGGTGGTGGCGCACGCCTTCCAGGCGACGCAGCGCCGCAGCGGCTGGTGGCTGCGTCATGGCTTCAAGATCAAGGTCGTCCACAGCCGGCTCGACATCTCCGACTCGAGGACGGCACTGGAGCTCCTGCCGCGCCTGTACGGGGACCGCGGACGTGCCTTCCTGATGGCGCCGCACCCCCGTTCACTGACCCTGAAGCTGGGGCTTTACCACCTCGCCAAACGGTGACGAAATCTCCTTGCGGGCGCCGATTGCGGCCTCTATGCTTCGCGCCGTCGAAGGCCAGGCTCTTCTCCCCCCGGAGCCTGGCCTTTGGCATGCCCCTCGGTTTGGGCGGGTGCCATAATGGCCACCGACCCCCCAAGCAGCGCCCGCGCTTCCGGCACGGGTGCGCCCTGAAATTCCGCGGAGGCCGAGAGCCGAGATGGCCACCACCACACCCCGCATGAAGATCACCTACGCCACCCTGTCGGCGGACAACGAGGAGCTCCAGGCCGCCTTCGACGCCGCGGTCGAGCGCACGCGCGGCGAGCTCGGCCGCTCGTACCCGATGCTGATCGGGGCCGAGGAGCGCAGCGGCGCGACCGAGTTCGAGGACCGCTCCCCGATCGACGCCACCGTCGTCGTCTCGCGCTTCCCGGTCGGGACGCGCCAGGACGTGCGCGACGCGATCGCGGCAGCCCGCACTGCCTTCCCGGCCTGGCGCGACCTCGGCTGGCGGAAACGCCTGGAGCTGATCCGCCGCGCCGCCGACCTGATCAGCGAGCGCCAGTTCGACTACGCCGCGCTGATGTCCTTCGAGGTCGGCAAGAACCGGCTCGAGGCGCTCGGCGATGTCGAGGAGACGGCGGACCTGCTGCGCTACTACAGCGACGGCATGGAGAAGGCGAACGGCTTCGTGCAGCCGATGGGCTCGCTCTCCCCCGCCGAGCACACCCGCTCGATCCTGAAGCCGCATGGCGTGTGGGGCGTGATCAGCCCCTTCAACTTCCCGATGGCGCTCGCAGGCGGGCCGGCTGCCGGGGCGCTCATCGCCGGCAACACGGTCGTCATGAAGCCGAGCTCCGACGCGCCGCTGATGGCCTACAAGTTCTGCGAGGCGCTGCGCGACGCCGGCATCCCGCCTGGGGTCGTCAACCTGGTGACCGGCCCGGGCGAGACGGTGGGCGCCGAGCTGGAGCAGGACCCCGGCCTGGATGGCATGGTCTTCACCGGCAGCTACGAGGTCGGCATGCGCCTGTACACCAGCTTCACCAGGCAGTATCCGCGTCCGATCATCACCGAGATGGGCGGCAAGAACCCATCGATCGTCACCGCCAGCGCGGACCTCGACGAGGCGGCCGAAGGGGTGATGCGATCCGCCTTCGGCTACGACGGCCAGAAGTGCAGCGCCAACAGCCGGGTCTATGTCGAGCGCTCGGTGGCACGCCCCTTCGTCGAAGCACTGGTCGAGAAGGCGAGGCAGATCCGCGTCGGCGACCCGACGCGACGCGAGAACTGGATGGGACCGGTCATCAACGAACGCGCCCTGCGCAAGTTCACCGATGCAGTCGCCGAGGCGAGCCGCGACGGCGGGCGGGTCGAGGTCGGCGGCGAGGTGCTCCACGATCCCGCCACCGAGCGCGGCTACTTCCCCACCCCGACCGTGGTGACCGGGCTGCCGAGCAGCCACCGCCTCTTCCGCGACGAGCTGTTCGTGCCGTTCATCGTGGTCGGCGAGGTGGACTCGCTGGACGAGGCGCTGCGCCTCGCGAACGACACCGCGTACGGCTTGACGGCGGGCATCTTCAGCCACGACGACGAGCAGATCCGCCGATTCCTGGACACGATCCAGGCCGGCGTGGTCTACGTCAATCGGCGCTCCGGCGCCACCACCGGCGCCTGGCCGGGGATCCAGAGCTTCGGCGGCTGGAAGGGCTCCGGCTCGTCGGGCAAGAGCGGCCTCGGCCCGTACTACGTGCAGCAGTTCCTGCGCGAGCAGTCACAGACGGTGATGGGGCAGGAGCCGCCGCCGGCATGACCACCGACGAGCTCGCGTTCGAGCCGGTCGTCGACCCGAGCGGCTGGTTCAGCGTCCAGCTCCGGTACGCCTACCTGGTCGACGGGGCGCCGATCATGATCGAGGACCGCGTGGTGCTGGTCGACGGCGAGGACGAGGAGACCGCCCTGGGGCATGCCATCGAGGTCGCCGAGGAGTACGAGGACGAGTTCGAGACCGATGCCGGCGAGACGGGCGTCATCCGCTTCGAGGGGATCGTGGCGCTCAAGGAGCTCGATGATCCGCCGGCGGCCGGCACCGAGATCTGGCACGAGTTCATGGCCGCCCCCGGCGTCGAGGCCGATGCCAACGGCGAGCCACTGCCGGTGCTGCGACCCGCCGAGATGGCCTTTCCCCGCGCCCACGACGACTGATGCCCTGGCGCCGCGTCGCCTACCGCGCCGTCCGTCCGCTCCTCTTCCGATTCGACCCTGAGCGCATCCATCACCTGACGCTGGCAGCGCTGCGCATGGCGGGCGGCAACCCGCTCGGCCGGGGTGCCGCCGCCCTGGCCGGCGGGGCCTCGCTCAGCGGGGAGTCGGTCGAGGTGGCCGGGCTTCGCTTCCGCAGCCGGGTCGGCGTCGGCGCGGGGTTCGACAAGGACGCCGTCGCGCTCCGCGGCTGGGCGGCCCTCGGGCTCGGCTTCGTGGAGGTCGGCACGGTCACGCCGGTGCCCCAGGCCGGCAGCCCGCGGCCGCGCCTCTTCCGCCTCCCCGACGACGAGGCGCTCATCAACCGGATGGGGTTCAACAACGCCGGGGCCGAGGCGGTGGCCCGCAACATCGCCCGGGCGCGCGGGCATCTGCCGCCGGGGTTCGTGGTCGGGGTCAACATCGGGCGCAACGCGGCCACCCCGGCAGAGGACTCGCTGCGCGACTACCTCGCTGCCCAGCGGCTCCTGGCACCGCTGGCCGATTACCTGGCGGTGAACGTCTCCTCGCCGAACACCCCGGGCCTGCGCGATCTGCAGGCGCCAGGCCGGCTGCGGGAGCTGCTCCTCACGTTGGCCGATGCCGGCGACCGGCTCGGCTGCGCACGGCCGATCTTCGTCAAGCTGGCCCCCGACCTGGCACCCGGCGAGCTGGAGGCGGTGCTGGGCGCCGTGTTCGGGACGCCGGTGGCCGGCGTGATCCTCTCCAACACCACCCTCGCCCGCGACCGGCTCACTTCGCCGCTGCAGCTCGCGCGCGAGGCGGGCGGGCTCTCCGGCACGCCGCTGCTGGTCCGGACGCGGGGCATCGTGCGACGCGTCCGCGCGCAGGTCGGCGACCAGCTTGCCATCGTCGCCTCCGGCGGGATCGGCTCCGCGGAGGACGCCGCAGTGCTCATTAGCGCCGGTGCCGACCTGGTCCAGCTGTGGACCGGCCTGGTCTATGCGGGGCCGGGCCTGATCGGCGCAGCGACGAAAGCGGTGGGGGCGGTGTCGAGGGGCTGATACGATAGGGGCACATCTAGCCAGGGGCGCGGGCAGGACGCGCCGCTCCGCTCGGAGTTCTTGGTACCGATGAGCCTCGAGACCAGCACCTCCTCCGCGGCTGCCCGCATGACGGCGCCGCACATCGTCACCGAGCTGCCGGGGCCCCGCGCACGGGCGCTCATCGCCCGAGACGAGGCGGTCGTCAGCCCCAGCCTGACCCGTGCCTACCCGCTGGTCGCCGAGTCCGGCAGCGGCTACGTCATCACCGACGTGGACGGCAACCGCTTCCTCGATTTCGCGGCCGGCATCGCGGTCTGCTCGACCGGCCACTCTCATCCGCTGGTCGTAGAGGCGATCAAGGCACAGGCCGAGCGGCTGATCCATATCGCCGCCACCGACTTCTACGAGCCGCGCTACCTGGAGCTGACCGAGCACCTGGCGCGCATCGCGCCGTTCACCGAGCCGGCGAAGGTCTTCCTCACCAACTCGGGCACCGAGGCGGTCGAGGGTGCCATCAAGCTGGCTCGCTACCACACTCATCGGCCCGGGCTGATCGCCTTCGAGGGCGCGTTCCACGGCCGCACCATGGGCGCCCTGTCGCTCACCAACAGCAAGATCCGGCAGCGCGCCGGCTTCGGTCCGCTGCTGCCGATGGTCTACCACGCGCCCTATCCGCGCGTCCGCAGCTGGCGCGAGGGGAGCGGCGGCGACGGCAGCGCCGAGCTGGAGGTGCTGCGCCACAGCATCCTGGGCCGGCTGATCTCGCCGGACGACGTGGCCGCCATCGTGGTCGAGCCGATCCAGGGCGAGGGCGGCTACTTCCCCGCGCCGGCCTCGTTCCTGCGCGGCCTGCGTGAGCTGTGCGATGAGCACGGCATCCTGCTCGTGGCGGACGAGATCCAGTCCGGCATGGGACGTACCGGCCGCTGGTGGGCGATCCAGCACGCCGGCGTCGAGCCGGACATCGTGACCACCGCCAAGGGGATCGCCTCGGGCATGCCGCTCGGCGCCTTCATCGCCAGGGCCTCGGTCATGACCTGGCCGGCCGGCGCGCACGGCTCGACCTTCGCTGGCAACCCGATCTGCGCCGCGGCCGGCAAGGCGACCCTGGACCTGATCGAGGGCGGGCTGATGGAGAATGCGGCCCGCATGGGGGCGCGGCTGCGGGCAGGCATCGAGCGGGTCGCCGCCGAGCACGCCGGCGTGCGCGATATCCGCGGCGTGGGGCTCATGCTGGGGGTCGAATTCGCCAGCCACGAGGCCGCCAACGCCGTCGAGCAGGAGGCATTCGAGCGTGGCCTGCTCGTGCTCGAGTGCGGCGAGGCGACGATCCGGCTCTGCCCGTCGCTGATCGTGGACGAGGCTGCTGTGGACGCCGCGATCGCGCTCTTCGATGATGCGATCGCCGCCGCGGCTCGCCCGCGCGAGGGGATGGAAGAGACCGGCGGATGAGCCGGGTCCTGGCCCGCTAGCCGGGGTCGGCATGTCGTCCAAGGTCACCACCCTGCGCGAGGCGCTCGCCACCCACCTGCACGACGGCGACACGCTGGCGATCGAGGGCTTCACCCACCTGATCAGCTTCGCCGCGGCCCACGAGGTGATCCGGCAGGGGCGCCGCGGGCTCACCCTGGCCCGCCTCACCCCGGACCTGGTGTATGACCAGCTGGTGGCCGCCGGGTGCGCCTCGAAGCTCATCTTCTCCTGGCTCGGCAACCCCGGCGTCGGCTCGCTGCACGCCATCCGGCGGGCCATCGAGGAGAGCACGCTCGAGATCGAGGAGTACAGCCACCACGGCATGGTGGCCCGCTACGCCGCCGGCGCCAGCCGCCTCCCCTTCTTCCCGCTGCGCTCGTACGACGGCAGCGACATGGCCGCCGTCAACCCGCTCATCCGGCGCGTTGCGTCGCCCTACGACGGCGAGGAGATCGCGGTGGTCCCGCCCCTCAACCCGGACGTGACGATCATCCACGCCCAGCGCGGCGACGCTGACGGCAACGTCCAGGCCTGGGGCATCGTCGGGGTGCAGCGCGAGGCGGCGCTCGCCGCGCGGCACGTGATCGCGGTCGTGGAGGAGCTGGTCGATGCATCGGTCGTGCGCGGTGACCCTGACCGCACCCTGCTGCCGGGAACGGTGGTGGATGCCGTCTGCGTCGAGCCGTTCGGCGCGCATCCCTCGTTCGCGCAGGGCTACTACGACCGCGACAACGCCTTCTACCGCGACTGGGACGCGATTGCCCGCGACCCCGCACGACTGGAGGCATGGCTCGACGAGTGGGTCCGCGGCCTGGACGGACGAGCCGCATACGTGGACCGATTGGGGCCGTCCGTGATCGACGCGCTGCGCCCCGAGCCGCGCCCCTCGGGAAGCGTCGACTACGGGAGCTACCGGTGAGCGAAGCCGCGCCCGACGAGCTGATGATCGCCGCCGCCGCCGCCGAGCTGGCCGGGGTATCCACCGTCTTCGTCGGGATCGGGCTGCCGAACGCCGCCGCCAACCTGGCGCGCGCCTCGGTCGCGCCCGACCTGGAGCTGATCTACGAGTCCGGGGTGGTGGGGGCGCGGCCGACCCGCCTGCCCGACAGCATCGGCGACCCCGCGCTGGTCTCGGGTGCCGCGGCCACGATGAGCATGCGCGACCTGTTCGGCGGCTTTCTGCAGGGCGGCCGCATCGAGGTCGGCATGCTCGGCGCTGCCGAGATCGACCGCTGGGGCAACCTGAACACGACGGTCATCGGCCCCTACCGCCATCCGTCCGTGCGCCTGCCAGGGTCGGGCGGCGCGTGCGAGATCGCGCTGAACGCCCGGCGCGTGATCGTGGTCATGAACCAGTCGCTGCGCTCGTTCGTGGAGCGGGTCGACTTCGTCACCTCGCCGGGCCACCGACGGCCCGATGGCAGCGGTGGACGGCCGGCCTGGGCCGGCGCCGGACCGACGGCGGTGGTCACCCAGCTCGGTGTCTACCACTTCGGCACGGACGGGGAGATGGAGCTGGCCGGGCTGCACGCGGGCGTGGACGATGCGACCGTCGACGCCGGCAGCGGCTGGCCGATGCGCCGCGCGCTGAGCGTGGCGCACCTGCCCGAGCCGTCGGCCGAGACGCTGACCGCCATCCGCCAGCTGCTCGCCTGATCACCCCGGTCGGGGGCTCGCGCCCGGGCAGGCGGCAGCTCGTGACCAAGGGCACTGGGCGGCCCGCGCCACAGCGCAGAGGATGAGGTCGATACGGAGGTGGGACCGATGACGACCGAACCCCGAACCCTGGTCTGGATCGATGGCGATCGCGCGCTGATCGTGCGCTGGGACGGCAGCGCCGTGCTGACCCGTATCGAGAGCGAGGTGCCGAGCCACCGCCGCCTGGGCGGCCAGGTGACGCATGACGTCAACTTCCGCACGATCGGCAGCCCGCCCCCGGACCGGCATCGGCAAGAGCACATGCGCCAGTACCTGCGGACGGTTGCCGACCGGCTGGAACCGGCCGACGACACGGAGGTGATCGGTCCGGGGACCGTTCACGAGCACCTCGCCGAGCTGCTGCGGGAGGAGGACCGCCACCACGGTCGGAGCCGAGTCGTGCTGGCCGCTTCCGCTGGTCCGCTCTCCGACGCGCAGCTCGTCGCGCGCGTGCGAACCGCGGCCGGCGACCCGCCGCGACGCGGACGCCGGCCGGCAGCCGGGGCTGCCTAGACCGCCCCCGCCGGCCCTACGGCGACGACGCTCGCGGGGAGCCGGAAGGCTCCACGGACGGTGGCGGGAACGGGTCGGGCAGGACCGGGTTGGTGTGGCATTGCGCGCAGTACACCGGCTGGTGGCAGGCCGCGCAGATCTGGGCCCCGGTCTTTGCGATGACGCTGGCGTGGTTGTAGACCATCTCGGCGTGAGGGACCTTGGCGGCCGCCGTGGCGTGGCAGTTCTCGCAGTAGGTCCGGGTGTGGCAGGCCCCGCAGGACGTGCTGGCCGGGTCGGCCGTCGCGACGCTCGACTTGTGGTCGAAGACCCATAGTCGATCGTCGTGGCTGCTCGGGCGCTGACCGATGAGCACGCCAGACTCGACCTCCCCGATCTGGGGATACGTGTGGCAGGTCGTGCAGGCGGCCGGGATCGTGGCCTTGGTGACCGCTCCGTCGACCACCTGGTAGTGGGCGCCATCGTGGCAGCGGAAGCAGCCGGGCGACGACTGGTGGCCCAGGTTGTTCGGATAGGTCGCCGCCGTCACCTTCATATCCGGCGTTGCCACGACGAGGGCGAGGCCCTGGAGGTACCGGATGGCCTCGGTGATCTGGACCTGCTTGGACGTGGCGATCTGGGGGTACGTTGCGTCGTAGAAGTCCCAGAGCCCGGCTATCGCCGCGTCGAGGTCGGCGACCGAGGCGTAGCTGACCGACATGCGGTTGCTCGCCTCACGCTTGATGAAGGGGAGGGACGGATCGACGTGGCCGCTGGTGATGGCGGCGTCGATCGCCTGGTCGACGGTGGGGACGGCGTGGCCTACCCGGTTGTGGCAGTCGATGCAGTCCATCCGTCGGTTGATCGACTCCTTCTTCAGCCGCTCGATATCGGGTTGGACGTCGAGCGGGTCCGTGATCTCGGCAGCGGCGATGTACTGCACGGACGTGCCGTCCGACCTCTGGACCCCGACCCAGTCGATCTTCTGGGCACGCGGGTCGTGGGTCGTGTACCGGACGTCCGAGGCGATGTGCCAGTGGACGCCCTGGATGTCGGTCGTCCCACCAAACCCCGCCGGGCGAAGGACCAGCGCGATCATGTCCCGGGTGTTCGTCTCATCCTTGCGGTACCGGGCGTTGAGCACGAGCGTCACCGGACCGCCGTTGGCGATCAGCCGGTCGACATCATGGCACCGGAGGCACGTCTCGCTCGTCGGCGGGAGGTCGCTGTGATCGGGTGCCGGAATCGGCTTCTGGAAGGTCCCGGTGAGGACCAGGAGCAGCTGTCGGACGCCATTGACCTTTGCCCTGGCCCAGCCCGCCACGCCGGGCTCGACATGGCACTCGGCGCAGGCCACGTCGCGATGCGGCGAGATGGCGTAGGCCTTCAGCTCGGGGTCCATCGTATGGCACCGCCCGCAGAAGTCCGCGGTCTCGGTCCAGCCGATGGCCACGACCCCGCCGACGGCGACGACCGCACCAGCGGCGCTGAGGAGGATGATGAGAACGAAGAGCCCGCGCTTGGTATGAAGCGACGGGCGCGGGATCCAGCGGAATGGCGCGAAAAGCCGCCCGAGGAGCCCGGGCAGACCTCGCCGGCGCCCTGAAAAGCCGGGCTCCGCTCCCGCTGTTCCTGCTGGCGCTCCAGGGGACTCGGGCGTTGGGTCGGCGGGCGGCGGGTCGGGCCCCTTCGGTCGCGGCTCCTCGGATCGGCTCATTCCAGGATCACCTTGAGGGCGGCGTCCATGGCGGCCGGGTCAAGGCTGCCGATCCTCATCTGGCGAAGCACACCGTCCTTGTCGATGAAGAAGTGGGACGGGATGCCCACGATGCGGTATTCCGAGGCGATGGTCGTGTCCGGGTCGGCCACCTTCTGGTAGGTCAGCCCAACCCGATCGGCGTAGTCCTTCACCGCCGTCGCGTCCTCGGAGATGAAGACAGCGACGACAACCAGGTCCGAGCCGGCATGCTTCTGGAGCGTCGCCTGGATGTCCGGGTTCTCGGCTCGGCACGGCTGGCACCAGCTCGCACCGAACGTCAGCCAGACCGGCCTGCCCTTCAGCTCGCTCAGCCTGATGGTCGTGCCGTCGACCGTCTTGGCCAGGAAGTCGGGGGCCTGCTTGCCGACCTCGGGCGCGGCGCCCGTGGCATCACCGGTGAGGTCCACCTGGGTAACGCCGCCGGCGGTGGGTCGCGGCTGGTTGACCGCGAACGCCACCACCATGATGATCGCCGCGGTCACGGCCATGACGATGATCGTGGTGAGCCGCCCCTGGCGGACTCGCGTCGTCCCCTCGCCACCCGCGACGCCCGCCTGTGCTTCCATCGAAGTTCCTCCTGCGCCTGTGCTCGCCGCTGCTTACGGGTTGCCCAGGCCGCTATAGCTGTGAAGGCCGCCGAAGAAGAGGTTCCCGAAGTACGTGAAGAGCGTCGCTGCGAAGCCAAGGAGCAGCAGCAGGGCCGCCCGCTCACCCCGCCAGCCTCGGACGACCCGGGCGTGGAGGTACGAGCCGTAGATGAGCCAAGTCACGAGCGACGCCGTCTCCTTGGGATCCCACGTCCAGTAGCTGCCCCAGGCCGTTTGGGCCCACACGGCGCCAAGCACGATGGTGAGCGTCAGGAACGGGTAGCCGACCACAACCGACTTATAGGAGATCTCGTCGAGAAGCTCGTGGCTGGGCAGGCCCCGCCGCCACGGCGAGAGGAAAAGGAGCGCGGAGGCGAAGGCAACGGTGAAGCTGCCGTAGGCGACGATCGCCACCGCCACGTGGACGGTGAGGAGCAGGTTGTTCTGGAGCGCGGGGACCAGCGGGTGATTCTCGGCTCCGATGCCGATGGCGTAGAGCAGGAGAGCTAGCGCGATCGGCAATGCGATGAGGCCCAGGCTGCGCTGCCGGTAGCGGCGCTCGAAGTAGGCGTACATCGCCAGGGCGCCCCAGGCGAAGGCAACCGAGAACTCGTACATGTTCGCGAAGGGGCCGTGACCGGTGTAGATCGTGCGGAAGATGAGCGCCGCCGTGAGGAACCCCACCGCCAGGTAGGTCAGCAGGGTCCCGTAGGTCGCGAAGGCGTTCGTCCCCTGCCTCGGGGTCGCAGTCTCGGTGACCGTTCCGCCGCCGGCGCCGGCGCGGGAGAGCGCCATGCCCGCCCGCTGGCGGCCGCCGACGCGAACCGCAGCGAACGCCAGGACGTAGCACGCCAGCGCCAGCACGACGCTCAGGACCGCGGCAACGAGGCTGTACTCGGACATCTTGAACACGGTGGTCTCCCTTCCTTCAGGCTGTGGGCGGCTCGGCCAGCGCGATCGCCATCTCGTCGACGAGGCGCCGGAACTCGGATTCGAACGTGACGTCGTGGCGGCCAACCGCCCCGAGCTGGACGATGCTGCCGCGGGTCCCCGGCCGGATGCGCGCCCAGGCACGGCGATGGGGGAAGAAGAAGACGAGGGCGATCCCGCCCACCAGAAGCGCGGAACCGAGCCAGATGAAGACGGCTCCCGGGTCACTGGCCACGATGAGGCCCGTGAACTGGCGCTCCCGCTCGAAGGTAAAACCGAGGCCCGCAATGGTGACCGGCTGGGCCTGGGTCATGATCTGGCTGGCGATCGGGGTACCTTGTGACGCGGATCGGTACACCTCGATCATCATCTGGCCGGGGCGGATCTCGGGGTCCACCTCGCCCGAGGCGGCGCCGATCACGTACGCGGTGAGGCCCTGGTCGGTCAGGTCCACCTGGCCCACCCGTCGCTTGCCGTCATTCGAGGACCAGACGAGCGGGACACCCTGCTGGAAGACGACCTTCCCCTGTGGGTCGGTCACTTTCATGGCGGCCGCCGCTCCGAAGAAGGACTGGTAGAACGAAACACCGCCATACCGAAGCGGCTCGTTGACCCGGATCGTCTGAGCGGCGACCTGCTTGCCGTCCCGATAGAGGACCAGCTCGCTGGAATAGTCGCTCGGGCTCCCGTCCGTGTAGTAGGAGTCAGAGAAGCTCTTCGCGTTGACCGCCAGGCCTGTCCCATAGCCGACGTCGACCGTCGAACCGACGGCGACCGCGAGATTCTCGTTCCGGAAGCCGGTCGCGCCCCCGACCAGCGCGCCGATGAGGATCGAAACCAGGCTGAGGTGGGCGATGACGGTGCCGAACGGGCCCCAGCGGTTCTTGTCGGCATACACCCCGACGGTGCCGGCCTCGGCATCAGCCCCGCGCATCGTTCTGAACCCCCGCGCAGCGAGGGCCACCCGAACCTCGCTCGCCGCCTCCTCCGCGGTTCCGGCCGCGTCGATCGTCGCCCCCAGCGGAGTCCGCTCGTAGAAGGACTCGCTCATCCGCGTTCGCGGGTGGACCGCCTGCTTCCAGAGGTGCGGCGCGCGGTTCACCGAGCAGCTGAGGATGCTGGTCGTGAGCAGGACGACGATCCCCTTGAACCAGACCGAGGTGAAGATCGAGAAGAAGCCGAGCGCATCGAACACGCCGGTCCAGCCGCCGTACTTCGGGCGGAGCGCGTCGAGCCAGGCCGAGTAGGCCTGCTGGTCGGCCGACAATCCCGCCGGCGCCTGGACCAGGAGTGTGCCGATCAGCCCCAGCACCGCCAGCGCCAGGATGAGAACCAGGCCGGTCTGCATCGAGATGAAGAAGCGCCACAGGCGCTCACCCAGGGCCGTTGGCGAGATGGCGAGCCCGCTGCCGAGGTCGTCGCCCAGGTCCGGCTCGGCTCGGCGGAGAGTGGGGGTCCGGACCGACTGGCTCATTGCTGCTCTTAGCTCCCGAACGGCTGGAAGACGGCCGAAAGGCGGGTGAAGGTGTTGGTGATCATCAGGAAGCCGACCGCGACGAGGGCGGCGCCGGTCACGACCGAGACGATCCGGTAGTGGTCCCGGAACCAACCCAGCCGCTGGCTGACGGTGGTCGCGCCAACAGCCACCAGGACGAACGGCACGGCGAGCCCAGCCGCGTAGGCGACCAGCAGGGCGGTGCCCTGCGCGACGCTTGCGCTCAGCGAGGCCAGGCCGATGATCCCTCCCAGGATCGGGCCAATGCAGGGGGTCCAGCCGGCGGCAAAGACGACCCCCAGCAGCGCCGAACGTGCGTAGCTCGGCTGGGACGGCGCCGCGGGCCCGAAGCCCACGCTCCCGTTGCCCATGACGCCAACGGGGAGACGAACTTCCCGGTAGAGGGCAGCGATATTGATCACGCCGGCGAGGTTCAGGCCCATGAAGACGAGAATCGCGCCGCCGACCTGGCGGAGGAGCCAGGCGTAGTCCCTCAGGAGGTAGCCGATCAGGCCCACCGATGCCCAGAGCGCGATGAACACGGCCGAGAAGCCCAGCACGAAGGCGAGCGACTGGTTCAGGGCGGCCCGACGATTGGCGCGGCCGTCATCGCCCGCTGTGCCGACCATGTAGCCGACGTAGGCCGGCACGAGCGGCAGGCAGCACGGTGAGGCAAAGGACACGATCCCACCCAGGAAGGCGGTCGCGATCCCGATGCCTGCGTCCATCTCAGTTGCTCGCCGCCGGCGTGGCAGCCGGGGTGGCGGTGCTGCCGCTCGGGGCGGGGGTCGCGGTCGCGCCGCTCGGTCCGGGGCTCGCGAAGCTGTCGAGGTGGATCTTCGCGTAGTTGGCCAGGTCCGTCGACGGATCGATCGCCACCACCTTGGTCCACATCTCGGTGACCTGCACCATGTCGGGAGGATTCTTCTCCAGGTACATGAAGCCGAGGTCGAAGTACGCCTCCTGGTTCTTGGGGGCGGCCGCGATGGCGGCCCGCCAGTCGCGCTCGGCGCTGGCCCCGTCGCCCAGCTTGTAGAGCGCGGCACCGCGCCCGACGAGAGCGTCCGCGTTCGTCGGGTCGTAGGCGAGGATCCTGCTCATGAAGTCAGCCGACGTCTGGTAGTCCGCGCTGTTCCAGTAGAGCGCGCCGAGGGCGAGGAACGAGGCCGTGTCCCTGGGGTCGGTGGCGATCTTCTGCATGAGGTCGCCGACCTGTGCAAGGTCCAGCGAGGGAGCCGCGGACGTATCGGGGTTCGGTGTGCCGTTGATCGGCGGGATGCCCGGGCCGCCGTTCATGTTGAAGACGGCGACCGCGATCACGACAGCGCCGACGGCGACGCCCGCTCCGATCCCGAGGCGCTTGAACCGGCGCTGGCCGACGGCCGGTGATGGCGCGGGCGTCCCTGCCTGCCGCGTCGCCTTGCCGCGACCTTTCTGGGTGGCGGGGTGGAGGCCGGCGAGCTCATCGAGGTCCTCTTCCTCTTCGTCCGTGGTGAGACCTCCGGCCGCGACCGTCCCCGGTAGGGAGGGAGCGGTCGCGGCGGAGGCCGCCGTAAGCTCGGCAGAGCGGTCGATGGTCGGATCGGAGAGGAGCGCAAAGGCGTCGTCCACCGTCTCGATCTGGCGGTGCGCCCAGGGCCGGAGGTTGAGCGGCGCTGTCTCCAGGTAGGCGACCAGCCCGTCGTGCGCCGCCTCGACCATTTGCGAAGTGGCGTCAGGCGCGAGGCCCAGGCGCGCCAGCAGCTCGGCCTCGAGACGCGTCGGCTTCGATCGGGTGCCCATCAGACGGCTTCGCTCATGCCGGCGGGAGATCGGTTTCGGTGCCGGGAGCGGCACCACCAAAGGTCTGGTCCACGGCCTGGCGGATCGCGGCGAGGGACGCTCCCTGCGCATACCTGTGTTTCGTGAGGAGCGTGATCTTCACGCACAGGTCGCAGTACGAGGCGTGCTCTTCGAAGGTCGTCCCGCCACCGACCACCGTCGGCCGCAGGTAGCAGTCGAGATTGCTGCGGTGGTTCATCGCCGCGCAGCCGCAATAGCAGGGCATCCACCTCAGGACCTCAGGGTGGTAGAGCGCGAATGCGTACGCCTCCTCGGTCTCCTGGTTGACGCTCACGAACGCCGGCTTGGCAGCCCAGGCCTCGGCGGCATCGGCCGGCGCCTGGCCCACGGCCACATGCGTGCTGGCGTCCATCGTCGGCATCGTCGCGCCCGCGCCGCTCGACGAGTCGTGCGCGGCCGAGCACGACGTGAGCGCCGAGCCGGTCAGGAGGGTGAGAACGATGAGTGCCGCAGCGGCGCCGTGAAGCGAGTCTCGGTGGCCGCTGGGCACGACGGCCCCGGCCAGGTCCTTCGATCGATCCATCTGCTGCTCCTACCTTTGGCGCAGATATCCGTTCCGCGCGCAGCTCTCTTGTTGGATCGATTGTCAATTTCAGCGAGGGCGAGGAACATCCGCCGGGCGGCATGATTCGGATAGAGGCCTGCACGGACCGCCGCGGCGGAGGCGCCGGAGGATATAGGCGCCCGTGTATCGAGCGGGTAGGTGCCGGCCGTCAATCAGCCGGCTCTCGCGGGAGATCAGTAGGACCAGGCCGCGTGGTTGACGCCGTGGCACCTGAGCGTGCACGTCGCTGTCGCCGCGTTCCACTCGAGCTTCCCGACCAGCAGGGGATTGAACCCGTCGTAGGGCTGGACATCCGGCGCGAAGTTGACGAGCCGCGTCGTGGGTGCCTGGCCGTCAACCGGGTAGGTGGTGCCGTGCGTCCGGAAATGGCATTCGGCGCACAGCGCATTCCCGCGCCCCGCACCATCGTCGTCAACTGTCCCCCCGTCCGGACCGATGCCCGCCGCGATGCGGTTCAGGTGCCAGGCGTGCGGGGGGAACCGGGTGTCGATGGGCGCAGTCAGGGCGAGGTTCACGAACGGGCGCTCCTCGTGACAGACATAGCAGAGCGCGAAGTCCGAGGCGTTGTAGAGCTCGAACGGACCCTTGAGCGCCCGATCACGGAGGTTTGCGATGAGCATCCCACGGTTGGGCACCGCGTGCGGAGTAAGTCTCGCTCCCGCGACCGGTGGCGAGCCCGGCGTGGCGAGTCGCGAGTCGCCGTGACAGTTGACGCAGCGGACCGTGGAGCCGGTGCTGAAGTTCCAGAGCTTGTACGGAGAGCTCCCGTCGAGGCTTGCCTGCATCTCGACGGTCGTGTTCGTACCCGGAGCCTCCACCGGGTGGTACGACAGGTTGTTCGGGTTCAGCTCGACCGACTTGTCGAGCGCCCAGGTGGACGGTCCCGCGGTCTGTGGCTTCAGCTGCGTGAACCCGGAGTGGCACTTGAAGCAGAGCTCGTATTCGAACTCCGATGTCGACGCCCAGGTCAACGAAGGAGTCGTTCCGGCGGCTCCGTTCACGACCGCGACCCCGGAGGCGCCCTTCAGCGCGCCGGAGGCGAGCCAGCCGCCGGTCGTCTCGGTCGCGAGGCTTCCGTCCGCGACATGTGGGTTGTGGCAATCGGCGCACGCCGCATGCCGGTCGAGCCGTCCCGCGAACTCGTTGGGATCTCGGTCGCTGGCGTGGCTCGACAACGTCGTTGCCGGGTGGGCGTAGTACGAGCCTGTCGATGCGTTGTTCGCCGGAACGGTCGGGTCCGAATACTGCGCCGCGATGTTCGAGGAGGCGCCGGTCCCATCGTGGCAGGTGAAGCAGATGTTGGACTGCGGCGCGGGGCGGGCGATGAGCGTGATACTCGGAGCGGTGTGCGTCGAATGGCAGGCCGCGCAGGCATCGGTCGTCAGCGAGTAGGAGCCGTGTGGCGAACCCGACGTCGGGCCGAGGGTAATCAGGGGTGCAACCAGCCCACTGCCGGCACGACCGGTGACCGACGCGCGAGAGGGGCCAGCCGATATCGGCTGGGGAACGTCGATCCCGAAACGCTGGCCCGGGCTCAGGATGACCGGGGGGCTGTCGCGCATCGTCAGCGTCGCGACCCCCTCGCCGGCGATGGGCGCAACGCCGTTCGCCAGCCGGACGGTATAGGTGGCCAGCCAGTCGGCGTCGGCGGTCGCCCGGATGGTGAAGCTCAGCTCAGTGAACTCCCCCGCCTGGAGCACGATGCGCGGGCCCGGGTTGACCCCAGCGTGCGCAACGCCGGTCGCAGGGAGAGCGGCGGCAGCGGGGCTCGTCGCGAGTCGCAGGTCGCCGATCGCGATCGACGTCACGCCGGGTGGCTCGCCGCGCCGGACGTTCGAGGCTGAATAGTAGGGCAGTCCCCGGACAGGATCGACAGCCGGGAGAACGACCCACGTGGATGGGATGACCCCTCGCCCGAACTCGACGACCGGGTCGATGATGGCCGGTCCAGGCGCATCGTTGACGACCCGGAAACGGACGATGTACTGGCGTCCGCGATCGAAGCCGGTCGCCGCCCCGTCCAGGGCTCCCGGTTCGATGGCCGCGGTCCGGGTGTCGACGGTGTCAACCCAGGCATGGTCGACGTGCAGCCCAAGCGGGGCGGTCGTCGGCGCGGGGGTCGGGTCGGATGGCGGACTGTCAGTCGGCACTGCTGTTGGATCAGGTGGCGGGCTGTCGGTCGGCGCCGGACCGGGCGATGGGCTCGCGCCGGGATCGAGGGACGCGCTTGGGACGGCGGTGGGATCCGGGGTGGGATCCGGGGTGAGCGACGCCGTAGGCTCCGCGGTCGCGCTCGGCGCCGGCGGGGCAGAGGGATCGGCCGACGGGCCCGGCGTCGCGGATGGCGAGGGATCGAGGCTGGCATCGATCGCCCGCGCCGCGGGGACGATGGATGTGAAAGCGAGCAGGAACACGACCAG
This sequence comes from Candidatus Limnocylindria bacterium, assembly GCA_041495495.1. Classification (GTDB taxonomy): domain Bacteria; phylum Chloroflexota; class Limnocylindria; order QHBO01; family QHBO01; genus CF-167. The sequence goes on from JBGQCU010000008.1 coordinate 27,943, forward strand.
CAGCGATCCCACGACCTGGAACGCCTGCGGCGGGCGGGATGGCCGAAGCCTGCCGAAGATGATGAACCGGCCGCCCCCACCTGCGGGTCGGCCGGACGTTCGTGTCATCTGATCCTCGCTCGGGTTGGAGGTCCGGTGGCCGCCGTCGAGGGCGGCGGCCACCGGGAGGTTGGCTAGGTCATGGGACCGGCTGGGCGACGCCGCTGAGCGTTCCAGCCGCGACGGTCCCTGTCGGGTCGTGGCACATCTGGCAGGTGCCGCGGTTATTGACCTTCAGGAGCCGGCTGCTGTAGGAGACGACCGAGCCGTTGTACGTCCCGCCCGGGTATGGGACCTGGGCCGAGAAGTCCGTTCCGTTCTGGCCGGTCATCAGGGCATTGGAGCCATGCGACACGTGGCACGTGACGCAGGCTCGGTTGGTTGTCGTCTGGTGCTGGAACTGGTACGGGTCGGTCGGGACCACCTGGTTCCGCGGATACCACCAGCTGGCGGCCGACCATTGGTAGGTACGGGTGAAGGTTCCAGTGCTGATCGTCGGAGCGGGCACGAACGCCGCGCCCCCGAGGGTGTTGGTGGCTAGGGTGACCTGGAAGGTCCCCGTACCGGTGGCGATCACGAGAAACTCGTTGCTGTCGAGTATCGCGTTCCCTGTCCCGGCAAAGGTGACCTTGTCACCGTACCCCGGTCCGCCGTACCTGACGCCGGTTGGCGCGTACGTAGCGATCGAGATATTTGCACCCGAACTGCTCGCCAGCGGAATGGCCGACAGCGCGGCGCTCGGCTCCAGCGTGCCGGACTGCTGGTTGGTGTTCGAGTAGTAGCGGGTGTGGCACTGGCTGCACCACGTTGAGATCTGGTCGTTGAAGGCCTGCTGGCCGAGCACCGCGGCGGACGCCGCGTTCCCGACTGCCAGGATTGCGTTGGGACGACCATTCGGCGCGTCATTTGCCGCGCCGCAGTAGATGCCGTTGTTGCTCGAGGCGGTCGTTTCCGAGCCGGTCGAGGTGAGCGGATCGCATGACGGGTTCACGAGCGTCGGGTTCCACGGCACGGTGCGGTGGAAGTAGTCGCCGCCCGTCGCGCTGTAGTCGCCGGGGATCCCGTTGCGGACGACCGAACCGGTTCCGGCGGCGCTGGTCAGCGTGACGCCGACGAGCGTGAAACGATTGAGGTAGTAGCTGCCCGAGAACGAGACAGCCGCGACGGTGTACGGGTTGGCCGATGGAGTGAAGCCACCGAAGCCACTTCCCGACATGGTGACGAGGTCACCGACGGCGAGGCCATGCGCGACATTCCCATCGGTTTCGAAGACGTAGGTCGTACCCGACTGGAGAACGGCATGGATGTTCACCGGGAGCTGGTTGGCGGCGACGCCCGTCGCTCCGAGAGCGTTGACGACATCGCGGGCATAGAGGAGGTACGTCAAGTTGACGCCCTGGCTGCCCTTGGTCTGGAGGATGGTGTAGTTCTTGGTCGGGTTCTCGATCCCGTTACCAGGGAGGCCGTCCGGATCCACCGGGACGTCGGCGACCGAGACGCTGGTGCGGACGACCAGCCCGCTGCCGGTCCAGTTCGCATTGATGTCGAACGCGGTCGTTGCACCCGTGGCGGCCAGGGCGGTCGCCACCTTGATGGTGAAGCCGTTGACGACCGAGGTCACGACGTAGGTGGTCGGTGCGTTGGCCAGGTTCGCGACGGAGCCCGAGAACTGGACCGTGTCGCCGGCAACCAGGCCGTGCTGGGTTGACATGACGATCGTGTCCGCGTTGGCGTAGGTCGCCACGACCTCGACCGAGGTCGGGGAGCCGAGCGGATCGGACTCGAGGCCGGGGACGGGCCGCAGGATGCGGTAGTTGCCGTTCCCATGCGGGTTGTGGCAGTCGACGCAGGTGAGCGTCACGGCAGCCGTGCCGAGCCCACTTACGCCCTTGCCCCAGACGGTCTGCTGGTCGGCGATGCCATTGGTCAGGTTCGTCGGATCGACGATGTCGATATGGGCCGACGTGGTGTTCTCTGCCGTGCCGAGGGTGCCGGCGGTTCCGATCGCGCCCACCTTTGGGCGCGTGGAGATGGCCGCCACGAGATTGAACGGCGAGTCGTTCCAGCCGCGCTGGTAGGTGAGGCGTGTCGGCGCGGAGGCATTGATGTACGCCGTCAGGAACCCGCCGTCACGCAGGGCGCCGAGCTCAACGCCGGTGCGAGTGCCGTCGCCCGCCGGACGGAATTGGACACCCAATTCCACGTTGGTCGTGGCTCCATTGCTGGAGCTGCCGTGGCACGAGAGGCACAACGCCTCCTCGCTCGACGCTTTGAGGAGGAATTCACCCTGGGCGGTGTGGGCCCGGTGGCATCCGGCGCAGCTGTCGGCCGTAAGGGTCGACGATCCGCTGTTGACCAGGACCATGTGGGGTCCACCGTCGGCCAGGGCAGGGATGACGAAGAGGAACAGCCACAGCGCGGCTCCTGCCAGAAGGAACCAGAATCGCCTCACTGTTCCCACCTCCTTTCTCCTTTGCTCTGTCGGTGTCTGTTTGGACGAGCCGCCACAGTCGGCGGCGCTTCTCTGACTCGAGTCACCTCCTGCTGAATCACGACTAGTAGCTCCAAATCTGAATGCGATCGTTGAACGTGTCGGCTACATACACGCGGCCGCGCCCATCGACCGCTACGCCGTTGAGGAACTGGAACTGGGCATCGGAGATGCCCGGCTCCCCGAAGGACCCCAGGAACTCGAACTTGGCTTGAACCGGCCGGCCCTGCACCCCAACGCCTTGCGGGCTGATGCCCCAGATTGGCAGTCGCCCGACGTACCAGAGGACCAGGTGCCCGGCCGTTGCGGTCGTGGCTGGGGCGGCGACGACCGGGATGCCGTAGATGAAGACGCTCTGCGCGGTCGTGTCGGCGATGAACACGCGGCCGGATGAGTCAATCGTCAGTCCGCGGGGGAGCCCCAGGGCCCCCTGTCCCACGCCGCGCCCCACCCGAGCCACGACCTTGCCGTCCATGCCGTACATCAGCAGCCGACCGTTGTTGCTGTCGGTCACGAAGACGTTGCCGGCCTTGTCGATGGCCACGCCGTTCGGGAAGTTGAGGTTCTCGCCCTGCCCGAGGGTCCGCACGATGCTGCCCGCCCGATCGATCTCCACGATCACCGGGCCGGCGAGGTCGGTTACGTACAGGTTGCCGGCCGCATCGAAGGTCAGGCCCATCGGCTGCCAGCCCGAGCGGGGCTTGGCGAGCGACAGCTCGCGCAGGTATCCCCCGTCCCGATCGTAGATGTAGATGGTCCCCGCCAGCCGATCCGAGACGTAGAGCTCCTCGTTGACCGGGTCCACGGCGGCGTAGGCCGGCTGGTGGCTGCCCCCGAGCGCGGCCGGCACGGCGAACTTCCCGATGGCATTGCCGCGACCGTCGAAGATGATCCCTTCGGCAGTGGCGGCCCCCTGCGTGACGTAGATCCGGTCCCCCGAGGGATCCACCGCGACTCCGATCGGCCGTGTCGCGCCATAGACGCTCGTCGAGTAGGTCGGGATCTGCGAGACCGGGATGGGCGGGAGCGGGTTGATCGGCTGGCGGAAGAGCAGGTACCACACGACGATCCAGATGAAGACGATGAGCAGCAGGAGGAGGAGGGCGAGCTCGAGCTCCTTGATCCGCCGGCGGCGGCGTCCGGGAGCCTGACCGCGCTCCGCCTCGGGCGCCGCGCCCGGCGGCCTGGTCGTCACCCCGGCGGTCATCGGGTCGTCCCCTCGGCGGCAGTCGGGATGGCCCCGACGCGGGTCATGCCGAGCCGGGCCGCGTCGTTGGCGGGATCCAGGGCGAGCGCCTTCGTGTACCACTCGGCGGCGGCGGCGGTGTCACCCCGGGTCTCGTACAGGAGACCGAGCCCGATCGACGCATCGAGGGCCGCTTCGCTGTCCACCAGCGCCTTGAGGCGCGGCTCGGCCGCATCGCCCTTGCCGGATGCGAGCTCCACCATGGCGTTCGCCCACGCGGCCATCGCCGTCCTGCCGGCCTTCGAGAAGACGTCCGCGAGGGCCGCGTACGGCTGGCTCCACCCGATCGGAACGAAGGCGACGGCGCGGCGCAGTGCGATCTCCGCCTTGTCGGTCGCGTCGGTCTGACCGTAGGCCTGGCCGATCAGGAAGAGCGCGTCGGCATCGGAGCGCTTGATCCGAAGCGCGCTCTCGAGGAACGGGATCGCAGCCGCCGCCTTGTCCTGCTTCATCGCGATCGAGCCCAGGTTGTAGTAGGCCGCCTCGAGCGTTGGGTCGACGTTGGCCATCTCGCCATCCTTGGCGATATCGACGACCGCCCGGTAGTCCTCCGCCGCAGGGTCGTACTGCTTGAGGCCCATGTAGGCAGCTGCGCGACCCATCCGTGCGAGCTCCACGGCCTTTCCCGTCTCGAGGATGGCGCTGTACTGGGTGACGGCGTCCTGGAAGCGGCCCTTCACGACGTAGGCGTCGGCGAGCTCGCCGCGCTTCGCGATGTCGTTCGGGTCGGTCCGCACCGCCTGCTCGAGGGCGGCCAGGCGCTGGTCCACGATCGGCGGGGTGGCCGGGCGCCACCGATCGAAGAGGTAGAACCCGACGAACACGAGAGCGCCGGCCAGCAGGATCAGGCCGATCCGCTTGATCAGTCGGTCCAGCTGGCCTTCCGGGATGTTCGCAAGGGATCCGATTGGAGTCACGAGGCGCCTTCTGTTCCGCACGGCAAACCCGACCGGGATGCCGATCCAAGGTCATGGTCGCCGAGCACGGCGCTGGTTCCTATCCGCCGTCCGATAGAACGTGGGTACAGGTGCCCCTGTGCACCCTGGTCCCGATGGATCGCTGCGCCTCGCGAGCTCCCTACCTCGAGGCGGGGCCCTCGACCGCGACCGTCCCGGCCGGCCCGCTGCGCCCAACGCGGCGGACCTCCCGGATCGCACGCAGGAGACCTTCGGGCCGAGCCGAGATCTCCTTGCGGTGATAGGTCACCGTAGGGCCGGGATCGAGGCTCACCTCGATGACGAGCGCATCCGGCGCGAACCGCATCACTTCGAGCGCGTGGTCAGGCTCGCTGCGCTCCAGGATGACGACGTCGGGCGCTGGCGTGATCGGCACCTCCGAGGCCAGCACATCGACGGTGCGCACCGACGTCACCTCCAGGCCGGGCTCGCCGGAGAGGAGCCGGGCAAGGCCCTCTCCGAGCAGCGGATGCTGGTAGAGGACGGCCACCGTGGTGGGCCCGGGCATGGGGGGCGCCGCGTCCTCGTCCTGCTGCGAGGTGTGCATGAGGGAAACCCTAGGCCTGCCACCGGACGCATTCCATCCCCAGGGCGACACAATCTTGGGCAGCGGTCCTCTACCCATGGGGTATCGGTCGGGCCATGACCCCGGCTTGCGGGGTGACGCGGGCTCCCTCAGCCCTCCGGCCGGTGCCCCAACCCCTGGCGGATCATGTAGGCGGCGGCCTGGATCCGGTTCTCCAGGTGCAGCTTCTCCAGCGCGTTGTGGACATGGTTCTTGACCGTGCCCTCGGTGATGAACAGCTGGTTGCCGACCTCCTTGTTGCTCAGGCCGTCGGCGACCAGCTGCAGGATCTCGATCTCGCGCCGGGTCAGCTCCGGCCCCTCCGGCTCGGC